>PKRH01000037.1 GCA_017577565.1 Thermoanaerobacterales bacterium | reverse complement strand
CCGGCGGCCCCCCGCCACGCCCGGCCCCGGGGCGCCGGCGCCCGGGGGCGCGGCGACGGCCGCCGGGGCCGCCGCAGCTGGCTGCAGCGCCTGGTGCTGGCGGCGGGCACGGCGATCGTGCTCGTGTGCCTGCTCGGCGCCTCGCTCGGCACCTACCTGGTCGTCAAGTACGGCAGCATCGAGCGGGCGGACGTGGAGCTGCCGCAGGCGCCGCCCGGCGAGCCGGAGAACTTCCTCATCGTGGCCGTCGACACCCGCGAGGGCCACAACGGCGTCAACACCGACACGATCATGGTGCTGCGGGTCGACCCCAAGTCCGACCGGCTGGCGCTCACCTCGTTCCCCCGCGACCTGATCGTCACCGTCGCCGACACCGGCGAGAAGGGGATGATCAACGCGGTCTACAACCGGCCCGACGACAAGGGCCCGCAGAACCTCATCGACACCCTGCAGCAGAACTTCGGCGTCACGATCAACCACTTCGTCGAGGTCAACTTCGACAGCTTCCAGCGGGTGGTCGACTCGGTCGGCGGCGTGCCGGTGTTCATGGAGCGGGCCGCCCGGGACAAGGGGTCGGGCTTCTACAACGAGCAGCTCGGCTGCGTGAACCTCAACGGCGAGGACGCCCTCGAGTTCGTGCGGTCCCGCAAGCTCGAGGTGCTCATCGACGGCGAGTGGCGGCACGACCCGCTGTCGGACGTCAACCGGGTGAAGCGCCAGCAGATCTTCATCCAGCGGGCGATGTCCAAGGTGCTGGCGCGGGTCAAGGACAACCCGCTCTACCTGCACGAGCTCATCGACATCGGCGTCGACACGGTCAAGCTCGACCCCAACCTCACCATCGGCGACCTGCGCGACCTGGGGGAGCGCTTCAAGGACTTCGACCCGGCCGAGCTCGAGACCTACCCGCTGCCGGTCGTCGACCACCCGACCCAGCGGGGGCGCCTCCTGCTCGACGAGGCCGAGGCCGAGCCCATCCTCAACGTCTTCCGGGGCCTCGACCCGAGCGAGATCAGCCCGTCACGGGTGACGGTGCAGGTGCTGAACGGCACCGTCGCCGACCCCGCCCAGCAGCGGGAGAACCTGGCCTCCGACGTCAGCGCCGCGCTGCAGCAGGTCGGCTTCACGCTGCGCCAGCCGGGCGACGCCGACACCTTCTACGCGCACACGACCATCCAGCACGCGCCGGGGCAGGAGCTGTTCGCCCAGCGCGTCGCCCGGCACATCACCAGCGAGACGGCCATCCCCACCGAGGTCAACCCCGAGCTGGGCTCGGGCGAGGTGGTCGTCATCGCGGGGGCCGACTTCACCACCGTCCACGAGGTCCCCACCCCGATCGACCAGATGCCGCCGCCCGCCGGGGCGCCGGCGCCCGAGACGCCGGAGACGCCGGAGACGACGGCCCCGCCCGAGACGACGACCACCACGACGTCGCCGCCGCCGACGACCACGACGACCGAGAACCCCTTCATCATCGGCCAGCCACCGGAGGGGGCGCGCTGCTGACCGGCACCCGCCGGCCGGGCGTGGTTGGGACCGGGCGCCGGAGGCGGCAGGATGCCGGCCAGGCCCGAGAGAGGAGCGTGGCCATGGACGACGACGACATCATCCGGCGGATCGGCGCGCTGGTGGAGGAGGAGCACTCGCTCGAGCGCACGCTCGCCGCCAACGGGCCCGACGAGGCGGCCGCCGAGCGGCTGCGGGAGGTCGAGGTGGCGCTCGACCAGTGCTGGGACCTGCTGCGGCAGCGCCGGGCCCGGCGGGCGTCGGGCGAGGACCCGGACGCGGCGAGCGTCCGGCCGCCCGAGGTGGTCGAGCGCTACCAGCAGTAGGGGGTCGCCCCGGCTAGAGGGCGACCTCCATCTCGTCGAGGCGCTCGGCCAGGATGAGCCGGGCGGCCGCCTCGATGAGCGCCAGGTGCGAGAACGCCTGGGGGAAGTTGCCGAGGTGGTGGGCTGTGCGGGGGTCGAGCTCCTCGGCGTAGAGGCCGAGGGGCGAGGCCACCCGCAGCAGCCGGTCCATCGTCTCCCGGGCCCGGGCCAGCTCGCCGACGATGGCCAGGGCCGACACGAGCCAGAACGAGCAGATGAGGAACGAGCCCTCGGTGCCGGTCAGCCCGTCGTCGGTCTCGTCGGTCCGGTAGCGCAGCACGTAGCCGCGGTCGGTCAGCTCGTCGGCGACAGCGAGGACGGTGGCCCGCAGGCGCTCGTCGTCGCCGGGGAGGAAGCCGAAGATGGCGGCCAGCAGCGTCGAGGCGTCGAGCGCGTCGGTGTCGTAGTGCTGGCGCAGCACGCCCCGGTCGCTCACCCCCTTGGCCAGCACGTCGGCCCGGATCTCCTCCGCCGTGGCCTGCCAGGTCGCCTCGGCCTCGGCGTCGCCCCGCAGGGCGGCGAGCTTGGCCGCCCGGTCGAGCGCCACCCAGCACATGAGCTTGGACGACACGTAGTGGCGGGGGGCGCCGCGGGCCTCCCAGATGCCCTGGTCGGGCTGCGGCCAGACCGCCGTCGCGCAGCTCGCCAGCCGCTGGACGACCGGCCACAGGGCCCGGGGCAGGCGCCGGCTGCGGCGGGTGTGCAGCAGGATGGCGTCGAGCACGGCGCCGTAGACGTCGTTCTGGCGCTGGGAGAAGGCGTCGTTCCCGACCCGCACCGGCCGCGCCCCCGCGTAGCCGGACAGGTCGTCGCGGGTCGTCTCCGTGAGGTCGCGGCGGCCGTCGATGCCGTACATGATCTGGAGCCCGCCGTCGTCCACCGGTTCGAGGTCGCCGATGAACTCGACGAACTCGTCGGCCTCCCAGTCGAGGTCCAGGTAGTGGAGGGCCTGGAGCGTGAAGGTCGAGTCGCGCATCCAGGTGAAGCGGTAGTCCCAGTTGCGCTCGCCGCCGGGCGCCTCGGGCAGCGAGGTCGTCAGCGCCGCCACGGTGGCGCCGGTCGGCATGTAGGTCAGGCCCTTGATGGTCAGCGCCGAGCGCTCGATCGCCTGCCGGTAGGGGTGGTCGATGGCCCGCGCCCGGCGCAGCCAGTCGCGCCAGAACCGGGTGGTGGACGCCAGCCGGGCGGCGGCCTCGTCGACGTCCGCCGGGCCGGCCAGGTCGGCGTCCCAGGACAGGGCGCAGAAGGCGCGCTCCCCGGCCCGCAGCACGTGGCGGGCCCGGACGCGGCCGCCCTCCACCCCGAGGGGCAGGTCGGCGCGCAGGGAGAGCGTCGTGCCGGCGCCCTGCGCGTGGGCCTCGTGCCGGTCGTCGCCGACCAGGGCCCAGGTCGCGCCCTCCCGGCCGTAGTCGAAGACGGGCTCGCAGACGAGCTCGACCTCGACCTGGCCGTCGATGCACTCCGCGGTGCGCACGAGGACGTGGTCGGCGTCGTCGTCGGCCGGCGGCCGGGTGTGGGGGGTCACCGGGTCGTCACCCGCGCGCGGGCCCATCGTCAGCGCGTCGCGCACGACGAGCCAGCCGGTCGAGGTGTTCCAGGTCGTCGTGAGGATGTTGGTGCCCGGCTCGTAGGCCCGGCTGGTGGGGGCGTTGACGCCGAAGGGGCCGAAGCGGAAGTCGCCCGCCTGGCGGTCGAGCAGGCTGCCGAAGACGCTCGGCGAGTCGAAGCGGGGCACGCACAGCCAGCCGACGGCCCCGTCGGGGGCGATCAGCGCCCCCGTGTGGCAGTCGGACAGGAAGGCGTAGTCCTCGATGGGCGGGAACGGCGACGGCATCGACGTGCTGGGCGGCGCGGTCACGGCGTGCTCCAGGGCTCGTGCCAGCGGCCGTGCCCGGCCAGCACGGCGTCGCTGACCGGCGGTCCCCAGGTGCCCTTGGGGTAGGGGTGCACGGGCGGCGGGGCGTCGAGGAGGGGCTGCACGATGCGCCAGGACTCCTCGACGACGGCCTGGCCGGTGAAGCGGACCGTGCGGCCGGCGAGCGCGGCCTCCAGCAGGACCTCGTAGGGTGTCGGGCCCTCGCCGCCCTCCTCGGCGAAGGTCATGTCGAGGGTGATCTCCTCCGGGGCGCGGCTCTCGGCCCGGCGGGCGTCGAGGACGAGCCGGATGCCGGTCGACGGGTCGAGCCGGACGACGAGCTGGTCGGGCTCGGGGCCGTGCTCGCCGGCCAGCCCCAGCCGCAGGCGGGGCGGGCGCTCGAAGACCAGCCGGACCTCGGTCTGGGTGACGGGCAGGTGCTTGCCGGTGCGGATGAAGAACGGGACCCCCGACCACCGCCAGTTCTCGATCTCGAGGCGCAGCGCCGCGAAGGTCTCCGTCGTCGAGTCGCGGGCGACGCCGGCGGTCTCCCGGTAGCCGTCGTACTGGCCCCGGACGTAGTGCCCCGGGTCGGCGTCGAGGACCGAGCGGAAGAGCGCCAGCTGGGCGGCCTCGATGGCGGCGGGGTCGGCGCCGGCGGGGGCCTCCATGGCCGTGGCCGACACGACCTGCAGGAGGTGGTTGACGACGACGTCCCGCAGGGCGCCGACGGGGTCGTAGAAGTGGCCGCGGTCCTCGACCCCGAAGGCCTCGGCCATCGTGATCTGCACGCTCTCGATCGCCGTGCGGTTCCACACCGGCTGGAGCAGCGTGTTGGCGAACCGGAGGTAGAGGAGCTCCTCCAGGCCCATCTTCCCGAGGAAGTGGTCGATGCGGAGGATCTGCGACTCGTCGACGTAGCGGTGCATCTCCTCGGCGAGGGCCCGGGACGAGGCGAGGTCGTGGCCGAAGGGCTTCTCGACGACGACGCGGGCCCGGTGGGTCAGGTCCGCCCCGGCGAGGCCGGCGACGACGGTGGCGAACAGCGCCGGCGGGATCTCCAGGTAGAAGACCGGCAGCGACGCGTCCGACAGCGCGGCGGCGACCCGGCGGTAGGTGCCGGCGTCGGCGACGTCGCCGGCCACGTAGGAGAGGCGGGCGGCGAGCCGGTCCCAGACGTGGGGCTCGACCGGCTCGCCGGTCGCCTCGATCGCCGCCCGGGCGTGCTGGCGGAGGTCGTCGTCGGTCCAGTCCTCGACGGCCACGCCGAGGATCGGGCAGTCGAGCAGGCCCCGCTGCTCGAGCCGGTAGAGCGAGCGGAACGTCATGACCCGGGCCAGGTCGCCGGTGATCCCGAAGACGACGAGGGCGTCGGCCCGCCCGGTGGCCGGCTCGGTGTCCTGCGGCGCTGTCCGCACCATCGCGTGCCTCCTCTCAGCCCGCGGCGTCCGGTCGGGGCGTCGCGGTCGGGCGGGCGGCCGGGGCGGCGCCCGCACGCCGGCCCGGCCACCACATCGCGTCGCCGCCGAGCCGCATGGCGGCCGGCAGCGCGATCATCCGGGTGACGAACGCGTCCAGCACGATCGCGGCCGCCATCCCGAACCCGAACTGCTTGATGGCCGCGCCCGGCTGGAACACGTACGAGACGAAGACGAAGACCATGATCAGCGCGGCGGCCACGACGATCCGGCCGCCGCCGCCCAGGCCCCGCCGCACCGCCTCGGCGGGGTCGGCGCCGCCCTCGCGCTCCTCGTGCATGCGGGACACGAGGTAGACCTCGTAGTCGTTGCTCAGCCCGAAGAGGACGGCGAAGAACACAGGCGCGAGCAGCGACAGCACCGGCAGGTCCTGGGGGATGCCGACCCAGCTGCGGCCCCAGCCGAAGGTGAGGAACGCGACGAGCACGCCGTAGGTGGCGAGGATCGTCACGACGTCGAACACCGCCGCCTTGATCGGGATGGCGAGGGACCGGAAGACGGCGCCGAGGATCACGAGGGCGACGAGGATCACGAGGCCGATGAAGGTCGGCAGCCGGTCGCCGATGCGGTCGTCGAGGTCGACGAAGATGGCGTTGCGCCCGGCGACCTCGGCGGTGAGGCCGGTGCCCTGGACGGCGTTCGGGATGGTGTCGTCCCGCAACCGGTCGACGAGCTCGGCGGTCTCCTCCGCCTGGGCGTCGGTGGTGGGGATCACCTCGAAGGCGGCGACGCTCCCGTCCGAGTTGACCTGGGGCGGCGTCACGGTGGCCACCCCGTCGGCCTTGGCGACGTCCTGGACCAGCGTCGTCACCTGGCCCTGGGCCGAGCTGTCACCGGAGGGGATCTCCACGACGACGAGGAACGGGTCGGTCGAGCCGGGGCCGAACGCCTCGGACTGCAGCTCCCACGCCCGGTACTGCGTCGAGTCGGTCGGGTAGAGGGAGTTGTCCAGCGGGCCGAGCCGCAGGTCGCCCCGGAACACCGGGATGGCCAGCACGAGCAGCACGACCAGCGCCCCGGCCAGCGCGACCGGCGCCACCCGGGTGACGAGGTCGGCCCAACGGCGCATGGGCCTCCGGCGGGCGGGGTCGGCGCGGTGGGACCAGGGCACCCGGCCCCGGGCCAGGCGGGGCCCGACCGCGCCGATGATCGCCGGCTGCAGCGTGAGCGCGGCGAGCACGACCGCGGTGACGACCACGACGACCGCGTAGGCCATGGCGGTCACCGCGGGGACGTCGAAGACGAGCAGCGCGCCGAGCGCCACGACGACGGTGGCGCCCGCGGTGAGCACCGCCCGCCCCACGGTGTCGAGGGCGCGCCCGGCGGCGGCGACGGGGGCCTCGCCGGCCTCGACGTGGTCCTTGGCCCGGCCGACGACGAACAGCCCGTAGTCGATGCCGACGCCGAGGCCGATCATCACCGCCGCGGTCTCGGAGATGGTGGGCACGTCGACGGCCAGCTCGAGGAACCGCACGAGCGAGACGCCGAGGCCGACGCCGGCCAGCGCCCCGACGACCGGCCAGGCGAACGACCACCAGGTGGCCAGGGCGACGGCGAGGATGACGAGGGCGGCGACGAGGCCGTAGACGACGAGCGCGGGCTCGACGTCGGTGGGCTGGGCGCCCGGCAGCGTGCCGCCGAGCTCGATCTGGAGGTCGTCGCTGCGGTGCTGCGCCACCGAGGCGTCGAGGTCCTCGAAGGCGTCGACCCCGTTGTTCGGCAGCTCGTCGGGCGGGTCGGTCCAGACGACGTTGGCCAGTGCGGTGCTGCCGTCCTCCGAGAACAGGTCGTCGTTGCGGAACGGCCCGGTCACCGAGGCGACGCCGTCGAGGCCGGAGATGTCGGCCAGGCTGGCCTCGATCTCCTGCTGGACCGAGGTGTCGGTCGTGAGGTCGGCGCCGGTCCGGCTGTGGTAGACGACCGTCGCGCTGGCCCCGGCGGCCGCGGGGAAGTCGGCCTCCAGCCGGTCCTGGGCGTCCTGCGACGGCGAGCCCGGCAGGGTGAAGGTGTTGTCCGGCTCGCCGCCGACGGCGAGCCCCAGCACCCACAGGGCCGGCACGAGCACCACCCAGGTGCCGATCACCCACCAGTGGTGGGTGGCTGCGAAGTGGCCCCACCGTCGAAGCATCCCGCCCCCTCTGCCGGCCGTAGGGATCACCCTAGACGGTCAAGCCACCACTGTCTGCAGTGGCGGCCGTGCCGCGGCGCGGCGGCGCCTCAGCCGAGGGCGGCGAGGGCGGACCGGACGGCCCGGTCCCAGCCCTCGGCGGCCGCCCGCCAGGCGTCCGGGCCGGCGCCCCCACGCCAGAGGGCGTCGGCCTCCTCCCAGGCCGCGGCCTCGATCGGGTCGAGCACGGCCCGCACGGTGGCGAGGGCGGCGGCACCGGCCCCGCCGGGCGCCCCGCCCCGGGGGCGGGGCGCCGAGAACGCCCGCCGGGCGTCAGGGTCGCCGACCACGGCGGGGCCGACGGCCCGCGGCTCCCGCCCCGCCTCGCCGGGCAGGACGGCCACCGGCAGGAAGACGGCGGTGCAGGCGGAGCCGAGCGTGGCCCAGACCCGGAGCGGCTCGCCGGCGGCCGCCGGCAGGTCGGCGACCATCGACGCCGTCGTGCACTGGTAGCCACGCACGTGCATGCACACGGTGACGCCCGACCAGTCGTCCCGGACGTCCTCGGGCGGGGGCGGCGGCGCCGTCGCCGGCCGCCCCGGCGCGCCCCAGGGGCCGGTGCCGTGGTCGCGCAGCGTGGCCACCAGGTCGGCCGGGGTGACGTCCGGGCCCCGGGCGACGCAGGCCCGGGTGGCCGCCAGGCGGTGGTCGGCGATGCCGGTCGGCGCGTCGGGCGCCCGCCGCTCGTCCCAGTTCGTCCCCGGGGCGACGTCGGGGGAGGAGCGCGTCCAGCCGGTCGTCAGCGTCAGGCGGTTGGAGATGGCGGCGCCGTCGCCGACCGGCTGGGCCACCCACGACCGGCCCGAGGTCTCCAGCACCCAGCCGCTCCGGCCGTCGACGATCAGGAACGACGACCAGTAGGGCTCGTCGCCGCCCTCCTCGCCCGAGCCGCCCTGGCCGTGGGCGGCCAGGAGCGCGGTGACGGCGTCGAGCGCGTCGTCGGCCGTCGCGCCCCGCTCGAGCCCGAGCCGCACGAGGTCCATGCCGACGAGCGCGGGCGGGACGGCCCGGGGGTCGTCGACGGTCCACACCTTCTCGTTGCCGATGGCGACGCCGTGCTCGTTGACCCCGTGCTCGAACCCCCACATCCAGGTGGGCTGGGATCCGACCACGGCGGCCGCCCCCGCGTCCGGCACCGGGACGTAGGTGGCCTGCACGGGCTGCTCGCCGGGGGGACGGCGCCCGAACCACCGCAGCACCTGGACCTCGTCGACCGGGCGGTCGCTCGACTTGGCGAAGAGCATGCCGCCGGGGCGGCGGACGCAGGCGGTGTCGCACACGGTGGCGGTCCCCGGTCAGCTCCCGAGCGCGGCGAGCACCTCGGCGGCCGCCCGCTGCCCGCTCTCGATGGCGCCGTCGATGTAGCCGGTCCACCGCTCGGCGGTCTCGGTCCCGGCCCAGTGGACGCGGCCGACGGGGACCCGCAGCGCCGGCCCGTAGACGGTCCAGGCGCCCGGCGGCAGGTGGGCGCCGTAGCAGCCCCGGGTCCAGGGCTCGGCCGACCAGTCCCGGTCGATGTAGTCGCGGACGTCGCGGGCCCGCTCGCCGAGCGTGCGGGCGAGCACGTCGACGACCACGTCGCGGCGCTCCTCCCGGGTCCGGGCGCCGGCGGCGACGGCGGCGGGGCCCTCGAAGAACCCGGTGACGATGCCGGGCGTGCCGGCCGGCGGCGTGCCGTCGAAGGTGACGCCGATGGGCTCGTCCGGGCAGAGGACGGTGCCCGAGAGCCCCTCGGCGCGCCACCACGGCTCGTCGTAGATCACGTGGAACTTCACGACCGAGCCCTGGGGCATGTGCTGGAGGAGCTGGTCGCGCTGCGGGGGGAGGGGCGGGTCGTGGTCGATCCGGCCGGCGAGGGTCGGGGGGACCGCGACGATCGCCCGCCGGGCCCGGACCTCGCCGCCCGCCGTGCGCACGGTCACGCCGTCGCCGTCCTGGGCCAGCCCGCGGACCGGGGTGGACAGGCGCAGCGCGCCGTCCGGCAGGCGCGCGGCCAGGCGCTCGGCGAGGGGCTGGACCCCGCCGACGAGGCGGTCCTGCTGGGCGCCGCCCTCGGTGTCGGTCAGCTTCGACCAGCCGCCCGCCGAGTGGACGTAGTGGGCGGCGTGGAGCAGCGAGAGCTGGGCCGAGGTGGCGGCGAACACGGCCTGGACCGCGACCTCGAACAGCCCGGCCACCCGGTCGGGGACACCGGTGCCCGCGACCCACTCGCGCAGGGTGGTGGCGTCCCAGGCCGCGGCCTCGGGCGCCAGCCACGGGGCGTCGAGCGGGACCTTCTCGGCGATCGCCTCCAACGCACCGGCCAGCTCGAGGTACGCGGTCAGCTCCTCGTCGGAGAAGGCGAGCGCCACGTCCGGCGCCCGCTGCGGCTCCCCGTCGCCGAAGAGCACGACGTCGTCGCCCTCGGTCGGCTGGGGGTAGGTCTCGACGCCCAGCTCGGCGGCCAGGGCGGCGACCCGGTCCTGGCCGGGGCCGATCCACTGCCCGCCGAGGTCGATCCAGGTGCCGTGGTGCTCCTCGGTGCACGTGCGGCCGCCCACCCGGTCGCGGGCCTCGAGCACGAGCACCGACCGGCCCGCCTCGTGCACCGCCCGGGCGGCCGTCAGCCCGGCGAACCCGGCCCCCACCACGACGACGTCGACCTGCTCGCTCGGCATGCCCTTCCTCCTCCGCCTGCGGTCCTGCCGGCGACCGTAGCCCGCGGGTGGGTCCGCGAAGGCCGCCCGGTCGCCGGTGGCCGAGCGCGCTCAGAACTCGCAGACGTGGCCCGCGCAGCCGCCGGCGAAGGCGACGTCCGCGTGCACGGACGGCCCGAGCGCCCCGCCCCCGTCACCTAAGAGGGTGAGGACCTGGTCGGGCTTGCTGCCGTACCGGTAGACGGTGATGCCCTTGACCCGCGCCCGCCAGGCGGCGAGGTAGATCTCCCGGACGTCCTCCACCGTCGCGTCGGCGGGCAGGTTGACCGTCTTCGACACCGCGGCGTCGACGTGGCGCTGGACCGCGGCCTGCATCCGCAGGTGCCACTCGGCGGCGACCTCCAGCGCGGTCGGGAAGGCGGCCCGGATGTCGGGCGGCAGCACCGGGTCGTCGCGCACCCGCCCGGTGGCGGCGACCCGGGCGGCGAGCTGGTCGGAGTAGAGGCCCAGGTCGCGGACGGTGCGCTCGAACAGCGGGTTGAGCTCGACCACCTGGTGGCCGAGGACGGTGCGGGCGTAGGCGATCGCGAACATCGGCTCGATGCCCGCGGTCGTCCCGGCGACGAGCGAGATGGTCCCGGTGGGGGCGATCGAGGTGAGCTGCGCGTTGCGCAGCGGCGGCGAGCCCCGGCGGGCGAACGTGCTCTGCTCGAACAGCGGGAACGGGCCCCGCTCCGCGGCGAGCGCGGCCGACGCCCGGTGGGCCTCGCGGCGGATGTGGCGGGTGAGGCGGCCGGCCAGGCGGACGGCCTCGTCGCTGTCGTAGGGGATGCGCAGGGCGGCGAGCAGCTCGGCGAGGCCCATGACGCCGAGCCCGACCTTGCGGGACGCCAGCGCGGCCCGCTCCAGCTCGGGGGTCGGGTAGCGGCCGGCGTCGATGACGTCGTCGAGGAAGCGCACCGCCAGGTGCACGACCTCGGTGAGCCGGTCCCAGTCGACGCCGCCGTCACGGAGGAACCGGGGGAGGTTGATCGACCCGAGGTTGCAGGACTCGTGGGGGAGCAGGGGCACCTCGCCGCACGGGTTGGTCGCCTCGATGCGGCCGAGGAAGGGCAGCGGGTTGGCGCGGTTGATGGCGTCGACGAACAGCAGGCCGGGGTCGCCGCAGGCGTGGGCGCTCGCGCAGATCGCCTCGAACAGCTCCCGGGCCGGCATCCGGGCGACGGTGCGGCCGGTCCGGGGGTTGACGAGCCGGTGGGTGCCGCCGCGCTCGACCGCCCGCAGGAACCGGTCGGGGACCGCGACCGAGAGGTTGAAGTGCTCGAGCTCGCCGGGGGTGCGCTTGGCGTCCACGAACTCGACGACGTCGGGGTGCGACGCGTCGAGGACCGCCATGTTGGCGCTCCGGCGCCGGCCGCCGGCCCGCAGCACGCCGGCCGCGGTGTCGAAGACCCGCAGGAACGACACCGGCCCGCTGGCCGTCCCGCCGGTGCTGGCCACCCGGTCGCCGGCCGGGCGCAGGTGGGTGAACGTGTAGCCGGTCCCGCCGCCGGCCTGGTGGACGAGGGCGGCGTCGCCCAGCGCGGCGAAGATCGACCTCAGCGAGTCCTCGATCGGGAGCACGACGCACCCCGACAGCAGCCCGACGGGCGTGCCCGCGTTCATCAGGGTCGGCGAGTTCGGCAGGAAGTCGAGGCGGCGCAGCAGGGCCGAGAAGGCCTCGGCCCACCGCCGGGACGCGCCGGGCCGGTGCTCGTCCTCGGCGGCCGCGACGTGGGTGGCGGCCCGGTCCATGAGCTCGCCGGTCGACTCGACGGGGCGGCCGCGCTCGTCGCGGCGCAGGAACCGCTCCCGCAGGACCACCACCGCCGCCAGGCCGAGCTTCAGCTCGTCCCGCACCCCCAGGCGGGCCTTCGCCTCCCGCAGTTCGGTGCGGCGCCGGCGGTAGGCGGCGAACGCCTTGGCGACCCGGTCGCGACCGGCCAGGCCGAGCTGGCGCTCCACCTCGTCCTGGACCTCCTCGACGTCCGGCACGCGGCCGGGCCGGCCGGACGCCAGCGCCTCGGCGACGGCGCCCGCCACGGTGGCCGGCAGGTCCGGGTCGCGCTCGCCCGCCTCGGCCGCGGCCCGGCGGACCGCCCACTCGATCCGCCCGGCGTCGAAGGGAACGCGCTGGCCGTCGCGGCGGCGCACGTGGGTGGGCGTGCGACCGCCGGCCCGCCGTGGCACCTCCGTCGCCGGGCGCGCGCCCGGTCGCCCCGGCACCGCGTCAGCGCTCCTGCCACATCTCCCGCAGCTCGGCCGGGAGAACGGCCGCGACGTCGGCGGCCTCCTCGGGGACGAGGGCCCGCAGCTCGTGGAGGACCGCCCGGGTCACCTCGACCTCCTTGCCCGGCGGGAGCGCGTCGGTCTCGGCGCCGATGCGGGCGACCAGCTCGGCCGTCGTGCGGGCCGGGGCGAGCCGGCGGCGCCGGCGCGGCGGCGTGAACATCGAGCGGACGTCGGCGGGGAGGTGGGTGGCGACCTGCTCGCGCTCGCCGTCGGGGATCCGGGCGGCGAAGGTGGAGAGGATCGCCCGCACGACCACCGGGGCGACGGAGGCGTCCACGCCGGCCGAGGCGGCGGCGTCGAGCAGGCGGCGGCGGGCGTCGGAGGGCTGCTCCACCGCCCGTCCGGCGGACGGCCGGTCGCTCCCGTCCCAGAGCCCGACGTGGAGGTAGGACTCGACGCCCTGCACGCCGGGGACGGCGGCGACGGCCACCTCGATGTCCTCGGCCTCCGCCTCGGCGCCGACCTCGCCGTGGAGGAGCGCCACGTGGTCCTCGACCATGACGTGGACCCGGGGCACGTCCAGCCGCTTCTCGAGCGGGCCGAGGGTCGACCGGATCCGGTCGGCGAGCACCGTGTCGGGGACGTCGGGGTCGGGGTGGCGACCGGAGAGGCGGTAGCGGACACCCTGGAGCCGGCCCCGCACGTAGCGGGCCCGCCGGCGGAGGAGCCTGGCCAGGCGGCGGAGGGCGTGCCGCGCCCTCGCCCGGGGGAGGAGCAGGGCGCCGGCCACGGCGGCGCCCGCCGGGACGGCGAGGCGGCGAGCGGTCCGGACCCAGGGGGCCTCCCGGTGGTCGGCGAGCCACCGGCCGGCATCGACGCGATCGACGAAGAACATCGCAGCCTCCTTCCGACTGTGGCCCCGCATACCCACCGGCGGCGGTGGCCAACAGCGGAGGCGCGGTACGCCACCCCGGGCCCGGCGTCACGTCGGGAGCGCGCCCTCGGGCATCTCCAGCATGACGAGGCCGCACGCCGGGCAGACGTGGCCCGGCCAGCGCGCCGGTCACGCCACCTCGTCGGTCGGCCACGTCGTCACGGCGGGGATTGTGGCTCGGGCGGGCGGTGGGGGTCGGGGATTCGAGCAGGATGAGGCCACATGCCGGGCACCGGTGGCCCGGGTACCGGGCGTCCCCGATGAACCGATAGATCAGCGTGATGTCGGACCTGTTCAACCACGCCTGCAACCACGACAGCTCGCCGGACTTCCAGCCGAGCCAGCTGCCGGGGGTCATCACATAGCCCGGCAGGGCCGTCTCCCCGCAGCGCAGGCACCGCCGCGGCGGCCGCTCGAGCCTCGAAGTACGAGATCGGCGCGAGAACCGCGAGAACAGCGACACTGTCACCCCGCCCCGTCGGTCAGGCACGTCGTCACGGCGGGGATTGTGGCTCGGGCGGGCGGCGGGAGATCCGCGCCAGCGCTCCTCCACGAAGAACTGAAACATGACCAGGCCGCAGGCCTCGCAGCGGTGGGCGGGCCAGCGGGCGGGTTTCCCGAACCAGACGCGCCTGTCCAGCACGACGTCCCGCGTGCGCCAGATCGTCGGCTCGCCGACGTTCCAGCCGAGGATGGTCGTGCTGGCTCCGTCTGCCGTCACGTAGCCGGGCTGGGCCATCTCGCCGCAGCGCAGGCACCGCGCCGGCGGCCGCTCGGGTCGTCGGTCCCGCGACCGCCGCCAGCGTGAGAACGGCCACATCGTCAGGCCCCGTCGGTCACGCCCGTCGTCACGGCGGCGAGTCCGACCCAGCCGGACCGTGTCGGCGCACCACTACTGGACGGTCCCGCACCGGGTACGGAACACACGGCCGTCAGGAGGTCCGAGCCCAGTGCAACGTCCGGCGACGGAGACGAGGGAACGAGGGCTGTCCGCCGAGGAGGCGGCGCGGCGCCGGGCCCGCGACGGGCCGAACGTACTGCCGCGGCCCCGGCGCCGGTCGGCGGTCCGGCGCTTCCTCGACCAGCTCGTCCACGTCTTCGCCCTCATGCTCTGGGTCGCCGCCGGGCTGGCCTTCGTCGCCGACCTGCCGGAGCTGGGCGTCGCCATCGTGGCGGTGGTCCTGCTCAACGCCGCCTTCGCCTTCGTCCAGGAGCACCGGGCCGACCGGGCGGCCGAGCGCCTGGGCGCGCTGCTGCCGATGCGGGTCACCGTGTGGCGCGACGGGCGCCGCCAGGAGCTCGACGCCAGCGAGGTGGTCGTCGACGACCTGCTGGCGCTGGAGGCGGGCGACCGCATCCCGGCCGACGCCGTCGTCACCGAGGCGCACCGCCTGTCGGTCGACACGTCGCTCCTGACCGGCGAGAGCGAGCCGTCACCCGTCGAGGAGGGCGACCGGGTCCACGCCGGGTGCTTCGTCGTCGAGGGGGAGGGTGAGGCGGTCGTCACCGCCACCGGCGCCCGGACGAGGCTGGCCGAGATCGCCCGCCTCACGGCAGCCGAGCCGGCACCGCCCGGCCCCCTGGCCCGCGAGCTGCGCCGGCTCGTGCACACGGTCGCCCTCATCGCCGTCGGCGTCGGCGCGGTGTTCTTCCTGGTGGCGGTCGTCCTGGGGGAGACGGCGGCGGACGGGTTCACCTTCGCCATCGGCGTCACGGTGGCGCTGGTCCCCGAGGCGCTGCTGCCGACCGTCACGCTGTCCCTGGCCTGGGGCGCCGAGCAGATGGCGAAGCGGAACGTGCTGGTGCGCAACCTCGACGCCGTCGAGACGCTGGGCTCGACGACCTTCATCTGCACCGACAAGACCGGCACGCTCACGCAGAACCAGATGACGGTCGTCCGGGCCTGGACCCCGTCGACCAGCGTCGAGGTCCGCACGCCGGGGTACGACCCGACCGCCCGGGTCGACCTCGCCGACCCGGCCGGCCGCGCCGCCGTCGAGCGGCTCGCCCTCGGCGCCGTGCGCTGCTCGACCGGCGACCTGCACGTGCGCGACGGCGCCCGGGAGCCCCACGGCGACCCGATGGAGGTCGCCCTCGACGTCTTCGCCCGCCGGCTCGGGATCGACACCGACGAGGACCGCCGGGCCCACCGCCCCGCGGTGCGGTTCCCGTTCGACCCCCGGCGCCGGCGCATGTCGGTCGTGGTCGACGGGGAGGTCGTCGTGAAGGGCGCCCCCGACGCCGTGCTGCCCCTGTGCCGGGACGGCCGGGAGGTGGCGGAGGTCGTGCGGGAGCTCACCGACCAGGGCCTGCGGGTCCTGGCCGTGGCCGGTCGCCCGGCGGGCGACGAGACCCCGGCGAGCGCGGCGGAGGCCGAGGCCGGCCTGGCCCTCCTCGGGCTGGTCGGCATGGAGGACCCGCCGCGCCCGGACGTGTCCCGGTCGATCGACGCCTGCCGCCGAGCCGGGATCAAGCTGGCCATGGTCACCGGCGACCACCCGGCGACCGCCGCCGCCATCGCCACCGAGGTCGGGCTGCGCCGGCCCGACCAGCCGGTCCTGCGGGGCGACGACCTGCCCGCGGACGACGACGCCCTCGGCGAGCTGCTCGACGAGGACGGCGTCGTGGTCGCCCGGGTCACGCCCGAGGCGAAGCTGCGCATCGCCCGGGCGCTCCGCCGCCGGGGCCACGTCGTCGCCATGACCGGCGACGGGGTGAACGACGGGCCGGCGCTGCACGAGGCCGACATCGGCGTGGCGATGGGCCGGTCGGGCACCGACGTGGCCCGGGAGGCCGCCGACCTCGTCCTGCTCGACGACCACTTCGCCAGCATCGTCAACGGCATCGAGCACGGCCGGGCGACGTTCCTCAACATCCGTCGCTTCCTCACCTACCACCTCACCGACAACGTGGCCGAGGTCACGCCCTTCCTCGTCTGGGCGCTGAGCGGCGGGCGGGTCCCCCTGGCGCTTGGCGTCCTCCAGATCCTGGCCCTCGACCTGGGGACCGACACGCTCTCGGCGGTGGCCCTCGGGGCCGAGCCGCCGTCCCGGGGGATCCTCGACCGGCCGCCGGTGCGGGGCCGGCTCCTCGACGCCACCGTCGCCCGCCGGGCCTTCGGGCGGATCGGCCCGCTGGTCGCGCTGTTCACGATGGCGGCGTTCCTCGTCTCGTTCCTCTCGGGCGGGTGGCGGCCGGGGGAGACGTTCCCCGGCGGCCACGTCGCGATGGCGGCCTCGGGCGCGGCGTTCATGGCCGTCGTGCTCGGGCAGACGGCCAACGCGTTCGCCTGCCGCAGCACGACCCGCTGGCCCGGCGCCCTCGGGTGGACGACCAACCCGCTGCTCCTCGTGGCGGCGTCCATCGAGCTCTGCTTCTCGCTCGTCGTGCTGTTCGTCGGCCCGATCGCCGACGAGCTGGGCCACGCCGACCCGCCGCTCGCCGGCTGGCTGGTCGGGTTCGCGGCCCCCGTGGCGGTGCTCGCCGTCGACGCGCTGGCGAAGTCCCGCGCCCGCCGGGCGGCCGCGGCGCGCCGAGCGGGCGGGGCCGGGAGGATCGGGGCGTGAGCGCGACCTGCGCTGACCGCCCCGAGACGCGACGACGGCGATGACCCGGGCGATCCCCTGGCCACCGCCGCTCCTGGCGCCCTCGGCAGGATTCGAACCTGCGCACACGGCTCCGGAGGCCGATGCTCTATCCCCTGAGCTACGAGGGCGGGGAGAGACAGCGTAGCGTCCGCGACGGCGCCGGCCGAACCGGCGGTGGCACCCCGGTGGGACCCCTGGTCGGCGCCCGTGACCGGCCGGGGCGCCGGGTTCGGGTGCCCGGGGGCGCCTCGGTACGATCGGACCACCCGTGCCCCCTCCCACCCCGGTGACGCCCATGATCCGCGACGTCCTCGAAGCGTCCCTGCGCAGCGCCCTCGACTCGGTCGGGGTCCAGCCGCCCGAGACCATCGAGCTGGAGCGCCCGGCCCGGCGCGAGCACGGCGACTGGTCGACCAACGTCGCCCTCGCCCTGGCCAAGGCGGCCGGCACCAACCCCCGCGAGCTGGCCACCCGCCTCGTCGCGGCGCTCGAGGCCGACCCGCCGAGGCACGTCGAGCGGGTCGAGGTCGCGGGCCCCGGGTTCGTCAACTTCCACCTGGCGCCCACCTGGCTCCACGAGGTGCTGACCGAGGTCGTCACCCAGGGCGAGGAGGGCTACGCCCGCCACGACTTCGGCAACGGCGAGCGAGTCCAGGTCGAGTTCGTCTCGGCCAACCCGACCGGGCCGATCCACGTCGGCAACGGCTGGTTCGCCTCCTACGGCGACTCGCTCGGCCGGTTGCTCGAGCGCTGCGGCTACGAGGTCACCCGCGAGTACTACGTGAACGACACCGGCGGGCAGATCCGCCGCCTCGGCGAGTCCGTCCTGGCCCGCCGGGCGGGCCGGCCGCTGCCCGAGGGCGGCTACCCGAGCGGCTTCGTCAAGGGCCTGGCCAGCGCCTACGACGGCCCCGAGGACGTCGAGCAGGCCGGGCGCTGGGCCGCCGAGCACATCCTGCGGTTCATCAAGGTCCAGCTCGAGGCCATCAACATCCACTTCGACGAGTGGTTCAGCCAGGCGTCGATCGAGGAGAGCGAGGCCGTCGAGGAGACCATCGAGGAGCTGCGCAAGAGCGGCCTCGTGTGGGAGGAGGACGGCGCCATCTGGCTCGACACCGGCGCCCACGGCGACCCCCGGGGCAAGCGGGTGCTGCGCAAGTCGCCCGAGCAGGGCGGCGACTACACCTACCTGGCCGGCGACATCGCCTACCACCGCAACAAGTTCCTGATCCGGGGCTTCGACCGGGTCATCAACGTCTGGGGCGCCGACCACCAGGGCCAGGTGGCCAGCCTGAAGGCCGGCGTCGCCGCCCTCGGCGTCGACAAGGACCGCCTCGAGGTCCGCATCGGCCAGATGGTGTCGCTGTCCAGCGGCCGCATCGGCAAGCGGCTGGGCAACGCCGTCGACCTGGACGACCTCGTCGAGGACGTCGGCCCCGACGTCATGCGGGTGCTGTCGCTGGTGGCGTCGATCGACCAGGCGCCGACCATCGACCTCGAGAAGGTGCGGGCCGACTCGAAGGAGTCGCCCGTCTACTACGTCCAGTACGCGCACGCCCGCATCCACTCGATCGGCAAGAGGGCGAGCGAGCTGGGCGTCACCCGGGCGCCGCTGGACGAGGTCGACCTGTCGCCGCTCACCCACGAGCGCGAGCTCGAGGTGCTGCGCACGCTGTCCACCCTGCCCGAGGTCGTCGAGCTGGCCTGCGTCGAGCGGGCGCCCCACAAGGTCACCGCGTGGGTGCGCGAGCTGGCCGACCGGTTCCACAGCTTCTACCACGACTGCCGGGTGCTCGGTGACGACGTGCCGCCGGCGACGACCCAGGCCCGCCTGTGGCTCGTCGAGGCCACCCGGGTGGGGCTGGCCATCGGGCTCGACCTGCTGGGCGTGGCCGCCCCGGAGTCGATGTGACCGCCCGCCGGGGGCCGAGGTGATCCCCGACCCCGCGGAGCTCGACCGCGCCGTCGACCCCGGCGCCCTCCGCGACGAGGCCCGGGCCGGCCCGGTGCCGGCCCACCTGCTGCCCGACAGCGCCACGGTCGGCGACGACGGCTGGCTGGCCATCGGCGGCTGCTCGACGGCCGACCTCGTGCGCGAGTTCGGCACGCCGCTGTTCGTCTACGACGAGGAGCACCTGCGGGCCCGCTGCCGCGAGGCCCTGGCCACCTTCGGCGACGGGGTCAGCTACGCCGGCAAGGCGTTCCTCTGCCTGGCCATGGCCAAGCTGGTGCACGAGGAGGGCCTGCACCTCGACGTGGCCACGGGCGGCGAGCTGCACGTCGCCCTCGCCGCCGGCGTCCCCGCCGAGCGCCTGGTGCTGCACGGCAACAACAAGAGCGACGCCGAGCTGGCCCGGGCCCGCGAGGCCGGGGTCGGCCGGATCGTCGTCGACAGCTTCGACGAGCTCGACCGGCTGGAGCGCCTGCACGAGGAGGACGGGCGCACGCCCCGCGTGCTGCTGCGGGCCACGCCCGGCGTCGAGGCCCACACCCACGAGTTCGTCCAGACCGGGCAGATCGACTCGAAGTTCGGCTTCGGCGTCGCCTCCGGCGACCTCGACCGGGCCGTCGAGCGGGTGGCGTCCTCGTCCGCGGCCGAGCTCGTCGGGGTCCACCTGCACATCGGCAGCCAGATCTTCGTCGCCGACTTCTTCCGCCAGGCGATCGCGGTCGTCGCGCCGTGGGTGCGCGACCTCGACCTCCCCGAGCTGTCGATCGGTGGCGGGCTCGGCGTCCCCTACGTCGTGGGGGAGGAGGCGCCGACCATCAGCGAGTGGGGGCGGGTCGTGCACGACGCCTGCCGGGAGGCGGGCATCCGCAGCCGGGTGACCGCCGAGCCCGGCCGGGCCATCGCCGCGCAGGCGGCCGTCACGCTCTACACGGTGGGGACGATCAAGGACATCCCCGGCGTGCGCACCTACGTGGCCGTCGACGGCGGCATGAGCGACAACCCCCGGCCGGTGCTCTACGGCAGCGGCTACGAGGCCTTCCTGCCCCGGGCGGTCGAGGCGCCCCGGCCCCGGGTCGTCACGGTCGTGGGCAAGCACTGCGAGTCGGGCGACCTGCTGGTGCGGGACGCGCACGTGCCCGCCGACCTGCGGGTGGGCGACGTGCTGGCCACGCCGGTCACCGGCGCCTACGGCCACTCGATGGGCTCGAACTACAACAAGGTCCCGCGCCCGGCGGTGGTGTTCGTGCGGGAGGGCGACGCCCGCCTGGTCGTGCGGCGCGAGACCCTCGACGACCTGCTGCGGCTCGACGTCGACCCCTGATCCCGCTCAGTCGCGGCCGCGGCGCCGCCACCGGCGCTCGGCCGCCAGCGCCAGCCGGTAGCGCTGGCGGGCCAGGGCGCCCCGCGGCCCGGGCCGGCTGAGCACGACCGTCGACAGGCGGCGCTCCTGGTCGGCCCACCGCCGCTTGTACTGGGCGTCGCCCCGGCAGAAGTCGAACACCTCGATGCCGGCCGCCAGCCCGTCCTCGAACACCTTGTGGTGCAGGAGCTGCCCGGGGCTGTAGGCGGCGAAGCGCGGGTCGAACGCGCCCTTGAACAGGAACTGGCGCCGCCCCTGGACGAGGTCGAGCTCGACCGCCACCGGCTCGCCTCCCGCCTCCAGCGACAGCAGCACGAGCCGGCCGGTGGCGTCGAGCGCCCGGAGCGCGTCGAGCAGGAAGGCCCGCCCGGCGTCGTCGGCCATGAGGCCCTGCATCGGCTCGTCGAGCTCGGCCCACCGCCGGTCGTGCAGCGCCACGAAGCGCCGGATGCCCTCCTCGAGCGTCGGGCCGGTGTGGCGGACGAAGGCGACCTCGCCGTGCTGCTCCTCCAGCCGGCGCAGCCGCTGGCGGATCTTGTGCTTCTTCGCCTTCTTCGCCAGGGGGTAGCCGCCGCGCACGTCGACGTACAGGCAGGTGCCGCCCAGCTCGGTGACGACCGGCTCGATCGTCGCCGCCCGGCGCACCAGCTCCTCGCCCAGCAGGGTGGTGCAGCGGGCGTCGCCGGGCAGCCGCGACAGCACGACGACCGTGGCGCCGCCGTGGAGCAGCGCGCCCAGGTGGTCGACCAGGACGCCGACCGCGGCGTCGGCGTCGGGGGCGAGCAGCGCGCCGCCGTAGTCGCCGGCGTCGTGGGCGATCCGCCGGACGACGGTGGCCCGCAGCGGGCCGACGCCGACCCGGCTCACGTACAGCGGGGCGATGGCCACGACCCGGCGGCCGTCGCGCACGACGGCGACGTGCAGCCGGTGGTCCGGGCGGCCGGCGCCGAAGTGCCGCCACCACGTGTGCATCCAGGGCCAGGTGAGGAAGACGTTGGGGTTCGGGTCCGCGGCGGCCAGCTCGTCCCAGGCGGGCCGCAGCGCGGCCAGCCCGTCCTCGTCCTCGACCACCTCCAGCGTGAGGGCGGTCATCGGGCGCTCGTCTCGGTTGCTCGAGGGGCCATGCGTCTCTCGGATCTCCGTCTCCGTCGTCTTCGTCGGCTTTCCGTGGCGGCCGTAGCATGGCCTGTCGTGACCCCCGAACGCGTCCGGATCGGCCTGCTCGGGTGCGGCAACGTCGGCTCCGCCTTCGTCGACCTCGTCCGTACCCGCAGCGACGCCATCGCAGCCCGCACCGGCCTGCGCCTCGAGATCGGCCGGGTCGCGGTGCGCAGCCTCGCCAAGGAACGGCCCGTCGAGGTGCCCGACGGCGTGCTCACGCTGGACGCCCCGGGCGTCGTGGTCGATCCCGACGTCGACCTCGTCGTCGAGCTCATCGGCGGGGTCGAGCCGGCCCGCGAGCTGGTGCTGGCCGCGCTGAAGGCCGGCAAGCCGGTCGTCACCGGCAACAAGGAGCTGCTGGCCGTCGCCGGCGCCGAGCTGTTCGCCGCCGCCGAGGAGGCCGGCGTCGACCTGCTGTTCGAGGCCGCCGTGGGCGGCGGCATCCCCTTCATCCGGCCGCTGCGCGAGTCGCTGGCCGGCGAGCGCATCGACCGGATCATGGGGATCGTCAACGGCACGACCAACTACATCCTCACCCGGATGACCGAGGAGGGCGTCTCCTACGCCGACGCCCTCGCCGAGGCCCAGAAGCTCGGCTACGCGGAGCGCGACCCCACCGCGGACGTCGAGGGCCACGACGCCGCGGCCAAGGCGGCGATCATCGCCTCGATCGCCTTCGGCGTGCGGGTCGTCGCCGGCGACGTGCACGACGAGGGCATCTCCGGCATCACCACCGCCGACATCGCCTACGCCCGCAAGATGGGCTACGTCATCAAGCTGCTGGCCATCGCCGAGCAGGTCGAGGGGCCGGCGGGCGAGGCGGGCGAGGTCGCGGTGCGGGTCCACCCGGCGATGGTCCCGGCCGACCACCCGCTGGCCTCGGTGCGGGACAGCTTCAACGCCATCTTCGTCGAGGGCGCCGCGGTCGGCGACCTGATGTTCTACGGCCGGGGCGCCGGCGGCTCGCCCACCGCCAGCGCCGTGCTCGGCGACGTCATCGACGCCGCGCTCAACCGCACCCGGGGCAGCCACGCCACCGTCGGGACGCTGGGCAAGGCCCGCATCCGGCCCATCGACGAGGTCGAGTCCGCCTACTACATCAACATGGACGTCTTCGACCGCCCCGGTGTGCTGGCGGCGGTGGCGGGTGTGTTCGGCGCCCACGAGGTGTCGATCCGCTCGATGGAGCAGGAGGGCCTCGGCGCCGAGGCCCGGCTGGTGTTCATCACCCACGTCGCCCGCGAGGCGGCGGTCCAGGCGACGCTGCGCGACCTGCACCAGCTCGACGCGGTCGACCGCATCACCTCGGTGCTGCGGGTCATCGGCGGGTAGGGCGGTCGTGCGGTACGTCTCGACCCGCGGCCGGGCGCCGGCGCTCGACTTCACCGACGTCCTGCTGGTCGGCCTGGCCGCCGACGGCGGCCTCTACGTCCCCGAGGCGTGGCCGGCGCTGCCGGAGGGGTGGGACGAGCCCCGCCCCTACGCGGAGCTGGCCACCGAGGTGCTGTGGCCCTACGTCGAGGGCTCGGCGCTCGACCGGCCGGCGCTGGCCCGCCTGGTCGAGGAGGCCTACGCCACCTTCGACCACCCCGACGTCTGCCCGCTGGTGGAGATCGAGCCCGGCCTGTGCGTCGTCGAGCTGTTCCACGGGCCGACGCTCGCCTTCAAGGACGTGGCCCTGCAGCTCGTCGGCCGGCTGTTCGACCACGAGCTGGCCCGGCGGGGCGAGCGGGCGACCATCGTCGTGGCCACCTCGGGCGACACCGGCTCGGCCGCCATCGCCGCCTGCGTCGGGCGGCCCAACCTGGACGTCGTCGTGCTCCACCCGGCCGGGCGGGTGTCCGAGGTGCAGCGCCGGCAGATGACGACCGTCGACGCGCCCAACGTGCACAACGTGGCGATCGAGGGCACCTTCGACGACTGCCAGGACCTGCTGAAGGCGCTGTTCGCCGACGAGGACCTGCGCCGGCGGGTCGGCCTGTCGGCCATGAACTCGATCAACTGGGCCCGGGTGGCGGCCCAGGTCGTCTACTACGTGCTGGCCGCCGCGGCCGCCGGCCCCTGCGAGGTCGCCGTCCCCACCGGCAACTTCGGCAACATCCTCGCCGGCTGGATCGCCCGCCGCAGCGGCGCCCCGATCGAGCGCCTGGTCATCGGGTCCAACCGCAACGACATCCTCACCCGGTGGGCCCGCACCGGCGAGCTCGTGCGGTCCGAGGTCGTGCCCACGCTCAGCCCGAGCATGGACATCCAGGTGTCGTCCAACCACGAGCGGCTGCTGTTCGAGCTGCTCGGCCGCGACCCCCGGGCGACCGCCGAGCTCATGGAGCGGTTCCGGGCCGTCGGCTCGGTCGAGGCGCCCGTCGACCCGGCCTTCGTGGCCGCCAGCCTCGACGACGACGCGACGCTCGAGGTCATCGCCGACCTCTACCGGCGCACCGGCTACCTGGCCGATCCCCACACGGCGGTGGGCATCGGCGCCGCCCGGGCCTGCCGGTCCGACGGCGGGCGCGACGACCTGCCGCTCGTGTGCATGGCGACCGCCCACCCGGCCAAGTTCCCCGACGCCGTCGAGCGGGCCACCGGCGTGCGCCCAGCGCTGCCGGACCACCTGGCCGACCTGCACGACCGGCCGGAGCGCTACGAGGTGCTGCCGGCCGACCTCGACGCGGTCCGGGCCCACGTCCTCGCCTGCGCGGCCCGCTGAGCCGGCGCGCCACCTCGGCGCCCGCGGATGGCGGGGACGGCCCGGCGACCTGCGAGACTGTGGGCCGTGAAGTACGTGATCTGCGTCCCGGACGGCTGCGCGGACGAGCCGCTCGACGCGCTGGGCGGGCGGACGCCGCTGGAGGCCGCGTCGATGCCGACGCTGGCCCGTCTGGCGGCGCGGGGCGAGGTCGGCCGCGCCGCGGTCATCCCCCCGGGGATGCCGCCCGGGAGCGACGTCGGCAACATGTCGATCCTCGGCTACGACCCGGCCCGCCACCACACCGGCCGGGCGCCCATCGAGGCCGCGGCCCTGGGCCTGCAGCTGCGGGACGACCAGGTCGCGTTCCGCTGCAACCTCGTGCAGGTCGGCGACGACGGCACGATGGTCGACTTCGCCGGGGGGCACCCGAGCACCGAGGACGCGGCCGAGGTCATCCGGGCGCTGGACGAGGCGCTCGGGCGGGGCGCCGGGGGCGAGGTCGAGTTCCACCCCGGCGTGCAGTACCGCCACATCGTCGTCGCGCCGGCGCGGTGGGCCGAGGCGGACTGCCTCCCGCCCCACGACCTCACCGGCCACCCCGCCGTGCTGCCGCGGGGGCCGGCGGCCCCCGAGCTGATCGCGCTCATGGACGCCAGCCGGGCCATCGTCGGGCCCTCGAAGCTGGCCGCCAACCAGGTGTGGCTGTGGGGCCAGGGGCGCCGGCCGAACCTGCCGCCGTTCCGCGAGGTCACCGGCAGGGAGGGCGCGCTGGTCACGGCCGTCGACCTCATCCGCGGCCTCGGCGTGCTCACCGGCCTCGAGATCGTCGAGGTGCCGGGGGCGACCGGCTGGTACGACACCGACTACGAGGGCAAGCGGGACGCCGCCCTGCGCACGCTGGCCGACGGCGCCGACGTCTTCCTGCTCCACGTCGAGGCCACCGACGAGGCGGGCCACGCCGGCGACCTCGAGGCCAAGGTGGCGGCGCTGGAGGCGTGGGACCGGCGCATCCTCGCCGGCCTCGTCGAGGGGCTCGACGACCTCGGTCCCTGGCGGCTCCTGCTGCTGCCCGACCACCCGACGCCGGTCGAGCTGCGCACGCACACCAGCCGGCCCGTGCCCTACCTGCTCGTCGACAGCGAGGTCGACGGGCCCGGCGGGGTGTACAGCGAACCGGCGACGGCGGGGTGCACGCCCGTCCCCGGCCACGAGATGCTGGGCCGCCTCCTGGCCCGCTGAGACCCGGCCCACACCGGTCGCGGTGTGTTTCGCCGCCCGCGGGGCCGCGCTAGAGTCGGAGGCGTTCTCAGGGGGGTCTCCGATGTGTCGGAGCATGTCCAGCAGTCCCCCCATCCCTCCGGAAGGCGGCGTCGGTTCCACTCCCGCGTCGGACGCTCCGCGCACGCCGGTGTCACCCCCACACGGCCTCTGCCGGCGCACGGCCACCGAGCCGGCCTCCCCCCAGTCAGCAGTGAGGTGACAGCCACCGATGAGCGTGGAGCCCAGCGCCCTCGAACGGTCCGCCCTGGAGCGCAAGGACCGCGAGGAGCTCGTCACGATCGCCCAGGCCCTCGGCGCCAAGCCGCCGTCGCGGGCCCGCAAGGCCGAGATCATCCAGCTCATCCTCGAGCTCACCGGCGTCGAGCCCGCCGGCGAGGCGTCCGGCGGGCGGTCCTCGTCGTCGCGGACCGGGTCCCGCCGCACCGCGGGGCGCGGCGAGCAGGCGGCGGGCGAGCCGGCGGCGAGGCGGGGGGGGGGGGGGGGGGGGGAGGGGGGCGGGGGGGCGGAGGGGGGGGCTTTTAAAACACCTGTGCCGCCGCGGAAGAGGAGAGGGGAGAGCATGG
>PKRH01000215.1 GCA_017577565.1 Thermoanaerobacterales bacterium | reverse complement strand
CTGGAGGGTGAGTGTTGTGTACAAGACGGCCTTCGCCGGGGTCGCCGGGGGTGACCTCCTCGCGCCGCTGCGCCACCAGGGAGTCGCGGGTTCCGCCCCCGCGGCGCTTTGAGCCTAACCCCCCCCGGCGCCGGACGACCCCCCCCCGCCGTGTTGCGTCCGCGGCCCCGACCTGGAGGAGCTCGACCGCCTGCTGCGCGCTGCCCAGGTCGAGGCCATCGCGACGGCGGCCGAACGCGGCGACCCGGCCCAGCCTGCTGTGGAGGCGTTGTTCGAGGACGAGCAGGACGCGACCAGGGCGCTCGTCGAGTATGCGCGGTCGTGCCAGGACCCGGCACGCCTCGACCGGCTCGGTATCGCGGTCCTGCCCGCCGCCATGATCTTCTCGACCTTGCCGGTGACCGATCGCGACGAGACACACCTGCGCGCCTCGTCCCTGCTGCTCTGGGCGGCGCTGGCACCGCGCGACGCGGCCCGCTGGCGCTACGTGCACTGGCCCCACCCCGCGGCCTTCGGTCGTGGGCACGGTGCCTACGACGACGTCGTCGAGTTCGCGGAGCGACGGCTGCGCGACTGCACCGACGGCCTCGGAGCTCTGACCACGGTCCGCTACGCGATCTCCGATCGCAAGGTCGCCGGCGCGCAAGTGCGTGCGACGGTGCGCCGCCTCGACCAACGCACCGACCCGGTCTTCGTCGACCTCGCGGTGGCCGCCTACTGCGCGCTCGCGGTCGAGGCGGTCACACCGGAGGCGACCCGTCTCCTCCTCGACGCCCATCGTCACCGACCGATCTCGACCACCAGCGCCGTGCTCGTCGGCACGGCGTTGGCACTCGCCGAACGTGAGCCCTGAAGGACGACCGATGACATCCCGCTCCGCACCGCTCGACCCGATCGCCACCTCCTCCCGGATCGAGGACGACTACCGCTCCTACCTCCTCACGACCTTCCACGTCGCCGACGCCGACCTGCGCCGCGAGCTCGAGGAGCGTCTCCGCGAGGACGGCCGCATCCGCCGCGGGCCGATCGTGCAGGCGACGCCCCCGTACCGGCCCGGACGAACCCTACGGGCACTCGTGGACGAGGGCGTCCTCCACCCCGACCTCCTCCGTCACGACGAGGCGGTGCTCCCGCCGGACCGACCGCTCTACGCCCACCAGGAGGAGGCGCTGCGAGCGCTGCGAGCGGGCCGCAACCTGATCGTCGCCACGGGCACCGGCAGCGGCAAGACCGAGTGCTACCTGCTGCCGGTCCTCGACCACCTCCTGCGGGAGCGCGACGCCGGAACCGTCGGCGAGGCCGGCGTCCGAGCCCTGCTGCTCTACCCGATGAACGCGCTGGCGAACGACCAGATGGCGCGGATCCGCGACCTGTTCGCCCCCTACCCGGAGCTGACCTTCGGGCGCTACGTGGGTGACACCGAGCACGACCCCGGCAAGGCGCTCGAGAGCTACCGGCAGCAGCACGGCGGCGCCGACCCGCTGCCGAACGAGCTCATCGACCGGCAGTCGATGAAGGACGCGCCGCCACACGTCCTGCTCACCAACTACGCCATGCTCGAGTACCTGCTGCTGCGGCCGGCCGACAGCCCCTTCTTCGACGGGCCCACCGGTCGTCACTGGCGCTTCGTCGTCCTCGACGAGGTCCATGTGTACGACGGCGCCCGCGGTGCCGAGCTGGGCATGCTCCTGCGGCGCGTCCGCGACCGCGTGCACGCCAGCGAGCGGGGTCGGCTCCAGTGCATCGGCACGTCCGCGACGCTCGGCCGGGGGGCGGAGGACGCGCCCGCCGTCGCAGCGTTCGCACGCGAGCTGTTCGACGAGGCGTTCGCCGCCGACGACGTCGTGCTCCCGCAGCGCCTGCCGCTCCGCCACGGCGAGTCCGAGTGGAAGCTCACCCCGGCCGCGCTCGACGAGCTCCACGCGAGGTGGCGGCAGGGGGCCGACGCCGACGAGCTGATCGCCGCGGTCGCCGAGTGCCTGCAGGCCCCGCCGTCGCGATCCTTCGACCGCCCGGAGGCGGCGCTCCACGAGCTCCTGCGCACCGAGCACCACGTGGTCGAGGTCCAGCACGCCCTGGAATCCGGGTCGAAGGAGCTCCACGCCGTGGCCGACGTGATGGACGGCTTCCCCGACCCGGCACGCGCGGTCGTGAAGCTCGTCGACCTGTGCATCGCAGCCCGCCCCGACGAACGCTCGGCCTCACTCGTCCCCGCCCGCTACCACCTGTTCCTGCGGGCGAGCGAAGGTGCCTACGTCTGCTGGTCCGGCGACCATCCGGCCGACCAGCCCCGCCTCGTCCTCGACCGCCACCAGGTCTGCCCGGCGTGTGCCGGCGTCGGCGGCGAAAGCCGCATGTTCGAGTTGGCGTTCTGCCGCCACTGCGGCGTCGACTACGCGGTCGGGACGCTCGAGAACGGCCGACTCGTCCACGCACCCGCACACCAACGTCACCTCGTCCACGTCCTCCGGGACCCGGCGACCGTCGACGACGAGGC
>PKRH01000036.1 GCA_017577565.1 Thermoanaerobacterales bacterium | reverse complement strand
GGGCGCGCGCGCGGGGCGGGCCCCCCCCCCGCCGGGCGGGGCGGACGGCGCCCCCGTCCGGCGCGGGTCGGCGCCGCCGGCGGGGGGGCGGGGCCGCGGGGGGGATGCCGGCGGCGGCCAGGTGGGCTTCGAGCCGGCCGCGGGCCGCTACCAGCCCTGGCCCTGCGAGGAGCTGTACGACGAGCCGCCGCGCCGCTGCCCCGAGCGGTGGACGACGTCCTCGTTGGTGCCGAGGTACGACGAGATGACCCGCGGGTCGGACAGCACCTGGCTCGGCGTGCCGCCGGCGATCACGCTGCCCTGCTCGAGGGCGACGAACTCGTCGCACAGCGACGCCAGCAGGCCCATGTCGTGCTCGATGATGATCATCGAGCAGCCGGTCTCGGCCTGGACCCGGCGCAGCAGCGGCCCCAGCGCCTCGGTCTCACGCTGGGCGACGCCGGCCGAGGGCTCGTCGAAGAGCACGACCGCCGGGTCCTGCGCCAGCAGGCACGCCAGCTCGACGATCCGCCGCATGCCGGTGGACAGCTCGCCCGTCGGCCGGTCGGCGTAGGGCGCCAGCCCGAGCATGTCGATGAGCTCGTCCACCCGCTCGGCCGCCGCGTCCTCCGCGTCGACCGACGCCGGCAGCCGCAGCGCCGCCGCCAGCGGGTCGCGGTTGGCGAGGTGCTGCTCGAGCGAGACCGCGATGGCCTCCTCGACCGTGAGCGACGGGTAGAGGCGGGCCTCCTGGAACGTGCGGCCGACCTGGCCGATCGCCCGCTTGTGCGGCGGCCAGCGGGTGACGTCCACGCCGTCCAGCAGCACCTCGCCGCCGTCGGCCGGCAGGAAGCCGGTGAGGACGTCGAACAGCGTCGTCTTCCCGGCCCCGTTGTGGCCGATCAGGCCGACGATCGTCGCCGGGTGGACGGTCAGGTTGACGTCGTCGAGCGCCCGCAGACCGCCGAACCGCTTGGTGATGCCCCGGGCCTCGAGCGTGACGCCCCGCGTCGGCCGCTCCCACGGCGGCGGGACCGCCTCGGGCGCGGCGGCCACCGTGCGGCCCCGGCCGTCGCCGATGAACACCGCCCGCAGGATGTCGGGCCGGTCGAGCAGGCCGGCGGTCGGGCCCCGGAACCGCACCTGGCCCTTCTCCAGGAAGATCGCCCGGTGGCAGAGCAGCAGGGCGACGTTGACCGACTGCTCGACCACGACGACGGTCGTGCCCTGGGCGTGGATCTCCCGGACCTTCTCGACGAGGCGGTCGACGACCGTCGGCGCCAGGCCGAGCGACAGCTCGTCGATGCACAGCAGCTTCGGCTTGGTCACGAAGGCCATGGCCAGGGACAGCTGCTGCTGCTCGCCGCCGGACAGGTCGCCCGCCAGCTGGTCCTCGCGCTCGCCGAGGACCGGGAACATGGCGATGGCCTCGTCGATGCGGTGCTCGACCGCCTCCCGGTCGTCGCGCACCATCCAGCAGGCGAGCCGCAGGTTCTCGGCGACGGTCAGCGTCGGGAAGACGCCCTGGCCGCCGGGCATGAGCGAGAGCCCGAGCCGGGCGATCTCCTCGGCCGGCAGGCCGGTGATGTCGCGACCGTCGAAGGTGATGCGGCCCGTGGTCGGCGGCACCAACCCGGCGATCGTCTTCAGCACGGTCGACTTGCCCGCGCCGTTGGTGCCGAGGAGGGCGAGCAGCTCGTTCCGCTCGACCTGCACGTCCACGCCGAACAGGACCTGCAGCGAGCCGTACGACGCCTCCAGCCCCTCGCAGGTCAGCAGGTGGGTCCCCAGCCGCTCGCGCCGGAGGCCGCCGACGACCAGGCTGGCGCCGGACGCGTCGCGCCGGATCGCCATGCCGGCCCCGGGCTCGACCGCCTCCTCGACCGTCTCGACGACCTCGTGGTCGACGAGGCCCCGGCGCCGGGCGATGCGCCGCACGACGGCGTCGCGCACCCGCTCGAAGGCCTGCACGAGGCCGCCGGGCATGACGAGCAGGATGGCGAGCAGCCCGACGCCGGTGAGCAGCAGCTGGGCCCGCGGGAACAGGTAGCCGGCCCACTGCACGAGCGCGACGCCGGCCAGGGCCCCGCTCACCGACGTGACGCCGCCGATCACCGCCATCGAGAACACGAGCAGGCTCGTGGTCGTCGGGTAGGTCGACTGGCCGATGCCCCGCAGCGCCACGGCGTGCAGCCCGCCGGCGATCCCGGCGAGGATGCCGGAGAAGATGAAGGCCGCCAGCCGGGTCTCCATCGTGTTGATGCCGGCCGCGGCCGCGCCCCGCTCGTTGTCGCGGGTGGCGGCGATCGACCGACCGGCCCGGGCGGCGCGCAGGTTGCGCACGACGTAGACGGCGCCGACGACCATCGCCAGCGCCAGCGCGTAGAGCCAGCGCTCGTTCGACAGCTCCAGCGCGCCCCACAGCTCGGGCCGCTCGTAGGCCGGCGGCAGCCACTCGCTGTAGTTGGCCGGGTTGAGCACGTAGAGCTCCATGGCCACGGCGAAGGCCAGCGTGGTGACCGCCAGGAACTGGCCCGAGACCCGCAGCGCCGGCAGGCCGAGCACCAGGGCGACGAGGCCGCCGGCCACGGCCGACAGGCCGAGGCTGGCGAACAGGTCGAGGTTGCGGTCGGCGATGAGGTTGGCGGTGACGACGCCGCCCACGCCCATCACCGCCACCTGCCCCAGGCTGACGACGCCGCCCCAGCCGGTGAGCACGACCAGCGACAGCGCGACGACGGCGTAGGCGAGCGTGACGGTGCCGAAGTTGACCTGGGCGTCGCTGCCGAGCAGCGGCAGGGCGACGAGCCCGGCCGCCAGCAGCACCCCGAAGGCGACCTTGGCCGCACGGACCTCGGCCAGCGCGGCGTAGGCCCGGGGCAGGCGGTGGCCGACGCCCACCATCGACCACGTCGACTCGCTCTCGTCGGTGCGGTGGCTGGAGCGCCGGCGGAGCAGCAGCGCCACGACGATCACCGCCAGGAGCACGACCGGCGTCGGCGCCGCGTTGTCGACGTTCCACAGCACGACCTGGTCGAGGACGCCGAGGAAGACGCCGGCGACGAACGCCCCCGGCAGCGACTGCATGCCGACGACCACCGCGGCGGCGAGCGCCGGGAGCAGCACGGTGGGCCCGGCCGCCGCGTTGAGCGGCACGCCCTCGCTGGGCGCCCGCAGCACGACGGTCAGGGCCGCGACGGCGCCGGCCACCGTCCACAGCAGCGACGAGAGCTGGTTGACGGGGATGCCGAGCAGGCGGGCCCGGTCCATGTTGTCGGCCATGCCCCGGACCGCCATGCCGGCGTCGGAGAAGTACAGGAACCAGGTCAGCCCGGCCAGCACGACCGGCACGACCGCCAGCAGGACGAGGTCGTTGCCGGTGAAGATCACCGGGTCGACGGTGATCGTCGTGTCCGCGAGGGCGGTCGGCACCTCGGGGATGTAGGCGGGCGTGCCCAGCCAGGTCGGCAGGTAGATGGCGATGCCGCCGAGCAGCTGGGCGAGGCCGATGGTGGCGACCGTCAGCACCAGGCGGGGCGCCGTGGCGAAGCGCCGGACGACGAGCAGCTCGACCAGGTAGCCGACGACGGCGCCGGTGGCGATGCCCGCCAGCGCGGCGAGGCCCCAGTTCCACCCCTTGCCGACGGCCAGCGCCGCGGCCAGGCCGCCGCCGATGCTGCCCATGGCGCCGTAGGAGAAGTTGATGATCCGGGTGGTGCGGTAGGTCAGCACGAGGCCGACGGCGAGGAGGCCCGTCGCCGTGCCGAACAGGGCGCCGCGCAGCACCACGCCCAGCGGCAGCTGGTCGGGCAGCAGCTGCGTGGCGACCAGCACGGCGAGCGCGACCGCGCCCGTGGCCGCCCAGCGGTTCCTCCTCACTGCAGCACCTCCGGATCGCCTTCGGGGATCTCGTCCCTGGTCCACCGCTCACCCCGGTCGAGGTAGGTGCCGGGCTGGTTGTTGAAGGGCGAGATGGTGTCGGCGTCCCACCACATCTCGCGGATGTCGGTGACCGGCGTGTAGTGGCCCGGCGAGAAGTCCCAGGTCCCCGCCTGGCCCGTCCGCTCCGGCAGGGCGAACAGGCCGGCCTCGAACGTCTCCGGCGTGAGCTCGGGACCGGCCATCTGCACGCCGAGGGCGATGACGAGGACCTGGTGGTAGATGGTGTCGATCAGGTCGGTGGGCTCCTCGTCGGGCCGGACCTCCGCGAAGGCCCGGTGGGCGACGCTCTGCTCCGGCGGCACCGGCGCGGCCCACGGGCTGCCCCCGAACGCCCGCGCCCACTGCTCGGGCGCGTTGTTGGCGACGATCTGCCCGCCGAGGTCGGTCTCGGTGAAGCCGACGCCGGCGATCACCCACTCGGGGTGGTAGTCCTGCGCCTCGGCCTCCCGGGCCAGGTACATCTGCATGATGGCGTCGCAGGCGCAGGAGACGGTGGTGATCTCCTCGCTCTTCAGCTTGGAGATGAGGCTGGCGGCCGTGGCCGGCAGGGTGGCGATGTCGATCGTGTAGTCGAGGCGCTCGGCCAGGTCGTTGCCCTCGGCCCGCAGCCCCTCGACGAAGGTGTCGACGCACTGCTGGTACTCGAGGTTGTTGGGCGCCACCACCGCCATCGTGCGGGAGCGGCCCCGCAGGTCGCCCTCGGCGTGGGTGGCCTCACGGCCGAGCAGCCGCCGGTTCGTGTAGGGCGCCGAGTTCTCGGCCACGGCGGTGCAGTCGGGGAACGTGCTCCAGGCGTAGGGGCGCCGCGCCTCGAACCACTCGCGGGACATGTAGGGGGCGCCGAGCGCGATGACCCCGTTGCGGGCGAGGGCGTCGGCGTAGGGCTGCGAGGTCGCCGAGATGTCGGCGAAGGCGCCGATCTCGTTGGCGACCCGGAGGCTGTCGTTGGTGGCCGCGTCCTGGCCGGCGCCCTGCAGCTCGGGGATGATCTGGCCCCGGCCCTGGTAGCCCACCAGCCGCAGGCGGCGGCCGTAGAACTGGAAGTGCCGGTTGAAGTACTCGACGATGGCCTCGGCGTCCCGGACGAGGCGCTCGGTGTCGGCGTCGATCGGCACGCCGCCGAGCTGGCCGAGGAGGGCGAAGAGGTTGGTGTCGGACGGGATGCGGTAGCTGATGATGATCTCGTCCTCGGTGACGCCCCGGGCCGTGGCGCCGCCGTTGTCGCCCGAGAAGTCGAAGCACGGCGGCGAGTACTCGGTGTTCTCGTCCTGCAGCTCGCGCCCGTCCGCGCAGGGCGTGACCGTGTCCCCCCAGCCGGACGCCGGCTCGCCCTCGCTGAAGCCGGCGGGCCCGGACCCCTGGGCGGCGAGGCGGTCGTCGGGCACCCTGCTGGGCACCACCACCACCATCGCCACCAGCGCCACGACGATCAGCACGAGCGGTGCGTAACCCTTGAGCAGACGTCGTTCAGCGCCGGGAAGCCGTCGTCGGTCTCCCATCTACTGCCCCCTCGTCCTACCAGCCACCGTGACACTAACCACCGCGAGCGTGACATGCACCACGCGCCCGGGCGCGGGACGGCCCCGGCGCGGTGGCCGGGGCCGTGCCGTGGTCAGCCGCAGCGGGCGGTCAGGCCGCCGGGGGCGGCGAGGCCGTCGCCGTGAAGGTGTTGCCGCCGCCGGGCAGGAGCAGGTTGAGCGGCAGCGTCAGCAACCCGCAGTCCTTGAACTTCGGGATCGTGAACTCACCGGAGAACGTCGACCCACCGACCAGGTCGATGGGGCCGCTCATCGTGAGCGTGACCGGCTCGCGGGTCTGGCACTTGCGGCCCACGAGGTTGATCCAGTCGACGCCGAACGGGTTCAGGTGGGTGATCTTGATGTCGAAGCTCGAGGTCAGCTCGACGGTCAGCGTCGACAGGTCGACGCTGCCGGTGACGGGCCCCGTCGGGGCGACCTGGATGCCGACGTCGGCCAGGCCGACGCCGAGCACCTCGAGCGTCGTCTCGGACGCGGGCAGGGTCAGGTCGCCGGTGATCGTGCTGTCGCCGAGGTCGACGCTCCCGGTGAACCGCCCGCCGGTCATCGTGTTGTCGATGCCGAGGCTGGCGATGTGGGCCGTCGCGTCGACGTTCCAGTCGATCGGGATCGTCGGCTCGGCCGACGCCGGCGACGCCGTGACGACCGATCCGGCGATGCCCGCGGTGGCCAGCCCCACCGCGGCCAGCGCACGGGCGATCCTCCTGCGGATCCTCATGGACTCTCCCCCTCTTCCATGGTCCTGGTCGGGCGCGGCCGTGCCACCGGACCGCCGGGCCGGCGCGCGCGAGCGGCGGAACCGGCGGCCACGGTGTGCAGCAGCCCCCGGGCGAGAACGATCCTCCCGGCGCGACCCCATGTCAAGGGTTTTCTTACGCTCGTGTCGAGAAATCTTCCGGCGGTCCCGGGTACCGTCGGGGCATGGCAGCCGGGCAGCCACCGTTCGAGGGCGTCGGCGTCGCGCTGGTCACGCTGTTCGACCGTGACGGCGACCTCGACGCCGGCGCGACCGCCGAGCACGCGGCGCGGCTGGTCGAGGCCGGGGTCCGGGCCGTCGTCGTCGCCGGGTCCACCGGCGAGGCCGCCGCGCTCGAGCCGGACGAGCGCAGCGCGCTGCTGGCCGCGGTGCGGGGCGCCGTCGGCGGGCGGGTCCCGGTGCTGGCCGGCACCGGCGCGCCCTCGGCCCGCCAGGCGGTGGCGCTCTCCCGCCGGGCGGTCGACGACGGTGCGGACGCCCTGCTCGTCCTGTCGCCGCCCCGCACCGACGACCCCCGGCCCTACTACGAGGCGGTGGCCGCGGCCGTCGACGTCCCGGTGCTCGCGTACCACTACCCCGCCGTCTCGGCGCCCGGCATCCCGGTCGACGTCGTGGCCGAGCTCCCGGTGGCGGGCATCAAGGACTCGACCGGCGACCCGAGCCGCCTGGCCCTCGAGCTCGACGGGACGGGCGGCGCCGTCTACACGGGCAGCGCCGCGCTCCTGCTGCAGGCCCGGGCCATGGGCGCGGCCGGCGCCATCCTGGCGCTGGCCAACGTCGACCTCGACGGGTGCGTCCGGGCCTGGGAGGGTGACGGGCGCTGCCAGCGCGAGCTGGTCAGCGGGCACCGGTCGGGCGCGCTCGCCGGCGTCGCCGGCCTCAAGCGGGCCCTGGCGGCCCTCCACGGCACCTGCCCCGTCACCCGGCTCGGCTGAGGGGCGGGTGCGCCCGGGCCCGCCCCTCAGCGCGTCGCCGCTCGACCGCCGGCCGGTCAGCCGCCGCCGAAGCGGCGCTGCAGCTCGAACTTCACGACCTTGCCCGACGCGTTGCGCGGCAGCGCGTCGACGATCTCGAGCTGCTCGGGCAGCTTGCGGGTGATGAGCCCCGCGCCGAGCAGGTGCTCGCGCATCTCGTCGAAGGTCAGGGGCTCGGCGCCCGGTGCGGGCACGACCACCGCGCACGCCCGCTCGCCGGTCTCCGGGTCGGGCAGGCCGACGACGGCCACGTCGCCCACCTTGGGGTGGGTGAACAGGAGGTCCTCGACCTCCTTGGCCGAGATGTTCTCGCCCTTGCGGATGATGACGTCCTTCAGCCGGCCGGTGATCGTCAGGTTGCCGTCGGCGTCGAGCGTGCCCAGGTCGCCGGTGCGGAACCACCCCTCCTCGTCGAAGGCCTCGGCGTCGAGCGACGAGTCGACGTAGCCGAGCGTCACCTGCGGGCCCTTCGCCCGGACCTCGCCCTCCTCGCCGACCCCGGCGACCTTGCCGTCCGGGGTGACGATGCGCAGGGTCGTCCCGGCCACCGCCGGGCCCTCCGTGGCGGCCAGCACCTCGTCGGGGGCGTCCCGGTGGTTCATGGTCAGGATCGGGGCCTCGGTCAGCCCGTAGCCCGACACGATGCCGACGCCGAAGGCCTCCTTCATCTCGTGGTGCAGGCTCGGCGGCTTGGGCGCGCCACCGCCGGGGAACGTCCGGATGCGCGGGAACAGCTTCTCGCCGGGCGGGAGCTTGCGCTGGGCCGCCAGGTACGTCTGGTGGAAGAACGTGCCCGCGCCGCCCTGGGTGATCTGCTCCCGGCGCAGCAGGTCGATCGTGCGCTCGGGGTCGAACACCGCGTCGAGCACGAAGGTCAGGCCGTAGGCGAGCGCGGCGTGGATGTAGACGCCGCCGGCGATGTGGGTGATCGGGAAGACGAAGGCGAAGCGGTCGTCCTCGGCCAGGCCCAGCCGCTCGGACATGCCGACCGACGCGGCGCGCAGCGACCGGTCGCCGTGGCGGGCGCCCTTGGGCTCGGCCGTCGTCCCCGAGGTGTAGTAGACGTACCGGGCCGGCACCGGCTGGCCGGTCGGCACGTGCATGTCGTCGTCGGGGGGCGGCGGCAGGTCGGCCGGGTCGCCCGCCGGCAGCTCGCGATCGACCTCGAGCACCTCGGTGCCGGTGCCCTCGGCGACGTCGCGGGCCATGGCCGCGTAGTCGAAGTCGCGCCAGGTCGTCGGGGTGACGAGCAGGCGGGCGCCGGTCTGGCGGACGATGAAGCCCACCTCGCGCTCGCGGTAGATGGGCAGGATGGGCGTCTGCACCGCGCCCAGGCGGCGCAGCGCGCCGAACAGGACCATCGCCTCGAGCGTCGTGGGCTGGATCCACGACACCGGCGTGCCCTCCCCCACGCCGAGGCGGGCCAGCCCGGCCGCCGTGCGCTCGCAGCGGTCGCGGTACTCGCCGAACGTCATGCGCCGCCCGTCCTCGTCGACCGCCATCTCGCGGTCGGGCGTCGCCTCCGCCCGTGCGACGACCAGATCCCAGATGTTGCGGGCCTCGAGCATCGCGCTTCCCCCTCTCCCGCGAGTGGTCCCGCGGCAACCTGACAGAGCGTCAGATTAGAGCGCCGGTGCGCCCGCCGCGGCCGGCGGGACGGGCGGGGCCGGTCAGATGCCGAGGAAGGTGTCGAGGCCGATCGTCAGCCCCGGGCGATCGGCGATCTGCTTGACCGCCAGCAGCACCCCCGGCATGAAGCTCTCCCGGTCGTAGCTGTCGTGGCGGATGGTCAGCGACTGGCCCGCCGTGCCGAGCACGACCTCCTGGTGGGCCACCAGGCCCCGCAGCCGCACGGAGTGGACCCGGATGCCGCCGGGCCCCACGCCGCCCCGGGCGCCGGGCAGCACCTCGTCGCGGGTCGGGTCGGGCGACCAGCTCTCGGAGGCCTCGGCCATGCGCTGCACGGTCATCATCGCCGTCCCCGACGGCGCGTCGACCTTGCGGTCGTGGTGCAGCTCGATCACCTCGGCCGTGTCGAACCAGGGCGCCGCCATCTCCGCGAACCGCATCATCAGCACGGCGCCGATGGCGAAGTTCGGCGCGATCAGGCAGTTGCTGCGGGTGAACGCGGCCCGCAGGCGCTCGTGGTCCTCGGGGGTGAAGCCGGTCGTGCCGACGACCGCGTGCAGCCCGTGCTCGGCCACCCACTCGAGGTTGCGCCGGGACGCCTCGACGACCGTGAAGTCGACGACGACCTCGGCCCCGACCTCGAGCAGGATGGTGGGGTCGGGCGCGATGTCGAGGTCGGGGACGTCGACGCCCGTGACCTGGCGGAGGTCGAGCCCCGCGTGGTGGGGGTCGATGGCGGCCACCAGCTCGAGCTCGGGGTCGCCGGCCACGGCCCGGCACACCGTGCTGCCCATCCGGCCCCCGGCCCCGAACACTCCCACGCGCACTGCCATCGCCCCGGGACCCTAGCCGCGGCGCCCCCGGGCCACAGCCGGTGGGGTCGCGCGGCCCCCGCGACCACGCGCCGTCGCCCCCGGGCGGGAAACCGGGTGGGGCCGGCAGGCGGGCCTCGGTACCGTGGCCGGCGATGTGACGACCACGGCCCGCACCAACGTCTCCGTCCCCCCGACCCCCGCGTCCCTGGAGGTGCCGTGCCGTCGTCCCCCCTCGCCACCCTGACCGCCCGCGGCCTCGACGTCGCCGCCGGGCCCCACGTGCTGCTGGCCGGCGTCGACCTCGTCCTCGCGCCCGGCGCCCGCGTCGGGCTCGTCGGCCCCAACGGCGCCGGCAAGTCGACGCTGCTGCGCACGCTCGCCGGCCTGCACCCGCCCGAGTCCGGCACCGTCACCACCGCCCCGCCCGCCGCCACCGTCGGCTACCTGCCGCAGGAGCCCGCGCCCCGGCCCGGGGAGACCGTGCGGGCCATGCTCGCCCGGCGGACCGGCGTGGCGGCGGCGTCCGCCGCCCTCGACCGGGCGACGGCCGAGCTCGACGAGGGCGACCCGTCGGCGATCGAGCGGTACTCCCGGGTGCTGGAGCGGTGGATGGCGCTGGGCGGCGCCGACCTCGACGCCCGGACCGCCACCGTCGCCGAGGAGGTCGGGCTCGGGGCGGACCTGCTCGACCGGCCCACAGCCGCGCTCTCCGGCGGGCAGGCGGCCCGCGCCGGGCTCGCGTCGCTGCTCCTCGCCCGCTACGACGTCTTCCTGCTCGACGAGCCCACGAACGACCTCGACCTCGACGGGCTCGAGCGGCTGGAGCGCTTCGTGCTCGGGCTGCGCGGCCCCGCCGTGCTCGTGTCGCACGACCGGGCGTTCCTCGAGCGCACGGTCACCGCCGTCGCCGAGATCGACGCCCACGCCCGCACGCTGACCCGCTACGAGGGCGGCTGGCACGCCTACCTCGAGGAGCGGGCCCGCGCCCGCCGCCGGGCCGAGGAGCGCTACGCCCGCTACGCCGCCCGACGGGCCGAGCTGCAGGAGCGGGCCCGGGTGCAGCGCCAGTGGTCGGGGGTCGGCGAGCGCCGGGCCCGGCGCTCGGGCGAGACCGACAAGTTCATCCGCCACCACCGGGTGCAGACCGCCCAGCGGGTGGCGGCCCGGGCCCGGGCGGCCGAGGACGCCCTCGACCGGCTCCCGCCGGTGGAGAAGCCCTGGGATGGCTGGGACCTGCGCCTCCGCATCGCGGTGACCCACCGGGCGGGCGACGTGGTCGCCCGCCTGACCGACGCCGTGGTCCACCGCAGCCGGCCCGACGGCGCCCCCGCCTTCACGCTGGGGCCGGTGTCGCTCGAGGTCGGCTGGGGCGACCGCCTGGCGCTCGTCGGCCCCAACGGGTCGGGCAAGACGACGCTGCTGCACGCGCTGCTGGGGCGGCTGCCGCTCGACGCGGGCGACCGCTGGGTCGGCCCCGGCGTCGTCGTGGGCGAGATCGGCCAGCGGCGGGACGCGTTCGAGCCCGCCCCGACGCTGCTCGCCGGCTTCCAGGCGGCCACCGGCCTGGCCGCCGTGGCCGAGGCCCGCTCGGCGCTGGCCGCGTTCGGCCTGTCCGCCACCCACGTCGGCCGGCCGCCCGGCTCGCTGTCGCCGGGCGAGCGCACCCGGGCCGAGCTGGCCGTCCTGCAGGTGCGGGGCGTCAACCTGCTCGTCCTCGACGAGCCGACCAACCACCTCGACATCGAGGCCATCGAGCAGCTCGAGCAGGCGCTCGCCGGCTTCCCCGGCACGCTCGTGGTCGTCACCCACGACCGCCGGCTGCTGGAGGCGGTCGGCCCCACCCGCGTCGTCGACGTCGCCGGCGGCCGGGTCACCGAGCGGCGCTGACGGCGGCGCTCAGGCGAGGACGTCCTCGTCGACGTCGCCGATGACCGCCAGCGACCGGGGACCGCCGTAGACGCGGGCGGCGACGGCGGCGACGTCGTCGCCGGTGACGGCCCGGATGCGGGCCAGCTGCTCCTCGACGGGGACGACCTCGTCGAGGGCCATCAGGCTGCGCCCGATGCGGGACATGCGCGAGCCGGTGTCCTCGAGCCCCAGCAGCAGCGAGCCCTCGAGGTAGCCCTTGGCCACCGCCAGCTCGCCCTCGCCGACGCCGGAGGCGACGAGCTTGGCGACCTCCTCGTCGATCACCTCGAGCAGCTCGCCCACCCGGGCCGGCGAGGTGCCGGCGTAGACCCCGGCGAGGCCGGCGTCCGCGTAGGTCGAGGCCCAGGAGTAGACCGAGTAGCAGAGGCCGCGCTCCTCCCGGACCTGTTGGAACAGGCGGCTCGACATGCCGCCGCCGAGCACCTGGTTGGCCACGGCGAGGGCGTAGCGGTCGTCGTCGCGGTGGCCGACGCCCCGCCAGCCGAGGGCGACGTGGGCCTGCTCGGTGGGCTCGCGGCGCACGACCCGCTCGACGACCTCGGGCGACGGCGGCCGGCGGACGGGCCGCTCGCCGCCCTCCAGCCGGCCCAGCGACGGCTCGAGCGCCTCGACGAGCCGGTCGTGGTCGAGCCGCCCGGCCGCCACGACGACGAGGTTGCGGGGCCGGTACCAGTGGGCGAAGAACGCGGCGATGTCGTCGCGCCCGGCCCCCTCGACCGTCTCGCGGGTGCCGAGCACCTCGCGCCCGAGCGGGTGGCCCGGGAACACGGCCTCGGACAGCAGCGTGTGCACGTGGTCCTCGGGCACGTCGAGGTTCATGAGGATCTCCTCGAGGATCACGTGCCGCTCGGCCTCGACCTCGTCCGGCCGGAAGGCCGGCTCGGTCAGGACGTCGCCCAGGATCTCGACGCCGACGTCCAGGCGGTCGGCCGGCAGGCGGGTGTAGTAGGCGGTGTGCTCGCGGCTGGTGAAGGCGTTCATCTCGCCCCCGACCGCGTCGACCGCCTCCGCGATCTGCCGGGCCGACCGCGTGGGCGTGCCCTTGAACAGCAGGTGCTCGAGGAAGTGCGAGGCGCCGGCCAGCTCGGCCGGCTCGTCCCGACCGCCGACGCCGACCCAGACGCCGAGCGAGACCGACCGGGCTCCCGGCATCCGCTCGGTCACGACGCGGATGCCGTTGTCGAGCCGGGACTCGCGCACCTCGTCGGCGTCGGCGGGCATGGCGGAGGGAGCGGCCCTCACCGCCGGCGGCGCCGGCGGCTGCGGCTCCGACCCTCCGACGGCGCCGGCGCGGCGGCCACGGGGCCGAGGTCCCCCAGGTCGTCGCGCAGCTCGGCGTCGAAGGTCTCCTCGAAGCTCACCGTCTCGGCCGCGATCGTGTCGTCGCCCTCGCCCCCGCCGTCGCCGCCGCCCGGGCGGGGCGCCGGCGGCTCGGAGACGAGGCTGAGGGACACCTTGCCGTTGGGGTCGATGTCGTCGACGCGCACCTCGACCTCGTCGCCGAGCTCGAAGACGTCCTCCACCCGCTCGACCCGCTTGTCGCCGCCCACCTTCGAGATGTGGAGCAGGCCGTCGCGGCCGGGGAGGATGTTGACGAACGCGCCGAACTTCGTGATGTTGACGATCCGGCCCTTGTAGGTCTGGCCGACCTCCGCCGTCGGCGGGTTGAGGATCAGCTGGATCTGCCGGCGGGCCTCCTCGACGGCGGCCTTGTCCGGCGAGCCGATCGACACCCGGCCGATCATGCCGTCGTCGTCGATGGTGACGTCGGCGCCGGTCTCGGCGGTGATGGCGTTGATGACCTTGCCCTTGGGCCCGATCACCTCGCCGATCTTCTCGATCGGGATCTCGAACGTGACGATCTTCGGCGCCCGCTCGCCGACCTCGGGCCGCGGCTCGGGGATCGTCTCGCGCATGACCTCGAGGATCTCGAGCCGGGCGTCGTAGGCCTGGGACAGCGCCCGGGCCAGCACGTCGGCGGGCAGCCCGTCGATCTTGGTGTCGAGCTGGAGGGCGGTGACGAAGTCCTCGGTGCCGGCGACCTTGAAGTCCATGTCGCCGAAGGCGTCCTCGGCGCCGAGGATGTCGGTCAGCGTCGTGTACCTCCCCTCGGCGTACACGAGGCCCATGGCGATGCCGGCCACGGGGGCCTTGATCGGCACGCCGGCGTCCATGAGCGACAGCGTCGAGGCGCAGACCGAGGCCATCGACGTCGAGCCGTTGGACGACAGCACCTCGGACACCAGCCGCAGGACGTAGGGGAACTCGTCCTGCTTGGGCACGACCGGCACGAGCGCCCGCTCGGCGAGCAGGCCGTGGCCGATCTCGCGCCGCTTCGGGCTGCCCACCCGGCCGACCTCGCCGTTGGCGTGGGGCGGCATGTTGTAGTGGTGCATGTACCGCTTGCGGTCGCGGTTGCCCAGGTTGTCGAGGATCTGGTCGGTCTTGGGCATGCCGAGGGTCGTGGCGTTGAGCACCTGGGTCTCGCCCCGGCAGAACAGGCCCGAGCCGTGCGCCGTCGACAGCACGCCGACCTCGGCGGACAGCGGCCGGATGTCGGTCGGGCCCCGGCCGTCGATGCGCAGGCCCTCCTCGACGATGCGGCGCCGGATGATCCGCTTCAGCAGGCCCCGGATGGCGTTGCTGATCTCCCGCTGCTGCTCGGGGAACTCGGGCAGCAGGGTCTCGATGATGGCCTTCGAGGCCTCGGCCTGGGCCGCCTCGCGCTCGGCCTTGAGCGTGATGGTCGCCACCTCGGCCAGGCGGTCGGCGCCGACCTGCTCGACCCGGGCGGCGATCTCGTCGGTGGTGTCGACGACCGGCTCCCACTCGAGCGGGTGGACGAGCCCGCGGGCCTGCGCCTTCTCGACGAGCTCGAGCTGGGCCTCGATCGACTCGCGGATCCACTGCTTCGAGGTCTCGATGCCGCCGGCGATGATCTCCTCGGTGACGTACGGCGTGCCGCTCTGGTAGAGGTCCCACGCCATCTCGGTGCCGCCGGCCTCGACCATCATGATGGCGACGTCGCCGTCGTCGAGCTGGCGCCCGGCCACGACGAGCTCGAAGGTCGAGTCGTCGCTCTGCTCGTAGGTCGGGTGCGGCACCCACCGCCCCTCGGCCGACCAGGCCAGGCGCACGGCGCCGACCGGGCCCTCGAACGGGATGCCCGACACCATCAGCGCCGCCGAGGCGCCGTTGATGGCGACGACGTCGTAGGGGTTCTGGCCGTCGACGCCGAGGACGGTGACGACGACCTGGGTCTCGTTCCGGTAGCCCTCGGCGAAGCTCGGCCGCAGCGGCCGGTCGATCAGCCGGCAGGTGAGGATGGCGAGGTCGGTCGGCCGGCCCTCGCGGCGGAAGAAGCTGCCGGGGATGCGCCCGGCGGCGTACATGCGCTCCTCGACGTCGACCGTGAGGGGGAAGAAGTCGATCCCCTCCCGGATGCCGCGCGCGGCGTTGGCGGTGACGAGCACCTCGGTCTTGCCGAGGCGCGCGACGACGGCGCCCTGGCTCTGGAACGCCAGCTTCCCGGTCTCGAAGCTGAGCGAGCGGTCGGTGCCCGACAAGGGCTTCGACACGATGACGGGATCAGCCATCTCGCTGGTCCTCCTTCCCGGCGGCTCCTCCGCCGGATCGGGCAGCGGGGCCAGTTCCCAGTCGGCACTCTCCGCGTCGGGCGGGGAACGGCGACTGGCAGCTGACCTCCACGCTGCCGTGGTTCTCCTGGTTGTCAACCCCGCTGCCGGACCGTCCGGCGGCGGGTGGATGCGGCAGGAGCGGCCCGAGGGCCGCTCCTGCCGCAGGTCAGGTCAACGCCGCAGACCGTTCTTGGCGATGATCCGCCGGTAGCGCTCGACGTCGTTCGATCGGACGTAGTCGAGCAACCGCCGCCGGCGCCCGACGAGCTGCAGCAGGCCACGACGGCTGTGGTGGTCCTTCTTGTGCTTCGCCAGGTGCTCGTTGAGGTGGTTGATGCGCGCCGTGAGCAGCGCGATCTGCACCTCGGGCGACCCCGTGTCGGAGTCGTGCAGCTTGTTCTCGTCGATGATCTTCGACTTGATCGCGTCGAACTGGTCTGACACGCGTTGATCCTTCAAGGTCGGGTGACTGCTTACCCTGCCCCGTCACCGGCTCGGCTGGTGTGCCGAGGCGACCGGTCGGCCGCCTGCGCCTGGTGCAGAGCGTCAGGTCAGGCTACCAGCGCCCGGCGAGGACCGGCGAACCGCCGCCACGTTCCGTCGCTCGCCCACCCGCCGGCGTCGCCTCAGCTCGCCGCCGCGGCCGGGGTCGACACCGTCCAGCGGTAGGCGGCGCGCCGGTGGCGCACCGACCCCGTGCGCAGCTCGAGCGGGGGCGTCAGCCGGCGCACCAGCGCGTGGGGGCCGAGGAACGCCGACTCGATCCGCTCCGGCGTCGCGCCGGGCTGCAGCCCCGCGGCGCCCAGCACCGCGGCCCGCACCCGGGCGAGCGGCCCGTCGAGCAGGTCGGCGACGATGGCGGGCAGCGTCTCGGGGTCCTTCAGCACCCAGGAGTGGGTGCCGCCCTTGACGGTCACCAGGGTGCCGCCCGTGCGCCGCGCCGTGTCGACGGCCGTGGCGTACGGCACCGGCAGGTCGCGGTCGCCGTGGATGACGACCACCGGCACGCCGGCCTCGCCGAGGCGGTCGAGCAGCTCCCGGCTGGGGCGGGACCGCACCATCGACACCGCGGGGCCGAGCATGCGCCACGGCCGGCGCAGGTGTCCGAGCAGCGTCGGCGCCACCAGCCGGCCGAGCTTCAGGGCCTGGGTGGGGTTCCGCAGCACGGGCAGGGTCGAGAGGGTGTCGGCGACGAGCAGGGCGGTGAGGCCGAACAGCACGGGCGGCACGACGACCGACACCCGGATGAGCCGGTCCCAGGTGTCGCCCACGACGGCGTCGATGAGGACGACGGCGATCGCCCGCTCCGGGTCCTCGGCGGCCAGCTCGGCGACGAGCCGACCGCCCATCGAGTGGCCGGCGAGCACCGCCCGCCGCACCCCCAGCTCGTCGAGCACCCGCCGCAGCAGCCCGGCGTAGGCGGCGAGGTCGTCGCCGCCGGTCGGCAGGCCCTGCGTGGCCCCGTGCCCGGCGACGTCGACGGCGATGACCTTGAAGCCCATCCGGACCAGCCGGGAGAGCGTCTGGGCGTAGAGGATGCCCTCGGCCGTGAAGCCGTGGACCAGCACGACCGGCAGCCCCTGCCCGCACACCGCCACGCCCACCCGGTGGTCGTCGTCGAGCACGACCTCGTGGCGGGCCAGGCGGGGCACGGCCACGAGCTGGTCGGTCTCCGGGGCGTCGCCGGGCCCGACGATGGGCTCGTCCGCCGGCGCCACCGGGTCCGGCAGCAGCCGGGCGGCCGGCGGCCCGCCGCCGTCACGCTCGGTCTGCTCGTGGGCCACCATCCACCCTCCGCGTCCGCCGCCCCACCCGGCGGCCACCTCCGTCCGCCGCCCACGATACGCCCGGCCGGGCCGCGGGCCTGCTCCGGCCGAGGTCAGGACAGCTTCAGGACGGCGCGGGCGTCCTCGCAGTCCCGGGCCATCTGGTCCACGAGCTCGTCGACCGACGCGAAGCGCTCCTCGCCGCGCAGGCGGGCGACGAAGCGGACCCGGGCCTCCTCGCCGTAGAGGTCGCCCTCGAAGTCGAGCAGGTGGGCCTCGAGCAGGCTGGTGTCGGCCTCGGGGTGGAAGGTCGGGCGCCGTCCCAGCGAGATCGCCGCCGGGTGGACCGACCCGTCGGGCCGCTCGTACCAGCCCGCGTAGATGCCGTCGGCGGGGAGGAGGACCTCGCCCGGGACGGCCACGTTCGCCGTGGGGAACCCCAGCTCCCGCCCGCGCTTGTCACCGTGGTCGACGACGCCCCGCACCTCGTGGGGGCGGCCGAGCCACCGGTTGGCGGACTCCAGGTCGCCGGCGGCGAGCGCCTGGCGGATGGCCGTGGACGACACCTTGCCGGCGTCGCCGGCCGGCCGCCCCTCGGCGTCGACGAGCTCGTGGCTGTCGACCTCGAAGCCCAGCTCGGCGCCCATCCGCCGCAGCAGGTCGACGTTGCCGCGGCGGCCGTGCCCGAAGTGGAAGTCCTCGCCGACGACGACGACCCGGGCGTTGAGGCAGTCGACCAGCACCTCGCGGACGAAGTCCTCGGCCGGCTCGCGGCTGCGGGCCTCGTCGAAGGTGATGACCAGGCAGTGGTCGACCCCCGTCTCGGCCAGCAGCTCGAGCTTCTGGTCGAGGTCGGTGAGCAGCCGGGGCGCCGACTCGGGTCGCACGACCGAGGCCGGGTGGCGGTCGAAGGTGACGACGGCGGTGGCCAGGCCCCGCGCCCGGGCCTGGCGGCGCACCTCGTCGATCACCGCGCGGTGGCCGACGTGGACGCCGTCGTAGGCACCGATCGTCACCACCGTGCCACCGGGGGGTCGGGGGCAGGCGGCCAGGTCGCGGATGACGTCCATCGGGCGGGCAGCGTACCGGGCGCCGGACCGGGCCCCCGTACCCGGCCGGCCGGGCCCTCAGGTGACGGCGTCGAGGGCGGCGCGCAGGTCGGCCACGAGGTCGTCGGCGGTCTCGATCCCGACCGACAGCCGGACCAGGCCGGGGTCGACGGCCAGCGGCGACCCGGCCGCCGAGGCGTGGGTCATCCGGGCCGGGTGCTCGATCAGCGACTCGACCGCGCCCAGCGACTCGGCGAGCGTGAACACCTCGGTGCTCTCGCACACCCGCACCGCCGCCTCCTCGCCGCCCCGGACGACGAACGACACCATCCCCCCGAAGTCGCGCATCTGCCGCTCGGCGACGTCGTGGCCGGGGTGGTCGGGCAGCCCGGGCCACAGCACCCGCTCGACGGCCGGGTGCGCCCGCAGCATCTCGACGACCGCCCGGGCGTTGTCGCAGTGGCGGTCCATGCGCACGGCCAGCGTCTTGAGGCCCCGCTGCACGAGGTAGCAGTCGACCGGGGAGGGCACGGCGCCGACGGCGTTCTGGGTGAACTGCAGGCCCGCGGCCAGGTCGTCGTCGTCCACCGCGACCGCCCCGCCGACGACGTCGGAGTGCCCGCCCAGGTACTTCGTCGACGAGTGCACGACCACGTCGGCGCCCAGGGACAACGGCTGCTGCAGGTAGGGGGTGGCGAAGGTGTTGTCGACGACGAGCCAGGCGCCGTGGGCGTGGGCGACCTCGGCGACCGCGGCGATGTCGACGACGGCCATGGCCGGGTTGGTCGGCGTCTCGGCCCAGACGACCTTGGTGCCCGCCGGCCAGTCGCGGTCGAGGGCGGCCGGGTCGGTCAGGTCGACCGCGACCCAGGGGTGCCCGCTCGCGCCGTAGACCTTGTCGATCAGGCGGAACGTCCCGCCGTAGGCGTCGCCACCGAGCGCGATGCCGCCGCCGGGCGGCACCTGGCGCAGCACCGCGTCCTCGGCGGCCAGGCCCGACGCGAAGGCGAAGGCGTGGCGGGCGCCCTCGAGCGAGGCGATGCACCGCTCGAGCGCGGCCCGGGTGGGGTTGCCGCTGCGCGCGTACTCCCAGCCCCGGTGGCGGGCGACGCCGAGCTGGGCGAACGTCGTCGACAGGCTGATCGGGGGGACCACCGCGCCGGTGACGGGGTCCGGCTCCTGGCCCACGTGGATGGCGCGGGTCTCGAACCCGCGCTCGTCGCTCGTCGCCGTCATCGCTCCTCGCCGGTCTCGGTCACGACGCCGCCCGCGCCAGGTACTCGAGGATGTCGGCCCGTCCCAGCACGGCGTGCGGGCGGCCGCCCGCCAGCACGACGAGCGCCGGGGCCGTGTCGAGCAGCTCGACCGCGGTGGCGACCGGCTGGCCGATGCCCACCGTCGGCAGCGGGTCGCCCATGACCTTCTCCACCGGCTCGTCGAGCACGTGGGGGTCGCGGAAGGCCCGCTCCATGAGCGCCAGCTCGTCGACCGCGCCCATGATCTCGGCCGCCGCCAGCGGCATCTCGCCCTTGGCCACCGGGAGCTGCGAGAACCCGTAGCCCCGCATGACGTTGACCGCCCGCTGCACGGTGTCCTCCGGGTGGACGTAGACGAGCGGTGGGATGTTGTCGCCCCGGTGGGCGAGGACGTCCTCGACCGTGTGCTCGCCGGTGCGCAGGAACCCGTAGGTGGCCATCCAGTCGTCGTCGAAGATCCGCGACAGGTAGCCGCGCCCCGAGTCGGGGACGAGGACGACGACGAGGTCGTCGGGGCCCAGGTCGCGGGCGACCTCGAGGGCGGCGGCCACGGCCGTGCCCCCGGAGCCGCCGATGAGCAGGCCCTCCTCCCGGGTGACCCGCCGGGCCATGAGGAAGCTGTCCGCGTCGCTCACCGCCACCACCCGGTCGACCAGCGACGGGTCGTAGGTCGAGGGCCAGAAGTCCTCGCCGATCCCCTCGACGAGGTAGGGGCGGCCGGAGCCGCCCGAGTACACCGACCCCACGGGGTCGGCGCCGATGATCTGCACGTCGGGGCGCTGGGACTTCAGGTACCGGGCGACCCCGGTGATCGTCCCGCCGGTGCCGATCCCGGCCACGAAGTGGGTGATCCTCCCGGCGGTCTGGCGCCAGATCTCCGGGCCGGTCGTCTGCTCGTGGGCCCACGGGTTCCACCGGTTGTCGTACTGGTTGGGCCGGAAGGCCCCGGGGATCTCGGACATCAGGCGCTCGGACACCGAGTAGTACGACCGGGGGTCGTCGGGCTCGACCGCCACCGGGCAGACGACCACCTCGGCCCCGTAGGCCTCGAGCAGGCGGATCTTCTCGGGCGCCACCTTGTCGGTCACGACGAAGATGCAGCGGTAGCCCTTCTCGGCGGCGACGATGGCGAGGCCGACACCGGTGTTGCCGGAGGTCGGCTCGACGATCGTGCCGCCCGGCTTCAGCAGGCCCTCGCGCTCGGCCTGCTCGATCATCGCCCGCGCCGGGCGGTCCTTCACGCTGCCGCCCGGGTTGAGCATCTCGAGCTTGACCGCGACCGTGCACGACAGGCCCTCGGTGACCCGGTTGAGCCGCAGCAGCGGGGTGTTGCCGATGAGGTCGAGGAGCGAGTCCGCGATCTGCGGGCGCTCGGGCAGGTCGGTCGGGTCGGACATCGGGCGCCCCCTCGTCGTCGTCGACGGAAGCGCACCCGACCCTACCGAGACGGCGGGGCGTCCGGCGCGGACGCGGCGCTCACCCGCCGGCCGGCCGGCGGAGCCCGTCGACGACCAGGTCGAGCAGCCGGTCGGGGTCGGTCGCCCGCCCCTGCTCGACCAGCCACGCGACGGCCGACGCGAGCCCGAGCACCTCGGCGGTGGTCACGTCCGCGCGCAGGCCGCCCACCTCGCGGGCGCGGGCGACGAGGGCGTCGGCCGCCGCCTCCTGCCGCCGGCACGCCTCGGACAGGCGCCCCTCGCCCTGCGCCGCCGCCACCAGGGACGCGGCCAGGCCCCGGTAGCCGACGGCGAGGTCGACGGCGGCCCGGAGCCACCGGCGCAGCGCCCCGACGGGGTCGTCGGCGCCGAGCAGCTCCTCCGCCTCGGCCACCAGCTCGTCGACCCGGTCGCCGACGACGGCCTCGATCAGGTCGTCGCGGCAGGGGAAGTGCCGGTACAGCGTGCCGATGCCCACGCCGGCCCGCCGCGCCACCTCCTCGAGCGGCACGTCGGCGCCGGCCTCGGCGAAGGCCGTGCGGGCCGCCTCGACCAGCCGCGCCCGGTTGCGGCGGGCGTCGGCCCGCCGGGGCCGGGGGCGGTCGACGGCGCGGGGCGTGGCGGTCATGGGCAGCGCCTCCGATCGACGCGAGGCGGAACCGGTCGCTGAAACGGAGGGTGCCTCCGTATCATAACCGGAGGCCACCTCCGCATCGTACCCGGGAGCCCCCCATGCGCATCAGCACCACCGTCGGCCTCCAGCTCCACGGCCCGCAGACGCTCGACGACGTCGTCGACGAGGTCCGGCACGCCGCCACCCTCGGCCTGCACGGCGCCTGGTGGTCCCAGACCTTCGGGTGGGACGCCCTCACCGCCATCGCGGTCACCGGCCGGGCGGTCGGCGACCTGGCCGTCCTGGGCACGGCCGTCGTGCCCACCTACCCCCGGCACGTGCTGGCCCTCGCCGGCCAGGCGCTGACCACCCAGGCCGCCGTCGGCGGGCGCCTCGTCCTCGGCGTCGGCCCCAGCCACGCCCCCGTCGTCGAGGGGGCGCTCGGCCTCGCCTACGACCGCCCCGCCCGGCACACGCGCGAGTACCTGTCCGCGCTCGTGCCCCTCCTCGCCGGCTCGCCGGTCGACGTGCGGGGCGAGCTCGTGCGCGCCACGGGCGCCACCCCGGTGCCCGGCGCGGCCCCGCCCCCGGTGCTGCTCGCCGCGCTCGGCCCCGTCATGCTCCGCATCGCCGGCGAGCTGGCCGACGGCACGATCGTCACCTGGGTGACCGAGCGCTCGCTGGACGCCCACGTCGTCCCCCGCGTCACCGCGGCCGCCGAGGCCGCCGGCCGCCCCCGCCCCCAGGTCGTGGTCAGCCTGCCGGTCGCGCTCACCGACGATCCCGACGCCGCCCGGGCCTGGGTCGCCGACCGCTTCGGCGCCGCCAACGACCTGCCGAGCTACCGGGCCGTCCTCGACCGGGAGGGCGTCGCCGGCGTCGAGGACGTCGTCGTCGCCGGGCCCGAGGGCGCGGTCCGGCGGGCGGTCGACCGGCTGGCCGGCGCCGGCGCGACCGAGCTGGTCGCCGTCCCCGTCGGCCCACCCGACCAGGTCGAGCGCACCCTCGCGCTGCTCGGCGACATCGCCCGCACCGGTCGCGGCACCCCCGTCAGGCCGGCGCCAGCACGACCGCCGGCTTGAGCGTCGCGCCCCGGTGGCGCACGTACACCGCCAGCAGCTCGCCCGCCCGGTCGACGACCGCGCACGGGCCCGGCTCGCCCGGCGCCACGCCCAGCGCGTCCTCGTCGAGCACCCGCCCGGTGCGCACCAGGGCCGCCGTGCGGTCGTCGACCGAGACGCGCGGGCGGCCCCGCAGCGCCTCGGCCGGCGGCAGCAGCCGCTCGGGGGTGAGCTGCTCCAACGGCACGGCCTCGTCGATCGTGAACGGCCCGACCGCCAGCCGGCGCAGCGACCGGAGGTGGGCGCCGCCGCCGAGCGCGGCGCCGAGGTCGGCGGCCAGCGAGCGGACGTAGGTGCCGGCCGAGCAGGTGACGTCGATGGGGTGGACGCCCGGCTCGACGGCCTCGCCGACCTCGAAGCGGTCGACCCGCACCCGCACGGGCGGACGCTCGACCTCGACGCCCGCCCGGGCCAGCTCGTGCAGCCGCCGCCCCTCGACCTTCTTGGCCGAGACCATCGGCGGCACCTGGTCGATCTCGCCGGTCAGCCCGGCGGCCGCCCGGCGCACGTCGTCGAGGCCGACCCCGGACATGTCCCAGGTGGCGACGACCTCGCCGGAGGCGTCGAGCGTCGTCGTGGCGACGCCGAGCACGACCTCGCCCACGTACCGCTTGTCGAGGCCCGACAGGAACGTGAGCAGGCGGGTCGCCCGCCCGACGCCCAGCACCAGCACCCCGGTGGCGTCGGGGTCGAGCGTGCCGGAGTGGCCCACCTTGCGGGTGCCGAGCAGCCCCCGGGCCTTGGCGACGACGTCGTGCGACGTCCAGCCGGCCGGCTTGTCGACGATCGCGATGCCGGTGGGCCCGCTCCCGCCGCGCGGCGGGCGGCGGCGCGTCACCGGTCCGCGCCTCCCGGCGGCGTCGCCGGGCCGCCGGAGATGTCGCGCAGGATCTTCTCGACCCGCTCGGCGGTGCGGGTCACCGTGTCGGGGCGGAACACCAGCTCCGGGGTGCGCTTCAGCCGGGCCTGCCGGGCGATCGCCGCCTGCAGGCGGGGCCGGTGCTCGGCGAGCACCTCCCGCAGCTCCTCGTCCGCCTCGGTCTCCTCGTAGGTCGTGTAGTAGACGACGGCGTGCCGCAGGTCGGGCTCGACCTCGACGCTGACGACGGTCAGGAACCCGAGGCGGTCGTCGTCCAGCCGCTCCACCTCCTCGGCGACGATCTCCTGGACGAGGTGGTTCAGGCGCGCCGTGCGCGGGTAGTCGCGGGCGGTCCCCGGTCGCTTCATGGCTCTGCCTCCTCGATCCAGTAGCGGCTGACGCTGAGGACCTCGACCTCGGGGAACGACCAGACGAAGCGCTCGACGTCGTCGAGCAGCCCGACGAGGTGCCCGTGGCTCGAGGCGACGGCGGCCACGCCGACCGTCGCGAGGTGCCAGTCGCCGTGGTTGTCGATCTCGGACACCGAGACCCGGTGCCGCTTGAACGCGCCCTCGATGATCGGCCGCAGGGCGGCCCGCTTCGCCTTCAGCGACCGGCACTCCCGCAGGTAGAGCTCGATGCGTAGGGCGGCGGCGTGCACGCCCTCAGCGTAGGACGGGCGCGCGCGGGCGCCCGCATCCCGCCGTGGCACCCGACCTCAGGTGCGGGCGATCTCCCGCTCCTCGTAGGTCTCGATGATGTCGCCCTGCTTGAGGTCCTGGAAGTCGGACAGGCCGACGCCGCACTCGTAGCCGGCCTGCACCTCGCGGACGTCGTCCTTGAAGCGCTTGAGCGACTGGATGGTGCCCTTCCAGATGACGGTGCCGTCGCGCAGGAAGCGCACCTTCGAGTTGCGGGTGATGACGCCGTGGGTGACGTAGCACCCGGCGACCTTGCCGACCCGCGGCACCTGGAACACCTCGCGGACCTCGGCCTCGCCCGTGACGACCTCCTCGTACTCGGGCTCGAGCATGCCGACGAGGGCGTTCTCGATGTCCTCGAGGACCTGGTAGATGACCTCGTAGGTGCGGATCTCCACGCCCTCGGCCGCCGCCATCTCCCGGGCGGTGCGGTCGGGCCGCACGTTGAAGCCGATGATCGTGGCGTTCGAGGCCGCGGCCAGCTGGACGTCGCTCTTGGTGATGCCGCCCACGCCCCGGGAGACGAACGACAGCTTGACGTCGTCGCGCTCGAGCTTCCGCAGCGCCTCGGTGAGCGCCTCCAGCGAGCCGGTGACGTCGGCCTTGAGCACGAGGTTGAGCGTGGCGACCTCACCCTGCTGGATCTGCTCGAAGATGTCCTCGAGCTTGGCGCCGCCGCTGGTGACGGCGGCCTCGCGCCCGAGGCTGGCCACCCGCTGCCAGTGCTCGCGGGTCTCGGCCGCGGAGCGGGCCATCTTCTCGTCGGGCGCCACCACGAACCGGTCGCCGGCGTCCGCGACCTCGTTGAGGCCGAGGACCTGGACCGGCGTGGACGGGCCGGCCGACTTGACGTTGTTGCCCCGGTCGTCGATGAGGGCCCGGACCCGACCCCAGGCGGCGCCGGCCACCACCGGGTCGCCGACCTTGAGCGTGCCCCGCTGCACCAGCACCGAGGCCACGGGGCCCCGGCCGACGTCGAGGTTGGCCTCGAGGACGATGCCCGCGGCCCGGCCCTTCGAGGTCGACACCAAGGGCGGCTCCTGGACGTCGGCGACGAGCAGCAGGGTCTCGAGCAGGTCGTCGATCCCGGTGCCCTGGAGCGCGGACACGAGGACGACCTCGGTGTCGCCGCCCCACTCGCTGGGCACGAGCCCGTGCTCGGAGAGCTGCTGCTTCACCCGGTCGGGGTTGGCCTCCTCGCGGTCGATCTTGTTGATCGCCACGACGATGGGGACGTTCGCGGCCCGGGCGTGGTCGAGCGCCTCGACGGTCTGCGGCATGACGCCGTCGTCCGCCGCCACCACGAGGACCACGATGTCGGTCGCCTGGGCGCCCCGGGCCCGCATGGCGGTGAACGCCTCGTGGCCCGGCGTGTCGATGAAGGTGATCCGGCGGCCGTTCTTCTCGACCTGGTAGGCGCCGATGTGCTGCGTGATGCCGCCGGCCTCGCCCTCGACCACGTTGGTGTTGCGGATGCGGTCGAGCAGCTTGGTCTTGCCGTGGTCGACGTGGCCCATGACGGTGATGACCGGCGGGCGCGGCTCGGCCTCGTCCTCGGGGACCTCGCCGAACAGCTCGTCGAAGCCGAGCTGGCGCTGCAGCTCGACCTCCTGCTCCTCGCCCGGGTCGACGAGCCGGATGTCGGCGCCGATCTCGGCGGCGAAGAGCTCGATCATCTCGTCGGTCAGCGACTGGGTCGCCGTGACCATCTCGCCCTGCTGCATGAGGAACCGGACGACGTCGGCCGCCGTGCGGTTCAGCTTGGGCCCGAGGTCCTGGGGCGTCGACGCCCGCTCGATGACCACCGTCCCCTCGGGGACCGGCGCCGATGCAGGCGTGTACGTCGGCGCCTCCATGGGCTGCAGCTCCTCACGGCTGCGACGGCGACGGCTCCGGCGCCGGGGCGGGCGCTGACCGCCGCGCGGCCCGCCGGGACGGCCGCTGACCGCCCCGCGGCCACCGCCGCCACCACCGCCGAAGGTGCGGCCACCGCCACCACCACCGGTGGCGGCGCGGCCGCGACCACCGGCGGGCGCGGCCGGACGGCCACCGCTGCGCGCGGGCGCGGGGCCGCGGCCGCCCAGGCCGGGCGGCGGCGGGATCGGCTTGCCGGACTGCGAGGTGGGCGGGCCGGGCGGGGGCGGGATGGGCTTGCCCGACGGCGACCGCGGCGGCGACGGCGGCGCGGCCGGCGGCCCGGCCGGCCCCCGGCGGGGGCGGGCGGGGCCGGCCGGGGGGGGGCGGGGGGCGCGCTTTCACACACTTGCACCGGCCCGGCAGCCCCCCCGTGTAAAGATCGGGAGTCCCCGGATATATTAAAAAA
>PKRH01000214.1 GCA_017577565.1 Thermoanaerobacterales bacterium | reverse complement strand
CCCCGCCCCGGCCCGCCGGTCCCCCGGCCACCCGCCGTCCCAGCCCCATGAGCCCGAACGCGGAGGGGCGCCGCCGCCCGTGCCGGCGGCGGGGCCGGAGGCGCACCGGCGGTGGCGCCCGGTGGACGGTCGGCATCGCTCCCCCTGGGGCTCGCGCAGCGTCGGGCGCCCGCCGGGGGCGCGAGGCAGGCGGTCGGGGACGACGCGCGAGGCCCGGGGCCACGGGCCGTTCGGCGGCGGGCGGTCACGGGTGACCGCCCCCGGGGCGGCGAACGGGGCCGGCCGGCCGCCGGCCAGGTGCCGAGCGGGGCCGGCGAGGGTGCCGGTGGCGCGCGGGTCAGGCGGGCTCGCGCTCGGCGGCGACCAGGCGGCGCCGCAGCTGGGCGACCGCCTTGCCGTGGATCTGGCAGACCCGGCTCTCGGTCACGCCGAGCACCTCGCCGATCTCGGCCAGGGTGAGGCCGTCGTGGTAGTAGAGCGCGACGACGTCGCGCTCGCGGGCGGAGAGGCGCTCGATGGCGGCCGCCAGCGCGGCCCGCAGCTCGGCGACCTCGACGTTGTGGCCGGGGGCGTCGTCGTCCTCCGCCACCAGCACGTCACCCAGCGTGAGCCCCTCCCCCTCGAGCGCCGCCCCCAGCGTCGTGTCGAAGGTGACCTGGTTGATCAGCGCGATCTGCGCCAGGACCCGGCGCAGCTCCTCCTCGTCGAGACCCATGGCCTCGGCCAGCTCGGTCTCGGTGGGCTCGCGGTGCAGCTCGGCCTCGAGGCGCGCGAGCGCCTCGTCGACGGCCCGCGCCTTGGCCCGGACCGAGCGGGGCACCCAGTCGAACGAGCGCAGCTCGTCGACGATGTGGCCGCGGATCCGGGCCATCGCGTAGGTCTCGAAGCGGTGACCCCGCTCGGGCTCGAACTTCTCGATGGCGTCGATCAGGCCGAAGACGCCGTAGCTGACGAGGTCGGCCCGGTCGACGTGGCTCGGGGCACCTGCGGCCAGCCGCGCGGCCACGATGTGGACCAGCGGTGCGTAGTGCAGGATCAGTTCGTCTCGTGCCGGACGATCGCCTGCCCGCTTGTAGGCCTCCCACGCGGCGGCGATGTCGGCGTCGACGTGCGTCACGTGCCCCCCCTAAGCGCGCGGGTGGGTGGCATCGAAGATTGCCCTCAGCCGTTCCTTCGAGACGTGAGTGTAACGCTGGGTGGTCGACACGTCGGAATGCCCGAGGAGCTCCTGGACGACCCGCAGGTCGGCGCCCCCGTCGAGCAGGTGCGTCGCGAAGGTGTGGCGCAGGGCGTGGGGATGGGTCGGCTCGAGCGCCCGCCGGTCGAGGATGCGGCGGGCGTCCCGGGGCGTCAGCCGGCGGCCCCGGCGGTTGAGGAAGACGGCGGCCGCCGGCGTGTGCTCGGTGACGAGGTGCTGGCGGCCGTCGGCCAGCCACCGCCGCAGGCAGTCGACCGTCGGCTCGCTGAGCGGCACGAGGCGCTGCTTGTCGCCCTTGCCCCAGACGGTCACCAGGCACCGGTCGAGGTCGAGGTCGTCGACGTCGAGCGCCGTGGCCTCGGCGATCCGCAGCCCGCTGCCGTAGAGCAGCTCGACCAGGGCCCGGTCGCGCAGCTCGACCGCCCCGGCCACCGGGTCGTGGCCGGCCGCCGCGGCCGCGGTCGGCGCGTCGCCGGTGCCGTCGTCGCCCAGCAGGTGCCGCAGCTCGTCGGGCCGCAGCACCCGGGGCAACCGCCCCTCGCCCTTGGGCGCGGCGAGGCCGGCCGTCGGGTCGACCGCCACCCGACCGGTGCGCAGGAGCCACCGGAAGTAGCGGCGCAGCGTCGAGGCCCGACGGGCGATCGTGCGGCGGGCCGTGCCGCGGGTCGCCAGGTAGGCGAGGTACCGCCGCAGCGTCTGCCGCTCGACCCCCTCCGGCCCGTCGAGCCCGAGCCGCCCGGCCCAGGTGGTGAACGCCCGCAGGTCGCGCAGGTAGGCCTCGACGGTGGACGGCGCGACCGACGTCAGCGACCGTTCGAACTCGTCGAGGTGCCAGGCCACGGCGGCCACGCTAGTGACGCGGCCGCCCCCGGGCGCGGCATCCCGCCGGGCGTGGCCGGCGGTCACGGCCCCGCCTCCGCCACCCGCTCGTACCAGCCGCCGTGGCGGGCGACCCAGCCGGTGTCGGCGAGGCGGTCGAGCGCGGCCGCCAGCTCGGCCACCCCGAGTCCCGTGCGCAGCGCGACCTGGTCGAGGGACACCGGCTGCCACCCCACCGCCTCGAGCACCCGCCGGTCGTCGGGCGACGGCAGCGGACGGCGGTCGGGCCCGCCTGCCCGACCCACGGTGGCCAGGCCGAGCGCGACCAGCACGTCGTCGGCCGAGCACGCCGGCGGGCGACCGTCGGCCAGCAGCTCGTTGGTGCCCGCCGCCGCGGGGTTGCGGACCGACCCGGGCACGACCATCACCCCAACCCCCCGGCGCGCGCCCTCTCCCCCCGTGGCCGCAGCCCCCCCCCCCCGGGGCGACCCGACGACCACACACCAGTCGCCACCGGCGCGAACACCCCGG
>PKRH01000213.1 GCA_017577565.1 Thermoanaerobacterales bacterium | reverse complement strand
GGGTGGCCCCGCGGCCGGCCCCGGCTCGGGCGCCCCGCCGGCCTCGACCCCGTCGGGCCCGGCGCCGCCCGGCCCGGGCCGCAGCAGGGCCAGCGTGGCGGCCCCGGCCGCGGTCAGCATCCCGGCGTAGGCCAGCCAGCGGCCGATCCCGCCGACGACGTCGGTCGCCCGGTCGGACCCGACGTCGTCGACGTCGACCGCACCGGTGGCCGTGCCGTGGTGGAAGACGAACGAGCCGGAGATCGTGTGGCCGTCCGTGCTCGTGACCCGCCAGGCGACGGTGTAGGTGCCCTGGGTGCCGGCGGGCTCGATCGGCGCCCGCAGGACGGCCCCGCCGTCCGCGGTCTCGACCGTGCCGGTGTCGACCCGGTCGCCGTCGGGCCCGAACACCCGGACGCCGTCCTCCACGGTCTCGACGGGCTCGTCGAAGACCAGCTCGACGGCCTCGGGCACGTCGTCGACCACCGAGTCGCCGCTCGGCGTCGTGTCGATCAGCGTCGCGTGGGCCCCGGCGGGGGCGGCGGCGACGGCGAGGGCCGCGGTGGCGACGAGGACGCCCGCCAGCACGCGGCCGGCCCATCGGGTACGGGACACGACCGGGCTCACGCGGCCCAGGCTAGGTGAAGGGGCCGGCGTCCGGGCCAGGGCCGAGGGCCCGCAGGACGACGACCGAGAGGTGGTCGAAGTCGCCGGCGGCCAGGCCGGCGAGATCGGTCCGGACCACCCGCTCGGCCGGCTCGCAGAGGCGCGAGCAGACGGCGACGTCCCGGTCGGGGCACCCGGCGGCGACCAGCGCGGCGCCCAGCGCCGCGGGCGGGAGGCGGCGGGACGTGAGCACGGCGACCTTGGGGTTGCCGGCCACGGCGGCGACGACCCCGTCGGCGTCGAGGCGGTGGGTCGAGGCGACGACGGCGTCGTCCCAGGCGTCGCCGAGGCGGGCGAAGGCGACGGCCACCGACGACGGCGCCGGGTGGACCTCGAGGCCCGCCGGGCCGAGGCGCCGGGCCGCCACCCGCACCAGCCCGTGGAACCCGGGGTCGCCGGCCGCCAGGACGCAGGGGCGCCGGCCCGCGTCCCGCTCGGCCACCGCCCGGTCGAGCACGGCCTCGAGGTCGCCCCACAGCTCGACCCGCTCGCCGGGGATGGTGGGGTCGAGGAGCGCGAACTGGTCGGCGTGCCCCAGGAGCACGTCCGCGGACCGCAGGGCGGCCTCGGCGGCGCGCCCGAACCACTGGCCGCCCAGCAGCCCCACGACGGGGATCCGCTCGCCGGTCACGGCGCCGAGGCTAGGCGGGTGGGCCCCCGGGCCGTGGCGACCGCCCCCGGCCGGGCGGGGGCGCCCGCACGCGGCGGCGGTGCAGCCCGGCCACGCGCCCGGCCACCCCACCTCGGCGCGGCACGCCGGCGGCCCGTTCGCCCCGGGGGAACCTCCTCTAGTCTCGCAGGGGAAGGACGATGGGTCACCAGCACGCTCACACGCACGGCCACGGGGCGCTCCGGGCCGGGGCGCGGCACAAGCGCCGGCTGCTCGCGGCGTTCGTCGTGCTCGGGGTGGTCATGGTGGCGGAGGCCGTGGCGGCGGTCGTCACCAACTCGCTCGCCCTGCTGTCCGACGCCGGCCACATGCTCACCGACGTGGGCGGGCTGGGCATGGCGCTGGCCGCCATCCACCTGGCCGACACCAGCCGCCGCGGCGGCGCCCGCACGTTCGGCCTCTACCGGCTCGAGATCCTCGCGGCCCTGGCCAACGCCGTGCTGCTGTTCGCCGTCGGCGTCTACGTCCTGGTCGAGGCGGTGCGGCGCTGGGGCGACCCGCCGGAGGTGCTGGTCGGCCCCATGCTCGCGGTCGCCGTCGTGGGCCTGGCCGCCAACGTCGTCGCCTTCGCGCTGCTGCGGGCGGGGGCGCGCGAGAGCCTGAACGTCGAGGGCGCCTACCTGGAGGTGCTCGCCGACCTCGTCGGGTCGGTCGGGGTCATCGCCGCCGCGGTGGTCATCGGCCTGACCGGCTGGGAGTGGGTCGACCCGCTCACCGGCGTGGCCATCGGGCTGTTCATCCTGCCCCGCACCTGGCGGCTGGGCGCCCAGGCGCTGCGCATCCTCGTCCAGGCGGCGCCGCCGACCGTCGACCTCGCCGGCCTCGAGGCCGACCTGCTGGCGCTGGAGGGCGTGGTCGACGTCCACGACCTGCACGTGTGGACGCTGACCTCGGAGATGGACGTCGCCTCGGCCCACCTGATGGTCGCCGCCGGCACCGACCACCACGGCGTCCTCGACCAGGCCCGGGACATCCTGCGGGACCGCTACGGCAACCAGAGCCGGTGGACCACTCCGCAGGTGATCGCCGACATCAAGACGGTCAGCGCCGGTCTCGCCGAGCGGATCGCCGGCCTGCTCGCCGCCCGGGGCGTGCCCACCGAGCACCTGATCGGCAGCGACGGCCTGCTGCAGGCGGGCCCGGGCGAGCGCTGGTGGTGGCGCGGCAAGGAGCTGGTCGAGCTGGAAAACCTGGTCGGGCCCATCACCGGCGTGGACCCGGACCTGCTGAAGGACCTGCGGCC
>PKRH01000035.1 GCA_017577565.1 Thermoanaerobacterales bacterium | reverse complement strand
TCTCTATCGATTATCTACACCTTTTTCTGCTTCTTCTACTGTTTTCTTCTGCCCATCCCCCCATGGTCTTCTCTCTTCGTCTCCTCTTTCTCTTTGCTTCTCTTTTTTTTTTTTTCTATGGCCCCGCCCCCCCCTGACCTCTCCCCCTCTTTTTTCTTCGCCGGCGTCAGTTGTTTATAAGAGCCAGGCCCTGCCCCGCCGGCGCCCCGCCCGGAGCCGCGGGCCGAGGCGCCGCCCGCCCGCCCGTCGCCACCGGCGCGCGGCCCGGGCGGCGGCGCCGACGTCCCCGACCTTCCGCGCGCCCCGGCGCCGAGGCCGGCCCCCGGCACCGGCCTCTAGAGTCCCGGCACCCGGCCGGCGCGGGGCCGCGCCCCGGCGCCGGGCCGCCGCCGCTCGCCATCCGGGAGGGGACGTGACCGAGACGACCGACTGGAGCGACCGCTTCGACGAGGAGCTGGCCCGCGAGATGGTGCGCCTGTCCACCGCACCCGAGGGCGGCGGGACCGGGCTGCCGGGATGGCTCGGCATCCGGTTCACCGACGTGGGGCCGGGCTGGTGCGTCGCCGAGGTCGACGTCGGCGAGCACCTGCTCAACCCCTTCGGCGCCGCCCATGGCGCGGTGCTGGCCTCGCTCGTCGACCACGTGCTCGGCTCGGCCGTGTACCCCCTCGTCCCCCGGGGCACCTGGCCGGCGACGCTGGAGTTCAAGGTCAACTACCTGGCGCCGACCCGGCCGGGCGTGCTGCGGGCCACCAGCCGGGTCGTGTCGCTGTCGAACCGGACGGCCGTCGTCACCGTGGAGTGCGAGAACGGCGGCCGCCTCGTCGGCACGGCGCTGGGCACGATCGCCCTGAACCCGCCCAAGCCGCCCGCCGGCGGCGCACCGGGCTGACCCCCTCCCCGACCGCCCTGGTCGCCGCCCGTGCCCCTGGCAGCACGGGCGGCGCCACGATGAGTTCCCGGCGCCCGGGCGGTCACCTCGAGGAAATCGCTTGGTCGGCGGGCCCCGACCTGAGAGCATGTCGTGTTCCCAATGGGAACACCCCGCCGGCCGGGCCTTGACCTCAAGTTCACTTCACCCCGTACGTTCGCCCGGACCCCCCGCCCGACCCCCCGGAGCAGTTGAGAGATGACGTCAGCACTCGCCATCGAGGCGCACGGCCTGGTCAAGCGCTACGGACCCAAGACCGCGCTGGCCGGCGTCGACATCGAGGTGCCCACCGGCACCGTCACCGCGGTGCTCGGGCCCAACGGCGCCGGCAAGACCACCGCCGTCCGCATCCTCACCACCCTGGCCGACGCCGACGAGGGCACGGCCACCGTCGCCGGCTTCGACGTCCGGCGGCACCCGAACGAGGTGCGCCGGCGCATCGGGCTGGCGGCCCAGGACGCCACCGTCGACCCGCTCCTCACCGGCTACGAGAACCTGGTCATGATCGGCGAGCTCCACCAGCTGAGCCGGTCCGAGGCCAAGCGCCGGGCCCGCGAGCTGCTCGAGCAGTTCAGCCTGGTCGACGCCGCCGACCGGGTGACCTCGGGCTACTCGGGCGGCATGCGCCGCCGGCTCGACCTGGCGGCGACGCTGGTCGCCCGCCCGCAGGTGCTGTTCCTCGACGAGCCGACGACCGGCCTCGACCCCCGGGCCCGCAACGAGCTGTGGGAGGTGCTGGACACGCTGGTCGGCCGGGGCACGACGCTGCTGCTCACCACGCAGTACCTCGAGGAGGCCGACCGCCTGGCCGACGACATCGTCGTCATCGACCGGGGCAAGATCATCGCCCGCGGCGACGCCCGCAGCCTGAAGCGGCAGGTCGGCGGCGACAACATCGGCATCACGCTGGCCGACGACGACCTGCTCGAGGCAGCCGCCGGCCTGCTGGCCAGCTGCACCGGCCACGAGCCGGTCGTCGACCGCCCCCTGCGCACCGTGACGGCCCCGACCACCGACGGGGTCGCGGGCCTGGCGGCCGTGGCCAACGCCCTCGCCGAGGCCGGCATCCGCGTCGAGGACCTCAGCCTGCGCCAGCCGACGCTGGACGAGGTCTTCCTCACCCTCACCGGCCAGGCCATCGACCACGACGAGAACGCACTCGAGGAGGCCCACTCGTGAGCACCACGACCGACGCGCTCGGTCCCACCTCGGGCAACGGCGCCGCCGCCCGCATCGCGGAGGTCGCCGCCCCGGGACCGACCACCGACCCCCACCCTCCCCGCGGCGTCGTCCACGACGTGTGGGTCGTCGCCCGGCGGGGGCTCGTCCACATGAAGCGCCAGCCCGAGGCGCTCAGCGACGCCACCATCCAGCCGATCATGTTCGTGCTGCTGTTCGCCTACGTGTTCGGCGGCGCGATCGACGTCCCCGGCGGCGGGAACTACCGCGAGTTCCTGATGGGCGGGATCATGGCCCAGACCATCGTGTTCACGTCGTTCGGCGTGGCCATGAGCCTCGCCAACGACCGCAAGAACCAGGCGGTCGACCGCTTCCGGTCCCTCCCCATCGCCAAGGGCGCGGTGCTCGGCGGCCACGCGGTGGCCAACCTGATCAAGGCGTTCCTGCCGATCGCCATCATGTCGGTCACCGGGCTCATCGTGGGCTGGCGGATCCGTGGCAGCGTCGTCGACGCCGTGGCCGGCTACCTGCTGATGGTGGCCTTCGCCTTCGCCATGATCTGGATCGGCGTCCTGCTCGGCTCGGTGGTGCGGACGCCCGAGGGGGTGCAGGGCATCGCCTTCGTCGCCCTCTTCCCGCTCACCTTCGTGGCCAGCACCTTCGTGCCCGTGGCCTCGATGCCCGGGCCGCTGCAGGTCATCGCCGAGTGGAACCCGATCACCACCCTCTCCGACGCGCTGCGCGAGCTGTTCGGGAACCCGAACACGCCGACCGCCGCGGGCGACCCGTGGTCCATCGCCAACCCCGTCGCCTACACCTGGCTCTGGATCATCGGGATCGTGGTCGTGTGCGCACCGCTGTCGGTGCGCCTCTACAACCGCTCCATCGCCCGCTGAGGCGTCCGGTGCCCCCGTGCGGCGGCGGGGGCACCGGCCACCGCGCGACCCGGGGGTCGGATCCCTGACCCCCGGGTCAAGCGCGCCGCTAAGGTCGGGCCCGTGATCGTCGAGACCACCACCGGCAAGGTCCGCGGCCTCGAGAAGCGGGGCGTCCTGCAGTTCCGCGGCATCCCCTACGCGACCGCCGAGCGCTTCCGGCCCCCGCAGCCCGTCGAGCCCTGGTCGGGCGTCCGCGACGCCACGTCGTTCGGCCTCATCTGCCCCCAGAACCCCTCGCCCACCGAGGCCGTCCTCGGCGGCCAGGACCGCCCGTCCGGCGAGGACTGCCTCGTCCTCAACGTGTTCACGCCGGCCGCCGACGACGCCGGCCGCCCGGTGATGGTGTGGATCCACGGCGGCGCCTTCGTCTCGGGCTCCGGCAGCATCGTCTGGTACGACGGCACGCAGCTGGCCCGGCGCGGGGTCGTCGTGGTCACGATCAACTACCGGCTCGGGGCCCTCGGCTTCCTCCACCTCGGCCACCTCGACGGCGAGTTCGCGGGCTCCGGTGCCAACGGCATCCGCGACCAGGTCGCGGCGCTGCGGTGGGTGCGCGACAACATCGCCGCCTTCGGCGGCGACCCCGGCAACGTCACGATCTTCGGCGAGTCGGCCGGGGGCATGAGCGTCGGCACCCTGCTCGGCACGCCGGAGGCCGCCGGGCTGTTCCACCGGGCCATCGCCCAGAGCGGCGCGGCCAGCAACGTCCACGCCCCGGACGTGGCCGAGTGGGTGACGAGCCGGCTGCTCGCCGCGCTCGACCTCACGCCGGCCGGCTTCGACGCCCTGCTCGAGGCGCCGGTCGAGGACGTCCTCCGGGCGCAGGCGGCCGTCGCCGCCGAGGTCGAGGCGGGCGCCACCCGCGACGACGGGTCCCGCCCCGGCGGGCTGCCCTTCCAGCCGGTCGTCGACGGCGCCGTGCTCCCCCGCCCGCCGCTCGAGGCCGTGGCCGCCGGCAGCGCGGCGGGGATCCCGCTCGTCGTGGGCACGACGGCCGACGAGTGGAACCTCTTCCACCTGCAGCAGCGCCTCGCCGGCAGCCTCACCGAGGAGCGGGTCCGGCGCCGGATCGCCCGGCTCGTCGGCGCCGACCGCGCCGGCGACGTCGTCGACGCCTACCGGCGCGCCCTCCCCGAGGCCGACCCGGACGGGGTCGTGTGCGCGTTCATGACCGACCTCGTCTTCCGCCAGCCGGCGATCCGCCTCGCCGAGGCGCAGGCCCCCCACGCGCCGGTGTGGATGTACCGGTTCGACCTCGCCTCGACGGCGATGGGCGGTGCGCTCGGCGCCTGCCACGCCATCGACGTGCCCTTCGTGTTCGACAACCTCGACCGGGGCGGCGTCGAGATCCTGCTCGGCGAGCTCGACGACGGCGCCCGGGCCCTCGCCGACCGGACCGCCGGCGCCTGGGTGCAGACCGCCCGCACGGCCGCGCCGGCCCACGACGACCTCGAGTGGCCGGCCTACGACACGGCGGACCGGCTCACCTGCGTGCTCGACCGGGCGCCCCGGGTGGAGGCCGACCCCGAGGCCGACCGCCGGCGCCTGTGGGAGGAGCTGGCCCCGGCCGCCGGCACCCCCGCCCCGTAGACTCGCCGCCGGGAGGGGGACACATGAGCGAGCGACGGCCACACCGGTTCCCCCGCTTCTCGTCGCCGGACGAGGAGCGGGTCCACCTGAAGCAGCGGATGGCGGCCGCCTTCCGCCTGTTCGACAAGTTCGGCTTCGACGAGGGGGTCGCCGGCCACCTGACCGGCCGCGACCCCGAACACCCCGACCTGTTCTGGGTCAACCCGTTCGGCCTGAGCTTCGGGCTCATCCGGGCCAGCGACCTCGTCCTCGTCGACCGGGAGGGCAACGTCGTCGAGGGCGACTGGCCGGTCAACCGGGCGGCCTTCGCCATCCACAGCCAGGTCCACGCCGCCCGCCCCGACGTCAACGCGGCCGCCCACACCCACTCGATCCACGGGCGGGCGTTCTCGACGCTCCGCCGCCCCCTGGCCCCGCTCACCCAGGACGCCTGCGCCTTCTACGAGGACCACGCCCTCTTCGACGACTACACGGGCGTCGTGCTCGACGTCGAGGAGGGCAAGCGGATCGCCCACGCCCTCGGGTCGCACAAGGCCGTCATCCTGCGCAACCACGGCCTGCTCACGGTGGGCCGGACGGTCGACGAGGCGGCCTGGTGGTTCATCACCATGGAGCGCTCCTGCCAGGTGCAGCTGGCGGCCGAGGCCGCGGGGACGCCGGTCGCCATCGACCACGACGTCGCCGAGCTGACCCGCAGCCAGGTCGGCACCCCGCAGGCCGGCTGGCTCAACTTCCAGCCGCTCTACGACAAGATCGTCGCCGAGCAGCCCGACCTGCTCGACTGACGCTGGAGGCCCCCTACCCTGGGGCACGACCCGATCCCGGAGGCACCAGCAGATCGTGGCCGACGTCACGCCGATCGGCACCAAGCTGAACGCCCGGCGCGAGCAGGTCCTGCGCCGCCTCCTCGAGGCGCAGAACGCCCACGACGCCGACGCCGCCATCGCCTGCTTCGCCCACCCCCGCTACGAGCTCGTGGGCAACCAGCGCGTCTACGACGGCCCGGCCGAGGTCCGCCACTACTACCAGGTCATCCTGCGCTACTTCCCCGACCTGCGGTTCGAGGTCATCGACCTCCACCACGCCGACGACGCCGTCGTCGCCGAGATGTGGATGACGGGGACGCACCTCGGCTCCGGCCCCGACTTCGAGGCCACCGGCCGGCGGTTCCGCTGCCGCACGGCGGCCATCTTCAGCTTCGCTGGCGACCGCCTCGTCGGGGTCCGCATCTACTACGACACCGGCACCATCGCCCGCCAGCTCGCCTGAGGCGCGGGCCCCGGGCCGGCCGTCACTCGAACACCGGGCGCAGCGGCAGGCCGGAGACGCCGTCGTCGGTGCGGGGCACCGAGAGCACCTGGTGCACCTGGGTGCGCCCGGCCTCGAAGTTGACCGCCGAGCCGGCCATGTAGAGGCGCCAGACACGGGCCCGCCCCTCCCCGACCTCCTCGACCGCCTGCTGCCAGTTCGCCTCGAGGTTGGCCACCCACCGCCGCAGTGTCAGCGCGTAGTGCTCCCGCAGGGACTCGAGGTGCCGCACCTCGAAGCCGGCCTCCTGCGTGATCGACACGACCCGGCCGACCTCGTGGAGCTCGCCGTCGGGGAACACGTAGCGGTTGATGAAGCTGTTCCGGGGCAGGCGGGCCGACCGGCTGCCCGGCGGGCGGCTGATCCCGTGGTTGAGCAGGCGCCCGCCCGGCCGGAGCAGCGCCCGCAACCGGCCGAAGTAGGTGGCCAGGCGGGACTCGCCGACGTGCTCGAACATGCCGATGGAGCTGATGGCGTCGTAGGGCCCGTCGTCGACGTCGCGGTAGTCCTGGACCCGGATCTCCACCTGCCCGGACAGCCCGGCCTCGACGACGCGCTTCTCGGCCAGCTCGGCCTGGCGCCGCGACAGCGTCACGCCGACGGCCCGCACCCCGTGGTGCCGGGCGGCGTGCATGACCATCCCGCCCCAGCCGCAGCCGACGTCGAGGAGGCGCATGCCGGGCTCGAGCCCGAGCTTGCGGCAGATCAGCTCGTACTTGTTGGCCTGGGCGTCCTCCAGCGAGTCGTCCGGGTGGCGGAAGACCGCGCACGAGTAGGTCATGCTCGGCCCGAGCACCAGCCGGTAGAACTCGTTGGAGACGTCGTAGTGGTGGCTGATGGCTGCCGCGTCCCGCTGCGGGCTGTGGCGGCGGCCCCGCAGCCGGGCCTCCTCCCGGGGCGGGGGCAGGCGCCGCACCTGGCGCCAGCCGCCGAGCTCGTCGACGAGCCGGCGCAGCATCCTCGGCGACAGGCGCACGCCCGGGAGGCGGTCGCGCAGCGCCAGCAGGTCCCAGATGCTGCCGCGCAGGTCGAGGTCGCCGGCGACGTAGGCCCGGGCCAGCCCCAGCTCGCCCGGCGCCGTCAGGACCCGGCAGACGGCGTCGGGCGACCGGATGACCAGCGTGGTCGCCGCGTCGGCCGGGCCGGCCCGGCTGCCGTCGTACGCCTCGACGCCGACCGGGATGTCGCCCCCGAGCGCCTCTTCGACCAGCGGTGCCAGAGCCATCGCATCCCCCCGATCTCGTGACGGTCTCGATGGGAAGGCTACGGGCTGCGTGGGCGGCCGGCCACGCCCCGTGCGATGGTGGCGACCGCGAGAGCGCTCAGCCGCCCGAGCGGTAGAAGGGCGGGGTGACGACCCGGGCCGGCGCCCGGGTGCCGCGGATGTCGACGACGACCTCGTCGCCCGGCTCGATGTCGGGCCGCAGGAAGGCCAGCGCGATGCCCCGGCCGAGCATCGGCGAGATGTTCCCGCTGGTCACGACCCCCACCTGCTCGCCGTCGAGCAGCACCGGGCAGTCGGCCCGGGGCGGCCGCCGGCCCTCGACCTCGAGGCCCCGGAGGCGGCGGCTGACGCCGCGCTCGCGCTCGGCGAGGAGGGCGTCGTGGCCGAGGAAGCCGCCCTTGCCCCAGGCGACGACGGCCTCGAGGCCGGCCTGCAGCGGCGTGATGCCGGGGCCGAGCTCGTGGCCGTGCAGCGGGAGCCCGGCCTCGAGCCGCAGCGTGTCGCGGGCGCCGAGCCCCGCGGGGGTGACACCGGCCGCCAGGATCGCGTCCCAGACCCGGGCGGCGCCCGCGACGGGGACGGCGATCTCGACGCCGTCCTCCCCCGTGTAGCCCGTCCCGGCGACGACGCAGGTGTGCCCGAGCACGTCGACCTCCGCCACCGCCCGGCGCCGGACGGCGGCGGCCTCGGGCGACACCGTGGCCAGCCGCTCGCGGGCACCCGGGCCCTGCACCGCGAGGACCGCCCGGGTGGCGGTGACGTCCTCGCCGCCGATGGCGGCGAGCACCCGGGCCGTGTTCGAGGCGTTGGGCATGACGTCGAAGCGCTCCTCCGCCACCCACCAGACGATGATGTCGTCGACGACCGAGGCGTCGTCGGGGTCGAGCAGGTGGGTGTACTGCGTGCGCCCCGGTCCGATCTTGGACAGGTCGTTGGTGAGCGCCGCCTGCAGCCGGTCGAACGCGTCGGGGCCGGTGACCCGCACGGTGCCCAGGTGGCTGACGTCGAACACCGCCGCGTCGGTGCGACAGGCCCGGTGCTCGGCCAGCGTGCCCGTCGGGTACTGGATCGGCATCTCCCACCCGCCGAACGGGGCCATCTTGGCGCCGAGGGCGCGGTGGCGGTTGTCGAGCGGCGATGTCTTCAGGGTCACGGGCGCCGAGGCTAGTGCCGGCGCCCCTCCGCGATCGGGGCTCCCACCGACGGTGGCGGGGCGGCCGCCAGGGGCGTCAGCTCCCGCCCTCGGCGGCTGGGCGCGCCGGCCCGCCGGCATCGTCGGCGTCGCCGGCCTCGGCCTCGCCCTCGTCGCCCTCCGAGGGAAAGAGCTCGACGATGGCGGCGTCGACCTCGCTCTGCACGCCGTCGAGGGCCAGCAGGTTGAGCACGCCCTGGCCCTGGTAGCGGTTGACGACGTCGATGAGCTCGTCGTTCTCCCGCACGAGCACGGCGCTGTTGCCGACCATGACCAGCTTGGCCGCCGAGAGGTCCTCGTTCAGCTGCTCGCGCAGGTAGGCGAACGCCTTCCGGATGGACTCGAGCTTGATGCCGTTGTCGAGCAGGGTCTTGACCAGCTTCAGCTCCAGCAGGTCGCGGTAGCTGTAGCGGCGGCGCGTGCCGCTGCCGTGGGCGTCGGCCACCGACGGGCGGATGAGGTCGGTGCGCGCCCAGTAGTCGAGCTGCCGGTAGCTGATGCCGACGATGTCGGCCGCCTTCTTGCCGCTGAACGACTCGACCGGGCTGGAGGGCTCGCTCACGGGGGATCTCCTGGGTCGACGCGACACCGGCGGAATTACGCCGGTGTCACGATCTGGCAGGCTACGGCCCCGCGCGCCCGGGGTCAACGCCCGGCCGCGCCCCAGGTGGTCAGGTGGCGAAGTCCTCGGGGTTGACGTGGTCGATGAACTCCCGGAACTCCTCGACCATCTGCTCGGCCTGCTCCTCGTCGGGCTGCTCGATCCGGCCGGCCTCGTCGAGGACCTCCTCCTCGGCGTAGATCGGCGAGCCGATGCGGATGGCCAGCGCGATGGCATCCGACGGCCGGCTCGACACCGTCCGGATCTCGCCGTGGGCCGAGAGCGCGATCTCCGCGTAGAAGGTGCCGTCCCGCAGCGCGGTGACCGTGATGCGCTCGACCCGGGCGCCGATCTCCTCGAGCAGGTTCTTCATGAGGTCGTGGGTCATGGGGCGCGGCGTCTCGATCTTCTGCAGCGACAGCGCGATCGCCTGCGCCTCGGGCGTGCCGATGAAGATCGGGAGGATGCGCCGTTGACCCGTGGTCTCGCGCAGGATGACGACCGGGGTGCGCGTGGGGCGCTCTGGCGCCTCGACGCTCACGAGTTCCATCTCGACGGCCATCGTCGCCAACCCTACTCCCACTCGGCGGATTTTTCGTCTGGTCCGCAGCCCTTCTTCGGCAGGAACCGTCCTCCCGTCACCCGGACGACGCGGGGGGCAGCAGGTCGCGCAGGTTGCGCCGCAGCAGCACGGACCGCATCTGGTCGCCCAGCCGCACCAGCTCGGCGACCGTCTCGGCCGCCCGCTGGCGGGCCTCCGGGTTCCGCTGCTTGAGGAGCGGCAGGACGATCTGCTCGTACAGCCCGGCCTCGCGCTCGGCGGCCACCTTGTAGGCCCGGATGTGCCGGGCTTCGATGCCGTGCTCGCGGAAGGCCGCGTAGGTGCGGGCGACGACGAGGGCGTCGGCGTCGTAGTAGCTGGTGTCGCCGACCACGTGCGGCTCCACCAGACCGTAGCCCTCGAGTTCGCGCAGCCCCCGGGCCGGCAGGCCGCTCGCCTGGCACAGCTCCTCGGCGGTGAGGCTCACCTCCCTGTCGACGTCGCTCGCGGCCCGGGAGGCGCCGGAGCGGGACGCCGTCCGGCGCGGCCGGGGCAGCTGGATCGTCGGGTCGGTGTCCGCCGCCGCGGGCGGCGGCGCGGGGCCCTCGATGACGTCGGCCACGTCGGGGCGGCGTCGCCGTCCCGAGCGGGACCGGACGCCGGCCCCGGCGTCTGCGGCGCCGGCCGGGCGGGCCGCCCCCCGCTCCTCGCCCGCGGCGCGCACCCGCTCGCTGCCCGGCGGCGCCGCGCGGGCCGGCTGCTCGTCGACCGCCACCGCGACCTGCCCCGGCTCCTCCAGCGCCGCCCGGTTCGCCGGGCCGGGCGACGGGGTGCCGGGGTCGGTCGTGCCGTTCACCGCCGGGCGCCGATCGGGACCCGCGTCCGTGGGAGCGGGGCGGATCCCCTCGGGTTCGTCCAGTCGGGCCTTGATGACCTTGAGCGGCAGGTAGTGGTCCTTCTGCAACGTCAGGATCTTCCGCAAGCGCTCGATGTCGCCCTCGTAGAACTTGCGGTAGCCCGACGGCGTCCGCTCGGGATCGAGGAGGCCCTGGCTCTCGAGGAACCGGATCTTCGAGATGGTGACGTCCGGGAACTCCTCCTGCAGGAGCGAGAGGACCTCGCCGATCGACAGGTGGGACCGGTCAGTCGGTGCACGCGTCACGTGACATCTCCCCTCCCCGTGAGGAACACGAGCTTGAAGGTGCCGATCTGCAGCTCGTCGCCGTCGTGCAGCGGGGCGGAGTCGACCCGGACACGGTTCAGGTAGGTGCCGTTGAGCGAGCCGACGTCCCGCACGTAGTACTGCCCGCCCTCGCGCACGATCTCCGCGTGGCGCCTCGACACCGTGACGTCGTCGAGGAAGATGTCGCTGTCGGGGTGCCGGCCGGCGTTGACGACGTCCTTCTCGAGGGCGAAGCGCGACCCGACGTTGGGACCCCGCTTCACGACCAGGATGCCGATGCCCTCCGGCGTGTCGCCCACGTCGACGGACATCTCGTCGTAGGCGTCGCCGGGCTCGGGGATGAAGGTGACGGTCGTGGGGTCGTCGCGCCGCGCCATCGGCGCCCCGCACGACGAGCAGAAGTTCGACCCCGGCTGGTTGCGGTGGCCGCACTGCCTGCAGATGGCGTCGTCGGGCACGTCGATCACCCCTCGATGAGGGCCCGGTACCCCTCGGCGTCGAGGAGCTCGTCCAGCTCGCCGGGGTCGGCGAGCTCGATGACGAACATCCACCCCTCACCGTACGGCTCGTCGTTGATGCGGTCGGGGTTGTCGGCCAGGTCGGCGTTGACCTCGACGATCGTGCCGCCGACCGGCGCGTAGACCTCGGACACCGACTTGGTCGACTCCACCTCGCTCACGGTCGCCCCGCGCTCCACCTTGGTGCCCACGTCCGGCAGGTCGACGAAGACGATGTCGCCCAGCGCGTCCTGCGCGTAGTCGGTGATGCCGACCCGGGCTCGACCGTCCTCGACCAGCACCCACTCGTGTTCGGGGGAGTAGCGGAGCTCCGAGGGGATGTCCATGGGGAGGCAGGGTAGCGAACATCCCCGGGGCTCGACGGCTGCTTGAGGGTTGGGCGCGGGTGCGCCGCGTCGCCCCTGGTCGGCGGCCCGGCCGCCGGCCTGCAAGCCCCGTGCAACCCTCGAGCGCCGCTTGAGGGCGCGCTGCAGCGGGGGTCCCCCCGGGCCCCCGGCCGGCGGCCCCCGCCCCTCAGCGCAGGAGCTGCCGGATGCGCCGAGCGTACTCCTGGGCGAGCCGCTTCGCGTCCGCGCCCGTCTCCCCCTCGGCCCAGACGTGGGTGACCGGCTCCTCGGGGTCGGGCAGCGCCAGGGCCCAGCCCTGGTCGTGGTGGACCTTCACGCCGTCGACCAGGTCGACCCTGCGGTCCTTCGACAGCTCGACGAGCTCGCGCATGACGGTGCCCTTCTGCTCCCACGGGGTCACGACCGTCTCGTGGGCGATGTGGACCCGCGGCAGCGACCCGACGACCTTCGACAGCGGGGTGCCGTCGAGGGCGAGCAGCTCGAGCATGCGCACCATCGCCGCCGCGCCGTCGAAGGCCGGCAGGAACCGGGGGAGGATGAACCCGCCCTCGGTGTTGGCCGCGAAGCCGACGTTCGGCCGGGACGCCGCCTCCATGAGCGCGGCGTTGGACATCTTGGTGCGGAGGATCTCGATGCCGTGCTGGCCGGCCAGGCGCTCGGCGTGGGCGGTGGCCGACAGCGGCAGGGCGATCGCCCCGCCGTCGAGGTGGCGGGCGACGAGGGTGACGAAGGCGAGCAGCGCCTCGTCGTCGGTGAGCACGTGCCCGGAGTCGTCGACCAGGGTGAGGTTCTCGCCGTCGGGGTCGATCACCGCCCCCAGCGAGGCCCCCGACGCCGTGACCAGGTTGGCGACCGCCGCGGCGTGCTGGTCGCGGTCGTAGCGCATGAGGCCGGTCGTCGACGCGAACGGGTTCACGGCCAGCACGTCCGCCCCGAGCTTGGCGAGGATGTTCGGCATCACGAACGACGTCGAGCCGTAGGCGTAGTCGACGACGACCTTGAAGCCGGCCTCGGCGATGCGCTCGACGTCGACGACCTGCTCCAGGGCGACGGCGTAGAGCTCGAGGTGGCGGGGCGGGAACCCGATGTCGCCGATCTCGCCCGGGAACACCCGCCGGAAGTCCTCCCGCAGGAACAGGCGCTCGATCTTGCGCTGCGCGCCCTCGGTGATGTCGGCGCCCTTGGCGTCGAAGAACCGGATGACGACCGACTGGGGGTCGTCGGGGGCGAGGCGGATCGTGATGCCGGCGTCGAACTCGGGCCGGGCGACGGCGAACCGGGTGACCGGGATGGAGGCGACCTCGAGGTCGCGCACGTTGACGCCGGAGGCGTTGAGGCCGGCCATCATCGCCCGCTTCAGCATCCGGGCCGACCGGCTGGAGTCGCGGGAGGTGACCACCGTGGCGTCCTTCTTCAGCGTCGTGCCGAAGGCCATGGCGACCCGGGTGGCGAGCTCGGGGGTCACGTCGACGTTGGCGAGGCCCGACACGCCGAGGCGGCCGAACAGCGAGCGGGACCCGCGCGACTCCCAGACGATCGAGCTGTTGATGACCGCCCCGCTCTCGACGGTCTTGAACGGGTAGACCTTCACCCCGGCGGTCAGCACCGCCTGCTCGCCGACGAAGCACTCGTCGCCGAGCACGACGCCCTCGTCGCCCCGCACGCCGTTGCGCAGGTCGCAGGAGCGCCCGACGGTCGTGCCCCGCAGGCGCACGCCCTCCCCCACGTAGGTGTTGTCGTGGATGACGGCCCGCTCCAGGTCGGCACCGGCCCGCACCCGCACGTTCGTGCCCAGCACCGTGTACTCGCCGAGCCGGGCGTCGCCCTCGACCCGGCAGTAGTCCCCGATGATGACCGGGCCCTCGATGCGGGCGTCGGGGTGGATGTCGGCGCCCTCCCCCACGTAGACGCCGTCGCTGATCTCGAAGCCGGGGATCTCGACGTCGACCTTCCCGTCGAGCACGTCCTTGTGGGCCCGGACGTAGGCCTCCAGCGTGCCGACGTCCTCCCAGTAGCCCTCGACGACCGCCCCGTAGAGCGGCTTGCCCTCCTCGAGCAGCCGGGGGAACACCTCGGAGCTGAAGTCGACCGGCCGCCCGGACTCGATGTGGTCGAAGATCTCGGGCTCGAGCACGAAGATGCCGGTGTTGATGGTGTCGCTGAACACCTGGCCCCAGGTCGGCTTCTCGAGGAACCGCTCGATCGAGCCGTCCTCGCGGGTGATGACGATGCCGAACTCGAGGGGGTTCTCGACCGGCGTCAGGGCGATCGTGGCCAGCGCGCCGTGCTCCTCGTGGAAGCGGACGACCGAGGTGAGGTCGATGTCGGTGAGGACGTCCCCGGAGATGACGAGGAAGCGCTCGTCGAGCTCGTCCCGGGCGTTGAGCACCGAGCCGGCGGTGCCCAGGGGGGTCTCCTCGGTGGCGTAGACCATGCGCACGCCCAGCTCGGACCCGTCGCCGAAGTAGTTGCGGATGTGGTTCGCCATGAACGCCACCGTGACGACGATGTCGTCGAAGCCGTGCTCCCGGAGCAGGCGCACGATGTGCTCCATCATCGGGGCGTTGGCGATGGGCATCATCGGCTTGGGGGAGTTCGACGTCAGCGGTCGAAGGCGGGTGCCCTCGCCGCCTGCCATGATCACCGCCTTCATGCCCCGACCGTACCCCCTCACGGCGAGCGCGCCGGACGGGCCGCCCGGTGCTCAGGCGACGCCGAGCCGTCGGGCGGCCCGCCCCTCGGCCAGCGCCCGGCGGGCCAGCGGCACGTAGAGCGCCGCGGCGAGCAGGCTGAGGGCCAGCCCGGGGATCCCGGCGACCCAGGCCAGCACCCCTGCGGTGTCCGCCCAGCCGAGGGTGGAGTGGCTGGCGAGGAACAGCGGGAACGAGATCATCAGCCCGAACGTCCCCGCCTTGCCCCACCAGGTGACGTCGATGCGGCGGGCGCCCAGCGCGGCCAGCACCAGCGTCGTCCCGCCGACGAGGAGCTCGCGCACGAGCACGACGAGGCCGAACCACAGCGGCACCGACCCGTCGACCAGGATGCCCCCGCCGCCCACGATGAACAGCAGGCGGTCGGCCACGGGGTCGAGGACCTTGCCCATCTCCGACACCTGCCCCAGGTGGCGGGCCAGGTAGCCGTCGACCCAGTCGGTGGCGCCGAGGCCGGCCAGCAGCCACGCCGCCGCGGCCCGGTGCTCCCGGCCGAACAGCAGGTAGAGGAACACGGGCAGGCACGCCAGCCGCACCAACGTCACGACGTTGGGGAGGGTGGCGAGGCGCGAGGACGACGTGGTGCCAGCCATCAGGGCCGAAGCGTAGGGTGTCGCGCCGATGGCAACCCTGTTCACGAAGATCATCGAGGGGGAGATCCCGGGCCGCTTCGTGTGGCGCGACGACCGCGCGGTGGTCTTCCTCACCATCGCCCCCATCCGCCCCGGCCACGCCCTCGTGGTGCCGATCGCCGAGGTCGACCACTGGCTCGACCTCGAACCCGACCTGGCCGCCCACCTGATGGTGGTCGCGCAGCACGTCGGCAAGGCGCAGATGCAGGCGTTCTCGCCCACCCGGATCGGCATGATCATCGCCGGCCTCGAGGTGCCCCACTGCCACCTGCACGTCATCCCCATCGACACCGAGGCCGACCTGACCTTCGCCAAGGCCGACCACGGCGCGAGCCCCGAGGCCCTCGACGACGCCGCCGAGCGCCTGCGGGCGGCGCTGCGCGACCAGGGCCACGGCGACCGGGTCGACGCCGCCCTGCGGCGGAGCTGACCGGCCGGCCGCGCCGGCGGCTCAGCCCAGCCCGTCGAGCGTGGCCGGCTCGGGGGCCGGCTCGATGAGCTCCGGCCCCTTGTTGCGCACGTTGTTGACCAGGGTCGACACCGGCGTCAGCCGGATGAGCTGGGGCGGCGCCGGCACGAGCAGCTTGCCCAGCGTCTCGATGTCGTCGTTCCCCGGGTCGAGCCACTCGTCCCAGGCGGAGGGCGGGAGGATGACCGGCATGCGGTCGTGGACGGGGCGCATCGTCTCGTTGGCCGAGGTCGTGATGATCGTGCACGACCGCAGCTCCTCCCCCGTGGGCTCGCCCGACGCGCCCTTCGGCTTCCAGACCTCCCAGAGGCCGGCGAAGACGAGGGGCTCGCCGTCGGTGCGGGTGATGTAGTATGGCTGCTTCTGCTTCTGGCCGGGGACCTTCCGCCACTCGTAGAAGCCGTCGGCCGGGATCAGGCAGCGGCGGCGCCGGAAGGCCGGCTTGTAGGCGTTCTTCTCGGCCAGCGTCTCGGCCCGGGCGTTGATCATGCGGGCGCCGACCTTGGGGTCCTTGGCCCACACCGGCACCAGGCCCCAGTGGAAGGCGTCCACCCGGCGGACGCCCCCGTCGGCGAGCACGGCGTAGACGTCGTTGGTCGGCGCGACGTTGTAGGAGGGCTCGAGCAGCGCCTCGGGCGCGGCCGCGTCGAAGTAGCGGGCGATCTGGTCGGGCGGCGAGGCGGAGACGAAGCGGCCACACATGCGACCAGACGGTATCCGGCCGGCGGGCGCGGGCCGTGGTGGGCGGATCGCGAGCGCACCGGGCGGCGGGCGTGCGTCAGGATGGGCGGGTGCGACGCACCATCACAGGCTCGAACCCCTCGGGAGCGATGACGCTCGGCGACCTGCGCGACTTCATCGCCTCCCTGGACGGGCTCCCCGACGACGCTGCGGTCAAGGCCCGCACCACCCTGGTGCGGCGGCGCCTGCGGTCGATCACCGTCGAGGAGGAGGACATCACCTTCCACGGCTACCTGGAGGCCGTGGCGGAGGCTCCGGAGACGGGGGCGCCGTTGACCCCGTCGTCCGAGCCGGTCTCGTCCGGCGACGACGACGTCGATCCGCCGGACGGGCGGCGCCGCTCGCGCCGCAGCCGGACCCCGGCCTGACCCTCAGACCAGGCCCAGCGCCACCATCGCCCGGCTGACCTTGAGGAAGCTGGCGATGTTGGCGCCGACGACGTAGTTGCCGGGAGCGCCGTACTCCTCGGCGGTCATGAAGCAGGTCTCGTGGATGCGGGCCATGATCTCGGCCAGCCGGGCCTCGGTGTACTCGAACGACCACGAGTCGCGGCTGGCGTTCTGCTGCATCTCGAGCGCCGAGGTGGCGACCCCGCCCGCGTTGGCCGCCTTGCCGGGACCGAAGGCGATGCCGGCCTCCTGGAACATCCGGGCGGCCTCGGGGGTCGTCGGCATGTTGGCGCCCTCCGCGACGGCGATGCAGCCGTTGCGCAGGAGCGTCGCGGCGTCGCGGCCGGTCAGCTCGTTCTGGGTCGCGCACGGCAGGGCGACGTCGCAGGGTACCTCCCACACCGAGCCCCGGTCGCGGTACACGGCGTCCGGCCGGCGCTCCGCGTAGTCGCACAGGCGGCCCCGCTCGTGGAGCTTGACGGTCTTGAGCAGCTCGATGTCGATGCCCTTCTCGTCGACGACGAAGCCCGTCGAGTCGGAGCAGGCGACCACCTTGGCACCCAGCTCGACCAGCTTCTCGACGGCGTGGACGGCGACGTTGCCCGCGCCCGACACGACGCAGACCTTGCCGTCCAGGGTCTCGCCCCGGGCGGCCAGCATCTCGCGGACGAAGTAGACCGTCCCGTAGCCGGTCGCCTCGGTGCGCACGAGGGCGCCGCTCCACTCCACGCCCTTGCCGGTGAGCACGCCGGACTCGTAGCGGTTGGTGATCCGCTTGTACTGCCCGAAGAGGTAGCCGATCTCGCGGGTGCCGACGCCGATGTCACCGGCGGGGACGTCGGTGTACTCCCCCAGGTGCCGGTACAGCTCGGTCATGAGGCTCTGGCAGAACCGCATGATCTCGTTCTCGCTGCGGCCCTTGGGGTCGAAGTCGGCGCCGCCCTTGGCCCCGCCGAGGGGCATGCCGGTGAGGGCGTTCTTGAACGTCTGCTCGAACCCGAGGAACTTGATGGTCCCCAGGTTGACCGAGGGGTGGAACCGCAACCCGCCCTTGTAGGGGCCGAGGGCGCTGTTGAACTCGACCCGGAAGGCGCGGTTGATGTGGATCTCCCCCGAGTCGTCCTGCCACGGGACCCGGAAGATGATCTGCCGCTCGGGCTCGCACAGGCGTTCGATGACCTTGTACTCGGCGAGGTCGGGGTTCTTGGCCAGGACCGGCCCGAGGGACTCGAGCACCTCGCGCACGGCCTGGTGGAACTCCGGCTCCCCGGGGTTGCGCCGCACGACCTCGGCGAACACTCCGGTCAGCTTCTCGTCAATCAAGGGGGTCTGACTCCTCGTTCAGATTCCTGTCAGGAACCGAGAGTAGAGACGGCCCCCGCTGCGCTCCGCATCCGGCGGCCACCCCGCGGGCAGTCCCTCCTCCCGACTACCCGCTCCGACCGCCCGGTACCGGCCGGCGTCCGGTGACCGGGCGCGACCCCGGGCCGGCCCGTGGGTGCGTCGCCGCCCGCGACAGCAGCAGAGCCGGCCCTGCGGACCGGCTCTGACCTGCGGTGTCGTTGGTCGGGCTGACAGGACTTGAACCTGCGACCCCTTGACCCCCAGTCAAGTGCGCTACCAAACTGCGCCACAGCCCGACGGGGACAGTCATCGTAGCAACCTCGTCGCGCTCCCCCGCCACTCCGCTCCGGCCCGGGCCGCCGGGCGTCCCGGGAGGGGCGTGCGAGTCACCCGGGACGGCGACCGGCGGTCAGAAGAGCACCCAGCCGATCATCTGCACCAGCCGCCAGCCCAGGTAGAGCACGACGGCGACGAGCAGCAGCTTGAAGTGCCACGGCGCCTTCTCCAGCTCCTCGGCCTGCTCGGCGGGCACCGCGACCACGCGGCCGCACGAGGGGCACGAGCCGTCGGGCCGGAGCGTGTTCGGGTTCAGGAACCGGCTGCAGGTCTCGCACCAGGGCATGGGGGAAGACGACCTCGTCGGGGGGCCGTCACCAGACGCTACCGGCGTCCCCCACCCGGAGGCACACCGACCCGGTCCACTGACCAGGGGGCGAGCGGCTCCCCCGCCCGTTCCGGCGTCCCTCACCACCACCACGCCACGTCAGCGACGCCGGACGTGGGCCGGCCGGGCGGGCGCGACCCCCACCCCGGCCTCAGACGGGCGGGACGCCGTGACGGCGGTCGGTGAAGTGGCGGTCCTTGCCCTCGGCCAGCGCGAGGCGGCGCACCAGCTCGTCCCGCAGGTCGCCGAAGTCGACCACCGCGTCGACGACCAGCTCCGACGCCAGCCGGTAGATGTCGACGTCGGCCTCGTACCGCTCGCGCTCGGCCCTCACGAACGCCTCGCGCTCGGCGGGGTCCTCGATGGCCGCGATGCGGTTGGCGTACACGGCGTTGACGGCGGCCTCGGGCCCCATGACCGCGATCCGGGCCGTGGGCAGCGCCAGGGTGGCCTCGGGCTCGAAGGCCGGCCCGGCCATGGCGTACAGCCCGGCGCCGTAGGCCTTGCGCAGGATGACCGAGATCTTCGGCACGGTCGCCTCGCTGACCGCGGTGACCATCTTGGCGCCGTGGCGGATGATCCCCGCCCGCTCGACCTCGGTGCCGACCATGAAGCCCGGCACGTCGGCCAGGAAGATCAGCGGGATGTTGAAGGCGTCGCACAGCCAGATGAAGCGCGCCGCCTTGTCGGCCGAGTCGACGAACAGCACCCCGCCCTTGACCTGGGGGTTGTTGGCCACGATCCCCACGGGCCGGCCGTCGAGCAGCGCCAGGCCGGTGACGATCTCCGGCGCGAACAGCGGCATGCGCTCGAAGAACGACTCGGCGTCGACGATGGCGTCGATGACGTCGTGGACGTCGTAGGCCAGCCGCTCCTCCGCCGGGATCATGTCGGCGGTCAGGGTGCGGGCCGGCGGACGGGGCTCGTAGCGGGGCGGGGCCTCCCGCCAGGTCTGGGGGAAGTAGCTGAACCAGGCGCGGGCCTGGTCGAGCGCGTCCTGGTCGTCGACGGCCAGGTTGTCGCCGCACCCCGACACCGTGGCGTGCATGCGGGCGCCCCCCATCTCCTCGAGCGACGTCACCTCGCCGATGACCATCTCGGCCATGCGGGGCGAGCCGAGGTACATCGACGCGTTGCCCTCGACCATGAACACGACGTCGCAGAAGCTGGGGATGTACGCGCCCCCGGCCGCGGAGGGCCCGAACAGGCAGCAGATCTGCGGCACCCGCCCCGACAGCCGCACCTGGTTGTAGAAGATGCGCCCGGCGCCCCGCCGGCCCGGGAACAGCTCGACCTGGTCGGTGATGCGGGCCCCCGCCGAGTCGACGAGCCAGAAGACCGGCAGCTCGTGGCGGAGCGCGTACTCGGTCATCCGCACGATCTTCTCGACGGTGCGGGCGCCCCAGGAGCCGGCCTTCACCGTCGGGTCGTTGGCCACGACGCACACCGGCCGGCCCTCGATCCGCCCGACCCCGGTGACCACGCCGTCGGCCGGCAGGTCCTCGGCCCGGTTGTTGGCCAGCAGGCCGTCCTCGACGAACGAACCGGCGTCCAGCAGCAGGGCCAGCCGGTCGCGGACGAAGAGCTTGTTCTGGGCGGCCAGCTTCTCGCCCGCCTTGGCCAGGTTGCCGGCCAGCGCCCGCCGGGTCAGGCGGGCCAGCTCCTCGCTGGTGTGGGGGCTCGGGGTGGGGTGGCCGGCCGCGGGCCGGTCGGTCCCGCCGTCGGCGGTCTCGTCGGCGCCCACGTCAGGTGCGGCGGATGGCCAGGATGGCCACGTCGTCGGTGATCGTCTCGGACGAGAAGTCCCGCGCCGACTCCAGCAGGTTCTTGCAGAGCACGTCCGGGGACTGCTGCGGGTCGCGGCGCAGCGCGTTGGCGATCCGCTCCTCGCCGAACATCTGGTCGCCGTTGCGCACCTCGGCCAGGCCGTCGGTGTACATGAGCAGCAGGTCGCCGGGGTCGAGGTCGATCTCGCGGCTGTGGTACGAGCCGCGGGGGTCGAGCATGAGCAGCGGTCCGGTGGCCCGCAGCGGTCGCACCTCCTTGTCGTGCCAGAGCCAGGCGGCGGGGTGCCCCGCCGACGCGAAGCGCAGGGTGCCGGCCTCGGTGTCGAACACGACGACCACCAGCGAGATGAACTCCTCGCTGCGGTCGGGCGTCGACATCTGCGTGTTGAGCTCCTCCAGGGCCTGGGCCGGGTCGCGGTACTGCCGCAGGAACACTCGCAGCAGGTACTTGGCCTGGAAGGCGGTGATCGACGCGTCGATGCCCTGGCCGGTGACGTCGCCGATGACCGCCGCGATGCGCGACGGCGCCACCCGGAAGACGTCGTAGAAGTCGCCGGCCATCATGCCGGTGCCGGCCTGGTAGACCCGGCCGAGCTCGAAGCCCGGGAAGTCGGGCAGGTCCTCGGGCGCAAGCCGGGCGGCCCACCGCTTGGGGGCGAGCTCCTCCTGGCTGAGCACCTCCTCGGCCCGCCGCTCGATGGTCGTCCGCTGCTCGGCGAGCCGGGTCTCGCGGGCGAAGTCGCGCCCGTAGGCGACGGACAGGCCGACCGGCACGAGGATCAGCAGGAACAGCAGGCTGGGGATCTGCTCGCCGGCGGTGACCACGCCGGCGGCCGCCAGCGCCAGCACCCCGTAGAGGCAGGTGGTGTGCAGGTCCTTGCGGAACGCCGACCGGGCGAGGACGGTCACGTCGGCGTCGGGGCCGCGCTCCGCCTCGACCCGCTTCCAGACCTCGTGCAGCCGGCGCGCCGTGCGGGACCAGACGACGGCGGCGACGAGGGAGGCGATCCCCACGAGGGCCAGGATCGGCTTCATGTGAACGGCGATGGTAGTGGTGCGGTCACGTCCCTGGTACCGACTGTCACCGAGCTGTCACCCACCGCGCCGGCGGACGCGCAGCTTGACCGGCGTCGGCCCCAGGTCGAAGGCCTCGCGCAGCTTGCGCTCGAGGTAGCGCAGGTAGGTCCGGGGCAGCTCGCGGTTGGCGAACAGCGTGAAGGTGGGCGGCTCGGTGGCCCCCTGCGTGGCGTAGAGGACCCGGGCGCCGCCGGGTGCCGGCTGGGCGGCCTGCGCGGCGCGCAGGACCTCGTTGACCCGGCTGGTCGGGATGCGGCGCTGGTAGGCCTCGACGCTGGTGGCCAGGGCCGAGAACAGCTTGTGCACGCCCTTGCCGGTGCGGGCGCTCACCGGCAGGACCGGCGCCTCCCCGACGAAGCGCAGCCGCTCGGTGACCTGCCAGCGGACCTCGGCCCGCTGCTCGGCGTCGAGCACCTCCCACTTGTTGAGCACGACGACGATCGGGCACCCGGCGGCGTCGACCCGCTCGGCGAGCCGCTGGTCCTGGCCGGTGACACCCTCGGTGGCGTCGATGACCAGGAGGGCGACGTCGGCCTCGTCGACGGCCTGCAGGGCCCGCACCAGCGAGTAGTACTCCGTGCCCTCGCCGATGCGGGACTTGCGCCGCATGCCGGCGGTGTCGACCAGCCGCACCCGGCCGAGGTCGGTCTCGACGACGGTGTCGACGGTGTCGCGGGTCGTCCCCGGCATGTCGTGGACGATCGCCCGCTCCTCGCCGATCAGGCGGTTGAACAGCGTCGACTTGCCGACGTTGGGCCGCCCGACGATGGCCACCGCGACCTCGTCCTCGCCCGGGCCGTCGTCGGCCGCCTCATCGCCGTCCGCCCCGGCCTCCTCGGGCAGCTGGCCGATCACGGTGTCCAGCAGGTCGCCGGTGCCGCGGCCGTGGAGGGCGCTGACCAGGTGGGGCTCGCCGAGGCCCAGGGACAGCAGCTCCCACGCGTCGGCCTCGCGGCTCGTGTCGTCGACCTTGTTGGCCACGACGAGGGCCCGCCGGCCGGTCCGGCGCAGCAGCTCGGCCACCCGGGCGTCGTCCTCGGTGGCACCGGTCGTGACGTCGACGACGAGCAGGACGAGGTCGGCCTCGGCCATCGCCCGCTCGGCCTGGGCGCTCACCTTCTCGTCGAGCTCGGTGCCCCCGGCCATCCACCCGCCGGTGTCGACCAGCCGGAAGCGGCGGCCCCGCCACTCGGCCTCGACCTCCTTGCGGTCGCGGGTGACACCCGGGCGCTCCTCGACGATCGCGGCACGGCGCCCGATGATCCGGTTGAGGAGGGTGGACTTGCCCACGTTGGGCCGTCCGACGATGGCGACGACGGGGAGTCCCACGGTCAGCTCCCGGCGGTGGCGGGCCGCGGCGCCGGGGCGCCGCGGTGCCCGAGGTCGAGGGCCGCCCGCAGCGCCCGGCCGTCGGTGGGCACGACCTCGACGGGGCGGGGCAGGTCGGCCGGCGTCGAGCCGTCGAGGAACCGGCCCTGGGTGAGGCAGACGTCGGGCAGCAGGTAGCGGTGGCCGGCGGGCTGCTCGGCGAGCACCCGGGCCAGGTCCTCCCCCACCATGAGCCCGGCGACGCCGACGTTGCCGCCGAAGTAGCGGTTCTCGACCGGCACGACCCGCACGTCCGGCCGGCCGAGCCGGGCGAGGAGCGGGGCCAGCACCCGGGCGCCGTAGGTGCCGGTGAGGACGCCGACCGGCGCCCCGGGGTGCGGGCCGATGGCCACCGGCTGGCCGCCCCGCGGCCCCCGGTAGGGCTCGTAGTCGGCGTCGACCGAGCGCGAGCCGTCCCCGCCCCCGAGCGACACCCCGCCGCACCCGGCGCCGAGCGCGTGCGCCCCCGCCGGACGGGCGACGGCCCCGAGCTCGCCGTCGGCGCTGCGGAAGAAGGCGCCCCGCTCGGGGTCGTCCGGCCGGCGGACCGCGCCCTCGCCGAGCAGCTCGGCCTCGAAGGCGCGGGCCATGCCGATGCCGTCCTCGTACATCGGGAAGTCGCCGTAGTGCTCGGCCGGCGGGAAGGGCCGGTCGGCCAGCAGGTAGTACTCGTCGGCCGCGAAGGCGAGGCGCCGCCCCAGCGTGGCCAGGTAGACCTCCTGCCAGTCGTGCACGGCGTCGAGGACGGCCGCGGCCTCCTCCCGCGTGTGCGGGCGCATGCGGGGCTCGGTGTTGAACCGCGACACGCCGAGGGGCACGACGCACAGCGACGCCAGCTCGGGGTAGCGGTCGAGCACGCCGGCGAGGGTGTCGTCGAGGACCGGGCCGTCGTTGACGCCCGGGCAGACGACCACCTGGCCGTGGACCTCGATGCCGTGGTCGAGCAGCGCCCGCAGCCACCGCAGGCTGGTGGCGCCCCGGCGGTTGCGGAGCATCTGGGCCCGCACCTCGGGCTCGGTGGCGTGGATGCTGACGTACAGCGGGCTCAGGCCCTCGGTGACGACCCGCTCGAGGTCGGCCTCGGTGAACCGGGTGAGCGTCGTGAAGTTCCCGTACAGGAACGACAGCCGGTAGTCGTCGTCCTTCAGGTACAGGCTGCGGCGGAGGCCCTTGGGCAGCTGGTAGATGAAGCAGAACTCGCAGTGGTTGTCGCAGGTGCGCACCCGGTCGAACAGCGCGGAGTGCACCTCGACCCCGAGGGGCTCCCCCGCCCGCTTGGGCACGGTGACCTGGCGCTCGAGGCCGCCCCGGCGCACCTCGACCACGACGTCGGCGTCGTCGACCAGCGCCCGCCACTCCAGCAGGTCGCGGGGCACCTCGCCGTTGACGGCCAGCACCTCGTCGCCGACCGCCAGACCGGCGCGCGCGGCCGGCGATCCGGGCGCGACGGCGACGACACGGGGTGCGGACACAGGGAGGGCAGTCTACGGCCTGGCGGGCCCGGTTCCCTGCGGGGTCCCGGCGCCCCGGGGGATCGGGCGGCGCCCTCTGTACGCTGGCGCCGATGCCCGTCGACAAGGTGCTGCTCGCCGCGCCCCGCGGCTTCTGCGCGGGCGTGGAGATGGCGATCAAGGCGCTCGCCTGGATGGTGCGCGCCTTCGAGCCGCCCGTCTACTGCTACCACGAGATCGTCCACAACCAGGTCGTCGTGGACCGCTTCCGCGACCTGGGCGTGGTGTTCGTCGACGACATCGCCGAGGTGCCCGAGGGGCGGCCGATCATGCTGTCGGCCCACGGCTCGGCGCCCGAGGTCGTCGCCGCGGCGCGGGCGCGGGGCAGCTACGTGGTCGACGCCGTGTGCCCGCTGGTCACGAAGGTGCACCACGAGGTCAAGACCCGGGCCGGCAAGGGCTACCGGATCGTCTACGTCGGCCACGAGGGCCACGAGGAGGCCGTGGGCACCATGGCGGTGGCGCCGGACGCCATCGACCGGGTCGAGTCGGTCGAGGAGGTCGACGCGCTGCCCGAGACGGAGCAACCCGTCGCCCTGCTGGCGCAGACGACGCTGTCGCACCGGGACTGGGCCGCCATCGCCGAGCGCGCCGAGCAGCGCTTCCCGGGGCTGTGGAAGCCGGGCCGCAGCGACCTGTGCTTCGCGACGACCAACCGCCAGTCGGCGCTCACCGCGATCGCCCCCCGCTGCGACGCCGTCGTCGTCATCGGCTCCGCCAACTCGTCCAACACCCGGGCCCTGGCCAAGGTGGCCCGGGAGGCCGGCTGCCCGCGCGTCCACCGGGTGAACGGCCCGGACGAGGTGCCGGACGACCTGTCGGGCACCGTCGGCGTGACCGCCGGGGCGTCGGCCCCCGACGAGCTCGTCGAGGCGGTGATCGCCCGGCTCGCCCCCGCCGAGGGGGTCGAGGAGGTCCGCATCACCGAGGAGGAGGAGTACTTCCCGCCGCCGCGGGAGCTGCGCGACCTCCTCACCGGCCTCGACGTCCTGGCGACGTTCGCCTTCGGTGGCTCGGTCCCCGACCGCCCGGCGCTCAACGACCGCCAGCTGGCGGCCAGCGACGTGCTGTCCATGCTCGCCTGAACGGCCCGCCCCCGCACCCGCGCCCCGCGACCTGCGCCGTGCTGCCGCTCACCGCCGACACCGTCCGCCTCAGCCTGCACGTGCTCGCCGCCACCGTCTGGGTCGGCGGCCAGCTGACCCTCGCCGGGCTCGTCCCCGGCCTGCGCGCGCTCGGCGACGACGTGCCCCGCACGGTCGCCCGCCGGTTCCAGCGCATCGCCTGGCCGGCGTTCGCCGTGCTGGTCGCCACCGGCGTCTGGAACCTGCTCGAGCTGCCGGTCGGCGACCTCTCCACCGACTGGCAGGTGACCCTGTTCGTGAAGCTCACCGTCGTGGCCCTCTCGGGCGTGGCGGCCGCCGTCCACGCCGGCGCCCGGTCGCGGGCGGTCCTGGCCGCCGCCGGGGCGCTGAGCGGCCTGGCCGCGGTCGCCGCCCTCGTGCTCGGGATCATGCTCCACGGCTGACCCGCCCGACCCCGGGGCCGGGCGGGCGCCGTCAGCCCGCGAGCCGGCGGGCCTCGTCGTAGAGCGCCTGGATCTCGGCCTGCAGCCGCTCGGTGAGCTCGCGCACGACCCGGCGCGGCACCCGCCCCATGCCCTCGCCGGCCGGCGGCCGGATGGGGTCGCCGACGACGAGCACGATCTTGCGGGGGCGGATGAGCTTGGCGCCGATGGGCATGGCCGCGTCCGAGCCGCCGATGCCGACCGGCACGAGCGGCACGCCCGCCCGGGCGGCCACGTAGGCCGGGCCGTCGTAGAGGTCGGTGACCTCGTCACCGGTGCGCCGGGTGCCCTCGGGGAACATGACCAGCGGCTCGCCGTTCTCGATCACCTTCATGCAGGTGCGCAGCGACTCGCGGTCCGGCGTGCCCCGGTGGACGGGGAAGGCGCCGAGCATGGCGACGAAGCGCCCCAGCAGCCGGGACTTCCAGATCGATGCCTTGCCCATGTAGCGCATGCGGCCGGGGTGGACGGTCGAGGCGAGGATGAAGTCGAGGTTCGACCGGTGCACGGGGGCGAGCACGAAGGGCCCGTCCGTCGGCACCTTCTCGGCGCCGTGGACCTCGAGCCGGAACATCGGCTTGGCCAGCAGGATGAACAGGCCCCGGAGGAGCTTGTAGGACGTGCGCTCCAGCCAGGTCGGCGGGTGGACCTCCGACCCCCTGGCCCCGACGGCGGTCACCCCGGCCCCGGCCCCGCCGGGCCCGGGGCCCCCGCGGCCTCCCCCGGCCGCGGCGCCGCCCACGCTCCCCGCCCCGCCCGCGTCGGCCGCACGT
>PKRH01000034.1 GCA_017577565.1 Thermoanaerobacterales bacterium | reverse complement strand
CCCAGCGACACTTCAGCGTCTCCTCGGTTCACGAGATCTCGACCGGCGTGCCGACCGGGACGAGGTCGAACAGCTCGACGATCTCGGCGTTGCGCATCCTGATGCAGCCGATCGAGCTCGGAACGCCCATCGGCGCTTCGTCCGGCGCGCCGTGAATGTAGATGTAGCGGCGCATCGTGTCGACCTCGCCGAGGCGATTCCGGCCGATCTCGGTGCCGGACAGCCACAGGATCCGCGTCAGGACCCAGTCGCGCTCCGGGTGCTCGGCCGCGAGCAGGGGGGTGAGCACCGCCCCCATCGGGCCCGGGTAGACCCAGCCGTAGGCGTGCCCGCCGGTCTGGCGGTAGACGGGGCAGACGTTCAGGCAGGCGCCGCAGCGGATGCAGGCCAGCATCTCGTGGTGCTCGCCGCCGAGCAGCTCGCTGCGCCCGTTGTCGAGGACCACGACGTGCAGCTCCTCGGGGCCGTCGACCTCGCCCGGCCCCCGGGGGCCGGTCACGACGCTCGTGTAGGACGACAGCCGCTGGCCGGTGGCGGACCGGGCCAGCAGGGCGAGCAGCAGCTCGGCCTGGTGCCAGTCGGCGGCCAGGCGCTCCATGCCGAGCACGACGACGTGCACCCGGGGGAGGGCGGTCACCAGCCGGCCGTTGCCCTCGTTGGTGACGAGCACGATCGAGCCCGTCGAGGCGACGGCGACGTTGGCGCCGGTGACGCCGACGTCCGCGCCGAGGAACACGTCCCGGAGCCGCCGGCGGGCGAAGGCGACGAGCTCGGCCGGCTCGGTGGGGAGGTCGGCGGGCGCCGCCACCGCGTCGACGAACAGGTCCCGGATCTGGTGGCGGTCCTTGTGCAGCGCCGGGGCGATGATGTGGCTCGGCGTCTCGCCGGCGAGCTGGACGATCCACTCCCCGAGGTCGGTCTCGACCACCTCGGCCCCCGCCGCCTCCAGGGCCGGGTTCAGGTCGATCTCCTCGGTGGCCATCGACTTGGACTTGGCCACCCGGCGGGCGCCCGTCGACCGCACGACCTCGACGACGTAGCGGCGGGCGTCGGCCGCCGTCGGCGCCCAGCACACGTGCCCGCCGAGGTCGAGCACCCGGTCGGCGAACTGCTCCAGCAGGTCGGGCAGGCGGGCGAGCACGTCGGCCTTGACCGCCCGGGCGGCCCGGCGCAGCGCGTCGGGCCCGCCGCCCTGGCCGTCGTCGAGCTCGGCCAGGCCCCGCAGGCGGTGGGAGGCGAACCGGTCGACGGCTCGGGCGACGTTGCCCCGCAGCCGCTCGTCGGCCACCGCCGCGGCGGTGCGCTCGCGCAGGGTGGTCCCGGACAGCTGGTGCCCGCTCACGACCCCCGCTCCTCCTCGTCGGGCAGGGCGTCGGCCAGCACCTCCGCGAGGTGGCGCACGGCCAGCGGCCGCCCGGTCGCCTCGGCCCGGGCGGCGAGGTGGACGAGGCAGGAGGTGTCGCAGCCCACCAGCACGTCGGCCTCCGGGGCGCCGTCGGCGAGGGCGCGCAGCTTCTCGTCGGCCATGGCCACCGAGGCCTCCGGCAGCTTGACGCTGAAGGTGCCGCCGAAGCCGCAGCAGCGGTCGGCGCCGTCCCAGTCGAGCACCTCGCAGCCCTCGACCGACGCCGCCAGCCGCCCCGGGGGCTCGGCCACCCGCAGCTCCCGAAGCATGTGGCAGCTGGCGTGCAGCGCCACCCGGACCGGGCGGTCCAGCCGCAGCGGGGGCAGCGCGCCGGCCCGGGCGTCGAGCAGCTCGGACAGCTCGCGGGTGCGCTCACCCACCCGGCGGGCCCGGGCCGCGGCGTCGTGGTCGCCGACCACCTCGAACAGCTCCGGCCAGAACACCCGGACCATCGTGGCGCACGAGCCGGCCGGCACGACCACCGCCTCGGCGCCGGCGTCGAGGTCGGCCTCGAGCGCGGCGAGGGTCGTGCGGGCCACCCGGGCGGCGTCCTCGGCGAACCCCGCGTTCCACGCCGGCTGCCCGCAGCAGGTCTGGTCGAGGTTGCAGGTCACCTCGCACCCGGCGGCGCGCAGCACCCGCACGGCGGCGGTGCCGACCTCGGGGGCCAGCACGTCGGCCACGCAGGTGATCATCAGCGAGACGCGCACCGCACCACCCTACGTGGGTCCCTACGCTGGCGGCCCATGCCGTCCCGCCCCTGCACGTTCTGCGAGATCGTCGCCGGGCGCCAGCCGGCCCACGTCGTGCTCGACGACGAGGTGGCGGTGGCGTTCCTCGACGTGCGCCCGCTGTTCAAGGGGCACACGCTGCTCGTGCCGCGCGACCACGTCGAGACGCTGGGCGACCTCCCGCCCGAGCTCGTCGGGCCCTACTTCGAGCGGGCCCAGCGGCTGGCCCGGGCCATGGAGGACCCGGCCGGCATGGGGGCGGCCGGCTCGTTCGTCGCCATGAACAACCGGATCAGCCAGTCCGTGCCCCACCTGCACACCCACGTCGTGCCCCGCAACCGCAAGGACGGGCTGCGGGGCTTCTTCTGGCCCCGCACCCGCTACGCGGACGACGCCGAGGCCGCCGCGGTCGCCGCCCGCCTGCGGGGCGCGCTCGACGGCGCCCCGGCGGCCGGCTCAGGGCTCGAAGCGCACTGACGGCCGGCCGCCCTCCACCGTGATCGTGGCGGGCACGCCCAGCAGGTCGAGCGGGTCGCCCGCCAGCGAGGAGGTCCGCACGGTGACGACCCGACCCTTGGCCTCGCCGGCCACGATCGTCAGGTCGACCGCCACCGAGCCGTCGTCGCGGGTGGCGGTGTCGACCACGAAGGCGTCGTAGGTGCCGTCGGGCAGCGGTCCGGTGGTCTCGTCGGTCACACCAGCAGTCTGGCCCACCCGGCGGCGGGGGCGGTCGCCCACCCCGGGCGCCGTGTCGTGGCGGCCCCGCGCCATCCGGCATGCTGGGGCAGGTGATCCGAGGCGAGAGCACAGCCGGACAGCTCCTCATCGCCGAGCCCCTGCTCGGCGACCCCAACTTCGAGCGCACCGTCGTCCTCATGATCGAGCACACGGCGGACGGCGCGCTGGGCGTGGTGCTCAACCGCCCGACCGACGTCGAGGTCGCGTCGGTGCTCGACGGCTGGGCCGAGCTGGCGGCGCCGCCGGCGGTCGTCTACCGGGGCGGCCCCGTCGAGCCCAACGGCGTGCTCGCGCTGGCCCGGCGGGCCCGCCGCGACGTCGAGCCCCCGGGGTGGAACCGGGTGGTCGGGGAGGTCGGCACCATCGACCTCCACAGCGACCCCGCCGACCTGAGGGACGCCGTCACCGGTGTCCGGTTCTTCGCCGGCTACTCCGGCTGGGGCGCCGGCCAGCTCGAGGGCGAGCTGGCCGAGGGGGCCTGGCTCGTCGTGCCGGCCGTCGGCGACGACGTGTTCGCCGCCGACGCCGAGGAGATGTGGCGGGCGGTCCTGCGCCGCCAGGGCGGCAAGGTGGCGATGCTCGCCCACTTCCCGCCGCACCCGTCGCTCAACTGACGGGCGGGGGCCCGCAGGTCCCTACAGGTCGGTGATGGCCTTGAAGGCCTCGCCGTAGGCCGCGCCGGCGAGCGCCCCGTGCTCGGCCAGCCGGTCGCGCACCCGGGCCCGGAAGGCGGCGAGCTGGCGGTCGCGCTCGGGCGAGTCGGGGTCGACGAACATCGTCGAGCGCATCTGCGAGCGGTGCCGCTCGAGGGCCTCGAGCTTGCGGGCGACGTCCTCCTCGCCGACCACCTCGACGTGGTCGGGCTCGTCGGCCTCGAACAGCAGCAGCGCCGCGGGCCGGTGGTGGGCCACCTGCTGCTCGGGGAAGAAGTGCGGGTCGCGGGCGGCGACGACGCCGTCGACGGTCAGGAAGCCGGCGTGGCGGTGGTCGGGGTGCAGCCGGTAGCGGCGCCACGGGTCGTGGCCGAGCACGACGGTCGGGCGCAGCCGGCGGATCCAGTAGGCGACCTCCCAGCGCTGGCGCACGCCGGACTCCAGCTCGCCGTCGGGCCAGTCCAGGAACACGACCTCGCCGGTGGCGCCCAGCGCCCGGGCCGCCTCCCGCTGCTCCTCCCGCCGCTGGGCCACCAGCTCGGCCAGGTCCTGGGCGGGGTCCCAGCTGCCCTTCGAGCCGTCGGTGCAGACGAGGTGGTGCACCTCGCAGCCGGCGGCGGCCCACTTGGCCAGCGTCGCCCCGCACCCGAACTCGACGTCGTCGGGGTGGGCGCCGATGGCGAGGGCGCGCTCGGGCGTCGGCAGGTCGACGGTCGGGGTGCTCACCGCGATCCGGCCCGGAGCGCTGCCGCGCCGGGGAACGCCAGGTCGGCGGGCAGGTCGACGTCCCAGCCCAGCCGCGGGTCCTGCACGATCCGGACCGGCGCCCCCAGCCGGAGGGCCTCGGCCCGGTGCCGTCCGAACGACCCCGCGCCGTAGGAGAACCGGAACGGCAGCGACGTCGGCAGCGCCACCACGTTGGTGCCGTCGAAGCGGCGGTCGGGCACGAGCGACACGCCCGGGAAGTCGGCGAGCCAGTCGAGCCGGGTGGCGAGCGGCAGGTCGGCGTGGGCGACGATGGCGTGCTCGACGCCGTCGGCCCGCAGCGCGGCCACGCCGTCGGCGACGGCGCCGTTGAGGCCCCGGCCCGGGCACCAGACGACCCGGGCGCCGGCGCGCTGCGCCCACGCCCGCACCTCCTCGTCGTCGCAGACGACGACGGCCGGCAGCGGCTCGGCGGCCAGGAGGACGATCTCGGCCATGTGCCGGGCCAGGTCGGCCCGCTCGCCGGGGTCGAGGGCGGTGGCCAGCCGGACCTTGGCCTGGGTGAAGGCCTTCACCGGCACGATCACGGCGGCGGAGGGCGTCGCGGACACTGGCGCGCAGCGTACTGCCGGGCCGCGACCGGCCGACAAGGCGTCCGCCGCCGCCGCACGCCGACCGCCGCCGGCAGGCCACGGACGGGGGCGCGGTCGCCGATTACCGTGGCGGACATGCCCATCCGAGTCGCGGTGGTCGGCGCCGGGTCCTGGGGGACGACGGTCGCCGCGCTCGCCTCGCTCAACACGCCGACGGTCCTGTGGGCCCGCCGCCCCGAGCTGGCCGAGGCGATCGCCCGCACCCGGCGCAACCCGGACTACCTGCCCGACTTCGAGCTGCCCGAGGAGCTCGAGGTGACCGCGTCGCTGGCCGAGGCGGTCGGCGACGCGGACGTGCTCGTCATGGGCGTGCCCTCGCACGGCATGCGGTCGACGCTGCGCGAGCTCGCCCCCCACGTGCGCCCGTGGATCCCGGTCATGAGCCTGGCCAAGGGCCTCGAGGAGGGCACGCACCTGCGCATGACCGAGGTGATCGAGCAGGAGCTGCCCGGCCACCCGGTCGGCGTCATGACCGGCCCCAACCTGGCCCGGGAGATCATGGCCGGGCACGCGGCCGCCACGGTCGTCGCCTTCAGCGACCAGCACGTCGCCACCGAGCTGCAGCGGCTGTTCGCCCGCGAGCTGTTCCGGGTCTACACCAACCACGACGTCGTGGGCTGCGAGCTGGGCGGGGCGCTGAAGAACGTCTTCGCCATCGCCTCGGGCATGGCCGACGGCCTGGGCACCGGCGACAACACCCGGGCGGCGGTCATCACCCGGAGCCTCGCCGAGCTGTCCCGCCTCGGCCTCGCGCTCGGCGGCGAGGTCATGACCTTCGCCGGCCTGGCCGGCATGGGCGACCTCGTCGCCACCTGCATCTCCCGCCAGAGCCGCAACCGCTACGTCGGCGAGCAGCTGGGGCGGGGCCGCCGCCTCGACGAGATCGTGGCCGAGATGAGGATGGTGGCCGAGGGCATCAAGACGTCGCGGGTGGCGGTCGAGCTCGCCCGCCGCCACGAGGTGGAGATGCCGATCGCCGAGGCCGTGTACAAGGTCGTGCACGAGGGGCGGCCGGCCACGGAGGCGTACCGTGGGTTGCTGCGGCGCGGGTACCGGCCCGAGCTGCACGGCATGAGCTAGGAAGCGACCGCAGCATGTCCCTACGCGCCTGGGTGCTGCGCCGCCTCATGGGGCGGCTGCGCATCGACGACGACGTCATCCGCCACCTGTCCACCTTCCAGCGGCTCGGCGAGCACGTCGAGGTCGAGCTGCCGAGCGAGCTGATGCCGGTGGGCGCCCGCACCGTGTTCCGGGCGCTGCGCACCCGGGCCGCCGCCCAGGTGGCGCCCGGCTGGGTGTGGCCCTACTGGCTCGAGCGCCAGCTCGACCCGACCTCGCCGGCGTTCGTGCCCCGCGGCCACCTGCCGCTGCTCACCAACGTCACCCACCGCAACTGGACGGCGGTCGGCAACCTCGACTCGCCCTGGGAGGCGATCGTCGACCCCCGCGGCCTCGTCACCCCCTGGTACGACGGGTGGTCGCTCGACTGGTGGATCGGCGCGGACGACCGCTGGCACCTGCCCTCCCGGGAGGTCAACGTCCGCCAGCGGCTCGTCGAGGCCAGCCCGGTCGTCGAGACCGCCATGCGGATCCCCTCGGGAGACGCGATCCAGCGGGTCTACGCCATCCGCCGCAGCTCGCAGGAGGGCGGCGGCGAGCTGGTCGTCGTCGAGGTCGAGAACGCCTCGAAGGCGCCGGTCGCCCTCGCCCTCGCGGTGCGCCCCTACAACCCCGAGGGCCTGGCCGTCATCGAGCGCATCGACCTGAAGGGGACGACGGTGGCGGTCGACGGCCGCCCGGCGCTGCTGCTGCCCCGGCCGCCGGGGCGGGTGGCGGCCTCGACGTTCCACGAGGGCGACTCCGCGGTCACCGTCATGGTGGGCGAGGCCCGCGAGCACTGGCGGGGGCCGGTGCGCGACCCGGCGGGCCTGGCCCAGGCGGCGTTCGTCTTCCCGCTGGCCCACGGGGCGACGTTCCGGGTGGCGATCCCGCTGGAGCCCGAGCCCGAGACCCGGCGCCCCCGGCGGATCCGGCGGCGCCTGGCCGAGGCCCCGGCCTTCCCCAGCGTCGTGCCCCCGGCCGAGGCGGTCGCCAAGGGTTGGAAGGCGCAGAGCGACCGGGGCCTGCGCATCGACCTGCCCGACGAGCGGCTCGCCGAGGCCGTCGCCGCCAACCGGCGCTACCTGCTGCTGCTCCACGACGGCCCCGACATCACGCCCGGGCCGGCCACCTACCACCGGTTCTGGTTCCGCGACGCCGCCTACATGCTGGCCGCGCTGGACCACTACGGGTACCACGAGGAGGCCGCGCAGGTGCTGGCCTCGTACCCCGACCGCCAGCGCACCGACGGGTTCTTCTTCAGCCAGCGCTACGAGTGGGACGCCAACGGGGCCGCCCTCGTCGCCCTGGCCCGCCACTGGCGGCTGACCCGCGACGCGGTGCTCGTCGACGCCATGGTCGGGCCCATCGCCAAGGGGGTCCACTGGATCGAGCGCACGCGCCGCAAGCCCCGCCGCCGGGACCGCCGCCGCCGGGGCGCGGCCGACGCGACCGCCGGGCTCCTGCCCGCCGGCGTCTCCGCCGAGCACCTCGGGCCCTTCGACCACTTCTACTGGGACGACTTCTGGGGCGTCGCCGGGCTGCGGGCCGGCGCCGAGCTGCTCCGGGCCGTCGACCAGCCGGAGGCGGCCGAGGAGGCCGAGCGCTTCGCCGCCGCCATGTGGCGGGACGTCGAGGCCTCGCTCGAGCTGACCGCCCGGCGGTTGGGGACGAAGGCCATCCCCGCCGGCCCCCGCCGCCACCTCGACCCGGGCGCCGTCGGCGCGCTGGCCGCCTGCGCGCCCCTGGGCCTCCTGCCGGCCGACGACGAGCGCATCGCCGCCACCCTGGAGCTCATCCGCGACGCGTTCACCCTCGCCGACGGCCGCGCCTTCTACCAGGCGATCAGCCACACCGGCCTCGGCACCTACCTCACCCTCCAGCTCGCCGCGGTCGAGCTGCGGGCCGGCGACCGGCGCTGCCTCGACCGGCTCGACTGGCTGCTGTCGGTCGCCTCGCCGACCTGGACGTGGCCCGAGGCCGTCCACCCCCGGCTGCCCGGCGGCTGCATGGGCGACGGCCACCACGGCTGGGCCGCCGCCGAGCTGCTCAACTTCGTGCGCGACCTGCTCGTGCGGGAGGTCGAGGGGCCGGCCGGCGTCGAGGCGATCGCCCTGTCGAGCCTGGTGCCCGAGCGCTGGTACGGCCAGGGCTGGGACGTGCGCGACGCGCCCACCGCGCTCGGCCGCGTGTCGTACTCGGTGCGCTGGCACGGCGACCGGGTGGCGCTGCTGTGGGAGGTCGAGCCCCACCCCGGGGTCGGCCCGGTCCGGCTGGTGGCGCCGGGCCTCGACCCGACGTGGTCGACGACCGAGCGCCAGGGCGAGGCGCTGCTCGGCCCGGTGCCGGTGAGCCCGCCGCGGGAGGAGACCTCGGTCGGTCCCGCGGTGCCGCCGTCCCCGGACGGGGGGACGTTCGCGTGAGCACCGACGGCCCGGGCCCCGAGGGTGCTGGTGCCCTGCGGGCGGTGCGCGAGCAGCTGCTCGCCGCCGGGTGCACGCCCGAGGAGCTCGACCGGGCCGAGCGCGACGGGACGCTGCCGCTGCTGGCCGTCGAGCGGCTGCTGGTCGACGAGCCGCCGGTCCACGACCTGGAGACCGTCGCCCGCCGCACCGGGCTGCGGCCGGAAGAGGTGCAGCACCTGTGGCGCTCGCTCGGCTACCCGGTGCCCCGGCCGGGCGAGGCGGCGTTCACCGACACCGACCTCGAGCTGCTGGTCGAGGTCGGCCGGGCCGTCGCCGGCCAGGTGGCGCCGACCGACCTGGTCCTGCAGATGAGCCGGGTCATCGGCTCGTCGATGGCCCGCATCGCCGCGGCCCAGGTCGACGTCATCAGCGCCGGCGCGGCCGGCGAGCCCCGGCCGGGCGTGCTCGGCGACACCGACGTCACCGACGACCGCATCGTCCGGGCCGCGCAGGCGCTGCTGCCGATCGTGCCCCGGGTGCTGGCGGTCGCCTGGCGGCGCCACCTGCAGGCCGCGGCCCGCCGCCGCCTCACGCTGGCCGAGGCCGGCGGCGGGCAGCTCGGCGTCGTGGGCTTCGCCGACATGGTCGGCTTCACCGCCCTGAGCCAGCAGGTCACCCGGGACGAGCTGGCGGCCGTCGTCGACCAGTTCGAGCGCCTGACCTTCGACGTCATCACCGCCCACGGCGGGCGGGTGGTGAAGATGATCGGCGACGAGGTCATGTTCAGCGTCGACTCGCCCCGGGCGGCGGCGGAGATCGCGCTGGCGCTGGTCGAGGGCGGCCGCCGGGACGACCAGGTGTCCGACCTGCGCGTCGGCCTGGCCTACGGCCCGCTGATCGAGCGGGAGGGCGACCTCTACGGCCCGGTGGTCAACCTGGCCAGCCGCATCACCGCCATCGCCTTCCCCGGCACGGTCCTCGTCGACGCCGGGCTGCGGGAGCAGCTGGCCGGCGACGCCCGCTACGTGCTGCGCACGATGCGCCCCCGCTACCTGAAGGACATCGGCCGGGTCGGGCTGTGGGTCCTGCGCCGGGGCGGGCCGCCGGAGGACCGGTTCGCCGCCCGCCGCCAGGCGCTGCGGGAGGCGGTGTCGGCCCGGGTCGAGCCGGGCCGACACCGCTGACGGCCGTCGCCGGTCAGTTGGGACAGCTGCTCGGCGTCGTGCCGTAGGCGTAGGCGACGAAGTCGCGCAGGTGGCGCTTCCACCAGGTCCAGTCGTGGCTGCCCTGGCCACCGCACCACCGGTGGTCGACGCCGGCCTGCTCGAGGCGCTGGTGGAACGCCAGGTTCCACGTGCCGATGTCGGTCTCGCCGCCCCACCCGGCGAGCCCGCCGGCGTAGACGGCCATGCGGCCGTCGAAGGCGTTGTAGGCCGGGGCGAGGTCCATCGGGTTGATCGACGGCCAGCTCGACCGGGGCCCGAAGACGGTCTCGAGCCGGTACTGCACCGGGTCGATGCCCGAGAACCACGGCGGGTTCACCCGGAAGTGCCCGTCGAGCAGGCCGGTGTTCTCGATGGTGGCGCCGAACACCCACATCGAGTTGCTGACGGTCTCCTGGGCGCCGGGCGGGTTGATGTCGGTGCCGGCCGAGAAGGCGCCGACGGCCGAGAACAGGTGCGGGTAGCGGCCCGCGTAGCGCAGGGCGCCGTAGCCGCCCATCGACAGGCCGGCGATGGCCCGGCCCGAGCGGGTGCCCGAGGTGTTGAAGTTGGCGTCGACCCAGGGCACGAGCTGGTGGATGTGGAAGGTCTCCCACAGCGGCGCGAAGCCGCCGTCGGTGTGGCCCGGCCAGTCGCTGTACCACCCGGAGCGGCCGCCCTCGGGCATGACGACGATCCCGTCGAACCCGGGGATGTTGCCGGCCACGTCGCCCTTGGTCGACCAGTCGGCGTAGGTGCCCATGCCGCCGTGGAGCAGGTAGAGCACGTCGTAGGGCTGGGCCCGGTCCGGGTCGTAGCCGGCGGGCAGCAGCACCCGGACCTTCACCGGCACGGAGACGTTCGACGGCGTGGTCGGGGTCGTCCGGGGCGTGAAGATCGCCGCGGTGCGGAGCGTGATGTCGTACTGGTCGGGCTTCCCCGACACCGCCGTCGGCCCCGACACGACGGTGAGGCCGAAGCTGTTGGGGTTGGGCAGCGTCGGCGGGGCCGCCTCGGCGGGCGCCCCCGGCGCGGCCACCAGCGTCGTGGCGGCGACGAGCAGGCCGAGCACCGTGGCGAGCACGGTCGGCGGTCGGTGTCGTCTCATGGTCTCCCCCTCCGTGGTGGACGTGGCGATCAGGCGGCCAGGCCGAACTGGGTGAGCACGAAGCGTTCGAGCGGGCCGGCGAGCCGGGGCAGCGCCGCGGCCTCGCCCAGCGCCACCCGGGAGGTGACCGCCGAGCTGACCGCACCGACCAGCAGCTCGAGGTCGAGGTCGGTCACCGGGCGCACGGGGTGCCCGGCGGCGGCGAGGTCCTCGTGGAGGCGGGCGAGCACGCCGGCGAAGTGCCGCTGCACCTCCCGCCGGGCCCGGGCGCCGGCCGGCCCGGCGGCGTGGATGTCGACCAGGCAGACCCGGGCGCCCTCGGGGAAGGCGGCGAGCGACCGCAGGTAGGCGTCGAGGGTGGCCCGCAGCCGGCGCCGGGGGTCGGGCTCGGCGTCGCTGCCCTCGGCGACGGCCCCGGCGAGGTGGTCTGCGCAGGCCCGGAACGCGGCCAGGAAGCAGTCCTGGCGGTCGGTGAACTGCTCGTAGAACGTGGCGCGGGAGACCCGCGCCCGGGACACGACGTCGGTGACCGAGACGGCCGCGTAGCCCTTCTCGGCCACGGCGGCGACCATCGCCGCCAGCATCCGCCGGCGCTGGGCGGCCGCCACGTCGCCGGGGGCGAGGCGGGCGGGTCCCTCGCGGAGGGGCTGGAGAAGCGGGTGCGTCGTCGCCATCGTGAACAGCACCTTACCTGTGGTGTACGCACCTGTACACGAGGTCGCCGGCCGGCGCGGGACAGCCGTCGCCGCGGCGGGCGAGCACGCCGGCGGACGGCCGCGTTCACCATCGTGAACAGGGCGTTCGTACGGTGCGTGCGGTCCCCGCCCCTGCTAGAACACCGCGCCGACCTGACCGCCCGGTCGTCTCAGGGGGGGTTCTGTGACACGCGTGCCGTCATCCGTCCGACGCCGGATCGCCTGGGTCGTCGCGGCCGCCGTGCTCCTGGCGGCGTGCTCGGACGACGGGTCGGCCGACGCCAGCGACGACACCGCCGCCGACGACGCCGCCGAGGCGTCGACCGAGACCACCGAAGGCGCGGGCGACGCGCCCGACCCCGGTGCGCCGCCGGACTTCGAGGGCGCCATCGCCGCCATGGCCGAGGTCGAGTCGGTGGAGGTCGAGTCCGTCTACGGGATGGAGGGCGGCGGCGTCGACCGCTTCGAGCTCACGATGCGGGGCGAGCTCGGTCCCGACGACGTCGCGTCGCTCGTCATGTCGTCCGACCTCGCAGGCCTGGAGATCGAGGTCCGCTCCGACGGCCGGACGGCCTGGGTGACCAGCACCGACCCGAGCTTCACCGAGGCGCTGCCCGCCGGCGCCCGCTGGGTCGAGACGTCCGTCGACGAGCTGCGCGACCAGGGCTTCTGGGAGGGGAGCGACTCGTTCGTCGCCCTTCTGCCGGTGCTGCGGGGCCTCGGCGACCTCGAGGACGCCGGCACCACCGAGATCGGGGGCGACGAGGTGCGCCTGTGGACCGGGCCCGTCGACCTCGAGGCGGCGCGCTCCGCGTCGTCGCCCGAGGAGGCCGAGCTCATCGACCAGAACGTCGAGCTGCGGTCCGACTTCGAGTCGGTCACGGCCACCGTCGGGGTCGACGGCGAGGGCCGGGTGCGCACCCTCCGGCTGGAGACGACCGGGGGGTCCGGCGAGGAGCCGTGGCGCATCTGGATGGGCTTCACGCTGCACCGGGTCGGCCAGGAGGTCGACGCGCCCGAGCCCCCGCCGGCCGAGGAGACGGTGCCGCTCGCGGAGGCGCCCGGCGCCCTGGACATCCTCGGGGTCGAGGTCAGCTGACGCCGCCGCCCGCGGCGACGCCGACCGGCTGCCGGGCGCACCCGGCGCGGCGTCGTGGCCGCGGGCGGACCGCCGCTGCCGCCGCCCCCGGGCGACCTCGGCGTGTTCAGGTGCCGAGGGTCGCGGTGGCGATGCCGTGGGGCCGCAGCGTGAAGCTGCCGTCGAAGGGCTCGAGCGGACGGCCCCGCAGGTCGACCAGCCAGCCCGGGCGGTCGACGCGGACCGTGCGGGGCTCGTCGGTGGGGTTGAACACCCGGACCACCAGCGCGTCGCCGGTGCGGGTCACCGACGACACCTCCGCGCCCTCCACCGTCAGCGCGCTGCCCACCGGCGGCAGGTCGGCCTCGACCTCCGGGGGTGGCGGCGGGGCCCCGGGCCCCCGGCGGGCGGCGGCCGCGCCGGCCACGCGCAGGGGGACGAGCACCTCGTCGGCCAGCGCGTACGGGTCGACGTCGCCGACGGCGACCGCGTAGCGCAGCACGAGCGGCCGCTGCAGCTGCGGGCCCTCCAGCGGGACCAGCGGGCCGGCCGGCAGGGCCCGGGTGGGCATCGGCATCTGCGAGAGCATGCCGGTGGCCCGCAGCAGCGTGAGCGCCAGCTCGTGGGCGGCGCCGTCCCGCACGTCGACGAGCTCGTACTCGGCGACCCCGTCGTGCACGACGGTCAGCCCCCCGGCCTGCACGAACCGCTGGGCCGGGGCGGTGGGGAGCCCTGCCTCGGTCGGGCCGCCCTCGGCGGTCAGGCCCCGCTCGACGACCGTGAACGCGCACTCGGCCCGCGACGACCGGGCCGGGGTGGGCAGCGGCAGGTGGGCCCGCAGCCGGTGGTCGCGGCTGCGGTTGTCGAGGGACACCTCGACCCGCACGGCCCGCTCGCCGGCCCGCAGCTCGAGCCGGGTGCGGACCTCGTGGGGCACGGCGCCGACCCGGCGGTCGAGGCCCTGGCAGGCGGCCGGCCACGTGTAGCGGGCCACGACCTCGACCCGGGCCCGGAGCGGGCCCCGCTCGTGCACGTGGACCTCGACCGCCTCGGGCGCGTCGACGATCGTGTCCTCGGCTGGTGGGCACCAGTTGTAGGTGTCGCCGCAGTCGCCGCCGTCGACCAGGCGGCCGAGCCCGCCGTGGCCGTCGATCGAGAAGGTGCCGTCGGCGGGGTCGACCGCCAGCGTCACGAGCCCGTTGCGGACGACCGGCCCGGCCCCGCCGTCCTCGACGGTCACGGGCTCGAACGCCGGCGCCTCGTCCGCCCGCCAGGCCCGCCAGCCGAAGCCGGGCACCTCCGCCACCGGCGCCAGCACCGTCACCTGGGGATCGGTGCGCACCTTCAGCCGGACGGGGCCGGCGGTGCGGAACGCCTCGAGCCGGGCCCGGACCTCGCCGGTCACCATCGGCGCCCGGCCCTCCCGCCGGCCCGACACCAGCACCTCGCCGTCCGGCGTCTCGAGCGCGAAGGCGGTGACCTCCTGGATCCAGTCGATCTCCTCGGCCGCCGGGACGACGATCTCGGCCGGCCCCTCGTGCAGCACCTGCTCGGCCGGCCGGGCCCACAGCAGCTGGGTGCCCGGCGGCGGCTCGGTGCCCGGCAGCGTCAGCTGGACGACGCCGGTGCGGGGCCGGGCGGTCGGGTTGACGACGACCGGGCCGGTGGCGTCGACGCGGGCCGCCAGCGCGTCGGCGGCGCGGGCGGCCAGGCCCTCGGCGATGTCGGCCGCCTCGCCGTAGCGGTGGAGCACGGCGTCGCAGACGGCGTCGATCGAGCACGCGCACACCGAGTCGTGGGCCGCGTTGAGCACGACCGCCCGCCAGGCCTCCTCCAGCAGCGCGCTCGGCCAGCGCGCCGGCGGCAGGTGGAGGGCGCACAGCGGCTCGGCGCCCCGGAGCAGGGCCCGTTCGGCGCGGGCCGCGGCCTGGCGGACGTCGACCCGGTTGGACACGACGCCCATGAGCAGGTTGGCCCGGGCCCCCGAGCGCAGCTCGCCCCGCCAGGTGGGCAGGCCCTCGGTCGGGGCCTCGGCCAGGTGCTCGGCCAGCGAGGTGACCCGCAGCTCGAGCTCGTCCTGGATGTCGTTGGCCTCGGCCACCACCCGCCCCAGCCACGGCTGCGGCAGCTGGTGGTCGGTGCCGTTCATCCACAGCACCGGGCCGACCAGCAGGTCGCCCCACAGGTCGACGAAGCCGGTGACGGCCCGGACGAAGGCCTTGGCGTCGTCGGGCAGGGCGGCGCCGTTGCCGTAGCCCTGGGGCAGGTACTCGGCCCGCACCGTGCTGCCGTCGGGCGCCTGCCACCAGAAGCCGCTGCGGTCGATCGCCGAGGGCACGCCCCGCCAGACGACGGCGTGCTCGAAGCCGAAGCCGGCGAGGATCTGGGGCATCTGGGCGATGTGCCCGAACATGTCGGGCAGGTAGCCGACGGTCATGGCGCCGCCGTACCGGTCGGCGGTCCGCAGGCCGAGCTGCAGGTTGCGGATGAGCGTCTCGCCGCCGACGAGGAACTCGTCCGGCAGCGTGTACCAGGGGCCGACGGCGATGCGGCCGCTGCTGATCAGCCGGCGGAGCCGCTCGGCGGCCTCGGGCCGCACGGCGAGGTAGTCGTCGACGACGGCGAGCTGGCCGTCGAGGAGGAAGTGCGCGTAGCCGGGGTCGGCCTCCATCCGGGGCAGCAGGTCGTCGAGCAGGTCGACGAGGCGCAGCCGGAAGGTCTGGAACGAGGCGTACCACTCCCGGTCCCAGTGGGTGTGGGGGACGATGTCGACCCGTCGCCGGGCGCCTCCCCCCGCCCGCTCGCTCGGCCGGCTGCTGGACGTCGTCATCGGTCCCCCCTCGTGTCGGTCGTCGGTCGGGTCGTCGTGGTGGCCTGCCCGCGTCAGTCGGCGACGGTCGCCGGCCGGGGCGAGGTGGGCTCGCATCCTGGCACGACGTCGCGCAGCGTGTCGGTGAGGAGGGCGCAGGCGCGGTCGAGGTCGCCCTCGACGACGCCCGGGCAGCCGTCGACCACGAACAACACCCGCGTCGTCGACTCCCGGACCCGGGTGCGGTGCGAGTCCTTGGCGTGGCGGGAGAAGACGCCCTCGTCGTCGGCGTAGACGATCTCGCCGGGGCGCAGCGGCGTCGGCCGGCGCTCGAACAGGGCGACGTACGACTCGCCCTCGCGGGCCTGGCGGACGACGGCGCCGCCGGCGATCTCGTCCCGGTCGAAGGCGGCGACGGGCAGGCCGGAGCACAGGGCGGCGAGGTTGGCCACGTCGACGACGTTGGAGGTGCGGGGCACCGGGCGACCGGTCCCGACGAGCTCGACGAGCCAGGCCGGTGACGGCGGCACCTCGGCGCCCGTCTCCCGCGAGAAGGCCGCCCAGGCGTCGAGGTTGTGCCGGACGCCCGGCAGCAGCGGCTCGGAGATGTCGCCGGCCCGGATCTGCTCCTCGACCCGGCGGAGCAGCTCCCTCAACCGGGGCGGCGACCGCTCGACGGTGACGCCGTCGACGAGCACGTAGCGCACCGCCACGCCCGGGTGCTCGGCGCACAGCTGGGGGTCGATCCGGACCTTCATGGCGCCCTGGGACCTCCTCCGCACCCGGGGGCGCGCTCGACCGCCGTGGTCCGCCACCCATCATGGCGGTTCCACGACCGGATCGCGCTGTGGGCGCGCCGGCCGGCCGGTCAGGCGACCGGCGCGTCGGCGGGCCGGGGGGCCGGCGGGGATGGCGAGGCCGAGCTGGTGGGGCGGGCCGGTCGGCGGCGGGCGGGTGGCGCGGGTGCACCCCTGGGGATCGGTGACCTCGAGCGTGCCGTCGGGGCGGAGGACGGCGGCCCACCCCGGGCGGTGCAGGACGTGGTGGTGGCGGCTGCAGAGCAGCACGAGGTTGTCGGCGTTGGTGGGGCCGCCGCGCTCCCAGGGGACGACGTGGTGGGCTTCGCACCACTCGGGCGGCCGGTCGCAGCCGGGGAAGCGGCAGTGCCGGTCGCGCAGCACGGTGACGTTCCACAGCGGTGGCGGCACGGCCCGCGTCGCACGTCCGTAGTCGACGATCGCGGACCGGCCCTGCACGAGCACCCGGTGCAGGACGCTGTCGCAGAGCAGCCGGCCGGCGCTGACGCGATCGAGCGCGACGCCGCCGACCGTCGCCGCCCGTCGCACGTCGCCGTCGCGGCCGAGGTGGACGACGAGGTTGACGTGCGGGCGGTGGCGCCCGCCCCGATGCGATCGCTGGTGGTCGAGGAAGAACCGGCAGATGTCGCCGAGCGCGTCGGCCCGGCGGGTGGCGGTGCCCCGGGGCGGCTCGTCGTCGGCCTCGCCGGCGCTCGCCACCCGCAGCGCGGTCAGCAGCAGCTCGCCGGTCTCGGCGTCGAGCGTGCCGTCGACGGCCAGCCGTCCGTCCAGCAGGCGGGAGGCGTGCAGCGTCTGAGGTGTCGGGTCCGGCGGCGCGGCGTCCTCGGCGCAGGCGCGCCAGGCCCGCATGGCGGCGGCGACGTCGGCCGCCGGCAGGTCGACCAGGGTGGGGAGCAGGTCGGCCTCGTGGCGGGCGAAGACGCCGGCCAGGTCGGCCGTGAGGTTGGCGCAGATGGCGTCGACCTGCCCGGTCGACAGGCGCCCCTCGTGCCACGCCGCGGCGGTGGCCGGCAGGCGGCGGACGAGCCGGGCCCGGCGGGTGACCCGGGTGGCCTCGCGGCGCGCCATGCCGGCCCGGTCGGCCAGCCAGCCGACCATCGAGGTGGCGCCGTCGGCGTCCCACAGCTCGGCGCCGTCGAACGCCGCCACCGCCTCGGCCAGCTTGGCGTCCAGCAGGTCCCGCAGCCGGAGGGCCGCGGCCAGCTCGTCGCCGTCGGCGGCCAGCTCCAGGCCCTCGATCGCGGCCGCCAGACCCCCCAACACGGCCAGCTATCGTACACATGTTCGTATAGGTCGTCAAACGATGTGGCGACCAGCCCTCCAGGTGGGCTCTCGGCTTGGCGGCCGTCAGACGACCGAGACGACGTATGGCGCCGCCACGGCGACGTGAGCCCCGTTCGGCACCCAGTCGGACTTCGAGTCGTGGGACTTCAGCGGGACAACCTCGGCCACTTGGCCGTGGAGGGGCAACGTCAGGACCGCGCGCCGTTCACGCCGCGGGCAGCGCCCCCTCGCCGCGAACTAGAACACGTTCCGATCGCACCGTCCCGGGCGAGCAGAGGGGGACCGCATGGCGCTGCCCGACCACATCAAGCAGATCGCCGCCCGCGTCTCGAACGCCGGGCGCTGGGGGAGCGACGACCAGCGGGGCACGCTGAACCTCATCGACACCGCCGCCGTCCTGCGGGGGGTCGCCGCCGCCCGCCAGGGCAAGGTGTTCGCGCTGGCCATCCCGTTCGACGAGGACGGCCCGCAGACCGGGGCCATCCCCGGTCGCGAGAACCCCCGGCGCACGATGCTGTCGGTCAACGCCCCCTACACCGGCGACCCGGCCGACTTCTGCGCCAGCGACGACGCCGTCACCATGGGGGTGCAGGCCGCCACCCACTGGGACGCCCTGGCCCACGTCAGCTACGAGGGCCGCCTCTACAACGGCGTCGACGCCTCGGTGGTCGACGAGCGGGGCGCCGCCCGCCTCGGCATCGAGAACTTCGGCCCGGTCGTCAGCCGGGCGATCCTGGCCGACGTCGCCCGGGTCCACGGCGTCGACCACTTCGACGACGGCCATCCCGTCACCGGCGACGACCTCGACAAGGCGATGGAGCTGGCCGGGGTGACCGTCGAGCCGGGCGACGTCCTGCTCGTGCGCACCGGCCAGATGCACTTCCTGCGGGCCGGCGACCGCGAGCGCTTCGCCAACCCCTCGCCCGGGCTGTCGGCCCGGTCGGTCGAGTGGCTGCACGACCACGACGTCGCCGCCGTCGCCACCGACACGCTGGTGTTCGAGGTCTGGCCGCCCGAGGACCCGGCCGCGCTCCTGCCGGTCCACCTGCTCGACCTCGTCGACATGGGCATGCCCCAGGGGCAGCTGTGGGACCTCGACGAGCTGGCCGCCGACTGCGCCGCCGACGGCCAGTACGACATGCTCCTCTGCGCGACGCCGCTGCCGCTCACCCGGTCGGTCGGCGGGCCGGTGGCCCCCACGGCGGTGAAGTGAGATGGCGGCGATCGTCCCGCCCGGCACCGTCGCCTGGGGCCTGCAGCTGCCCATCCAGGCCCAGAGCACGCTCTTCGTCGAGCCGTGGGAGGCCGACGCCACGACCGACGACCTCGTCGCCGTCGCCCGGGCCGCGGATCGGGCCGGCGCGCTCTACGTCGGGGTGTGCGAGCACGTCGCCATCCCCAAGCCCCACGACGAGTCGATGGGCACGACCTGGTACCACCCGTTCACGACGCTCGGGTTCCTCGCCGGCGTCACCCGGTCGGTGCGGCTGCTCAGCCACGTGATCGCCCTGCCGTACCACCACCCGCTGGAGGTGGCGAAGGCGTTCACGACCCTCGACCGGCTCTCCGGCGGGCGGGCCATCGTCGGCGTGGGCGCCGGCCACGTCGAGCGGGAGTTCGCCCTGCTCGGGGTGCCGTTCGCCGAGCGGGGCCGGTGGGTCGAGCGGGCCCTGCCGGCCATCCGGGCCGCGCTCGACGACGAGTACCCGGTGCTCCCCGACGGCGACTGGGGGCTCGACGGCTCGGTGGGCATCGCGCCCCGCCCGGTCCAGGCGTCCGTGCCGATCTGGGTCGGGGGCTCGTCGCCGGCGGCGGTCCGGCGGGCGGCCGACCTGGCCGACGGCTGGCTGCCCCAGGGCGTGCGCCTGCGCGACCTGCCCGGCATCGTCGCCCGGGTCCGGGAGCGGCGGGAGGCCGCGGGCCGGCCGGCGGCCTTCGACGTCGGCGCGCTGTTCGTCTGCCACGTCGGCGACCCGACCTGGGACGTCGGCCGGTGCCTGGCCGGCCCGCCCGAGCGGGTCGCCGAGGGCCTCCGCCCGTGGATCGAGGCGGGCGCCAACCAGCTGCAGGTCCGGCTGCGGTCGCGGGACGCCGCCGAGCTGTGCGACCAGGTCGAGCGCTTCGGGGCCGAGGTCGCCCCGCTGCTCACCCCCTGAGCCGGCTCACACGACCACCACGCCGGAGAGGTCCTCCTCCGCCTCCGGGTAGCGGAGGTCGAGCCGCTCGAGCGTGTCGACGATCGTGCGGCAGATGACCAGGTCCCGGTGCCACTTGCGATCGGCGGGGACGATCACCCACGGCGCCTCCGGCGTGGCGGTCTCGCGGATGGCGTCCTCGTAGGCCGCCTGGTAGTCGTCCCACCGGTCCCGGTCCTCGAGGTCGCTGCGGCGGAACTTCCAGTGCTTGCGCGGGTCCTCCAGCCGGGCCCGCAGGCGCGTCGCCTGCTCCTCCCGGGAGATGTGGAGGAAGAACTTGCGGACGATCGTGCCCTCGTCGACCAGCATCCGCTCGAAGGCCCGGATGTGCTCGTAGCGGGCCCGCCACCGCTCGGGCGGCACCAGGCCCCGCACCCGGACGGCGACGACGTCCTCGTAGTGGCTCCGGTCGAACAGGGCGATCTCCCCGTCGCGGGGCACGTGCCGGTGCACCCGCCAGAGGAAGTCGCGGGCCAGCTCGTCGTCCGTCGGCGTGCGGAACGACGTCACCCGGACCCCGGCGGGGTTCAGGCCGGCGAAGGCCCGGCGGATGGCGCCGCTCTTGCCGGAGGTGTCCATCCCCTGCAGCACGACCAGCAGACGGTGGCGACCGTCGGCGTAGAAGCGCTCCTGCAGGTGCCGCATCCGCCGGGTGAGCTCCGCCACCTCGGCCCGGCCCTCGGCCTTGCCCGGCACCCCGCTGGTCGCGCCGGGGTCGCGGTCGGCCAGGCGGAAGCCGGCGCCGTCGGTCACCACGTGGTCCTCCATGGCCGCCAGGTCTACCCCCGTGGCGGGCCGTCGGACCGGCCCGGGCGCAAACGGCGTGGTCGGGGCGACGGATCGCCGTAGCATCGGACACGGCGCGGGCGCCGCCCGCCCGCACGCCGACGCCAGGGAGGGTGCGGCCCATGACGGACATCGCGGCACGGCACGACGCTCTGCAGGGGGACCAAGCCCTCCCCGAGGTGCTCGAACGGTTCCGCCCCGAGCTCACCGGCTACTGCTACCGGATGCTCGGCTCGGCCTTCGAGGCCGAGGACGCCGTGCAGGAGACGATGGTCCGGGCGTGGCGCGGCCACGACCGGTTCGAGGGCCGCTCGGCGCTGCGGTCGTGGCTCTACCGCATCGCCACCAACGTCTGCTACGACCACCTGAACGGGCGCCAGCGGCGGGCCCGGCCGATGGACCTGGGCCCGGCCCAGCCGGCGACCACGCCGAGGGTCCCGCCGCCCGAGCCCGAGGCCGTCTGGATCAACCCCATCCCCGACGCGCGGGTCGTGCCCGACGGCGCCGACCCGGCCGAGGTGGCCGAGGCCCGGGAGTCGATCCGCCTGGCCTTCATCGCCGCCCTGCAGCTGCTGCCGCCCCGCCAGCGGGCGGTGCTCATCCTCCGCCAGGTGCTGCGGTGGAAGGCCAGCGAGGTGGCCGAGCTGCTCGACACCTCGGTGGCGTCGGTCAACAGCCTGATGCAGCGGGCCAAGGCCACCCTCGAGGCGGCCGACACGACCGCGGGCGAGCTGGCCCGGCCGCTCGACGAGGACCAGCAGGAGCTGCTCGCCCGCTACGTCGACGCCTTCGAGCGCTACGACATGGACGCGCTCACGGCGCTGCTGCACGACGACGCCACCATGTCCATGCCGCCCATCCCGCTGTGGCTCCAGGGCGCCGACCAGATCGTCGCCTGGAACCTGGGCCACGGGAAGGGGTGCCGCGGCTCCCGGTTCGTGCCCGCGCCGGCGGCCAACGGCTCGCCGGCCTACGGCCAGTACAGGCCGAGCGGCCCCGGCGGCCGGCACGAGGCCTGGTCGCTGCACGTCCTCGACATCCGCGACGAACGGATCGCCCGCATCGAGGTGTTCCTCGACGTCGAGCGGGTCTTCCCGCTCTTCGGCCTGCCGCTGCGCCTCGACGACGAGGGGTAGCCGCCCGGCGGCGCCGCCCTAGCCTGGGCGGCGATGCGCATCGCGTTCGGCACCGACGAGAAGACCGAGGTCACCGACCGCATCAAGGCCGTGCTCGCCGAGCGGGGCCACGAGGTCGTGGTGGCCGGCGAGGGCGACCCGTGGCCGGACGTCGGCCGCCGCGTGGGCGAGCTGGTCGCCGGCGGCGAGGCCGAGCGGGGCGTCGTCTGCTGCTGGACCGGCACCGGCGTGTCGATGGCGGCCAACAAGGTGCCGGGCGTGCGGGCCGCGCTGTGCACCGACCGGGAGACCGCGGCGGGGGCCCGGCGGTGGAACGACGCCAACGTCCTGGCGCTGGGCCTGCGGCTCACCTCGCCGGCGCTGGCCGAGGAGATGATCGACGCCTTCCTCACCACCGAGCCCGAGGCCGAGGAGGCCGACAACATCGCCAAGCTGGGCTGATCCGCGGTGGCCCGAGGCGGTCGGCGCCGGGCACTAGCCTCGCCGTGTGGCCGCCACCGCCCCGACCCTGCGCAAGGCGCTGCGCCGCCGACCCCCGTCGCTGACCTACGAGCGGGCCCTGTGGGACGCCGGCCACGAGGTGGTCGTCGGGATGGACGAGGTGGGCCGGGGGGCGTGGGCCGGCCCGCTGACCCTGGCGGCCGTCGTGCTGCCCCGCGACCGGCGGGTCTACAAGGTGCGCGACTCGAAGCTGCTGACCCCGGCCGAGCGGGCCGCCCTCTACGACCGCATCACCGAGTGGTGCACCGCCTGGGCGGTCGGCCACGCCAGCGCCGAGGAGTGCGACGAGCTGGGCATGAGCGAGGCCCAGCGCCTCGCCGCCCGCCGGGCGCTCGAGGGCCTCGGCGTGCGCCCCGACCGGGTGCTGCTCGACGGCAAGTGGGACTTCGTCGGCGGCGGCATCGCCCAGCGCATCGTGGGTGGCGACGCCCGCTGCCTGTCGATCTCGGCGGCGTCGATCGTGGCCAAGGTGACCCGGGACCGCATCATGGTCGCCGAGGACGCGAACTACCCCTGGTGGTGGTTCGCGCACAACAAGGGCTACCCGTGCCCCCGCCACAAGGCGGTGCTGCGCGGCCTGGGCCCCTCCGCCATCCACCGCCGCAGCTGGGTGTTCATGGACGGGCTGCCGTGGTCGGGGGTGCCCCGCCTGATCCGCCCCGACCCCCAGGGCACGCTGTTCGACTGACCGCCGGCGAGACCCGGCGGCCGTCTCGCCGGCGGGCCGGCGCGGCTGGCGGCGGGCGCCGGCGGGTACGCCACGACCGTGGCCGAGACCGACGAGACGCAGCTCACGCCGGCCGAGCGCCTGCGCCGCCACCTGGCCGAGGCCGACCGCCGGCCGCGGGAGATGCAGAAGCGGCTCGACGAGCTGGGCAAGGGCATCGAGGCGGCCCGCCAGCAGGCCCGCGACCACGACCTGCTGGCCGACGACGACGCCGGCGGCTGACCACCCGGTCCGCCGGGACGACCCCGGGTTCCCGCCCGGCCGACGGCCGCCGGTAGCCTCGGCCCCATGCGTCGCCGCCCGCTCGCCGTCGCGCTCGTGGTCTGGACGTTCTTCGTCTGGACCACCCGCATCGCCAACATCTGGCGGGACGAGGCGCTCGACACCGGCGAGAAGTGGGGCCGCACCGGCCTGGCCGTCAGCTTCACGGTGCTGGCGCTCGCCGTCGTGGTCACGCTGTGGCGCCGGGCCCGCCAGGCGTCGCTGGTGGCCGTGGGGGCGCTGGCCGGCTGGTCGGTCGTCGTCTGGGTGGTGCGCGACGTGCGCATCGTCGCCGCCGACCACAGCGCCGGCTTCAAGGCCGTCCACACCGTCCTGGCGGTGGTGTCCATCGCCCTGGCGGCGCTGGCCTGGCGCGAGGCCCGCAGGGCCGCGGCGCCGCCCGCGGGCGCACCCGCCGGCGACGGGGTCGCGGCGCCGTCCCGCCCGCCGGTGCCGACGCCCTGAGCGCCCCCCGCCCGGCGCGGGCGGCGCGCCTCAGCGCTCGCCGGCGGGCTCCGGGCTGAGCCGGACGTCGAGGGCCAGGGTCAGGCACCGGCACCCGCCGCCGGCCTTGAGGAACTCGTCGACCCGGCACTCGACCACCTCGAACCCCCAGGCCTCGAGCTGGCGCCCGACGCGCACCGGCGTGGCCGGCATGACGACCGTGCGGCCGACGACCACCGAGTTGGCGCAGAACGACAGCGCCTCCTCCTCGGTGAGCACCAGCGGCTCGGGCACGAGCGCCTCGATCACCTTGCGGCCGTAGCGGTCCCAGCCGGAGGGGGCGACGATGGCCCGCCGCCCGTCGAGCGGGCAGAAGGTCAGGTCCAGGTGGTAGAGGCGGGGGTCGACCAGCTGGACGAGCCGCACCGGGATGCCGAGCAGCTGTGACAGCGCGGTGGCCGCCGCGGCGTCGGACCGGAACGAGTAGCCCGACACCAGCACGGTGCGGCCGCCCTCGGGCGTGAACGGCAGGGCGTCGCCGGCGCCCTCGTGGTCGAGCTGGTCGGGCAGGCGCTCGATCTTCCAGCCCCGGCGGGCGAACCAGTCGATGTCGACGGCGGTCTCCGGCTGGCGCTCGGGGTGGCGGAAGTGGCTGGGGACGAACCGCCCGGGCCGGCCGGAGCCGTCGGGCGTGGCGTCGACGATGCCGGCGTTGGCGGTGAAGACCAGGTCGGGCAGGCCGGGCTGCGAGGGCATGATCTCGACCTGGGCGCCGGCCGCCTGGAGGGCGTCGACCAGCCGCTCCCACTGGGCGAACGCGGTGTCCGAGTCGACGGTCACCTCCGTGCGCATCCAGGGGTTGATCTCGTAGAGCACCCCGAAGTGCCGGGGCGGGCACATGAGGTAGCGCCGGCCCCAGGGGAGGGTGGTGCTCACGGCTGGCCCATCAGCTCGTCGGCGAGCTCGCGGATGAAGAGCCCGACGTCGGTCACGATGCCGAGGGCCTGGTGGCTGCCCCGGTCGGCCAGCTTGGTGACGACCGCCTGGTTGATGTCGACGCAGAAGGTCTCCACCCCGGCGGGCAGGCAGTTGCCGGTGGCGATGGCGTGCAGGGTCGATGCCAGCATGAGCGCCACCTGGACCCCGGCGAGGTGCTCGCGCATGGCGTCGGCGGCGGCCACGGTGTCGGTGATGACGTCGGGCAGCGGCCCGTCGTCGCGGATCGACCCGGCGAGGACGAACGGCACGCCCTTCTCGACGAGCGCCCGCATGACGCCGCCGGTGACGTAGCCGGCCTCGACCGCGGCGGCGATCGACCCGTGGCGCCGGACCTCGTTGACGACCCGCAGGTGGTTGGCGTGGCCGCCCTCGGTGGGCGTGCCCTCCTCGACCGACACGCCGAGCGAGGTGCCGAGCACGTTGGACTCGATGTCGTGGGTGGCGAAGCCGTTGCCCGCGAACAGCACGTCGACCCAGCCGGCTTCGACCATGCGGGCCAGCTCGGGGCCGCCGCCGGTGTGGACGACCGCCGGCCCGGCCACCACCAGGATCTTCCCGCCCCGCTCCCGGGCCGCCCGCAGGCGGTCGGCCACCCGGGCGACGAGCAGGCCCTTCGGCTTCTCGGAGGACACCTCCGAGCCCATGAACTCGAACACCTGCGTGTCCCGGGGCTTCGACGGCGCCGCCACCCGCACGCCGTCGCTCCCCACGACGACCATGTCGCCGGCCTTCACCCGGTGCATCGGGACCGTGACCGCCCGGTCGCCCCGCACGACGAGGCCGCAGTCCATCTCCGGGTTCTCGATCGGCAGCCAGCGCCCGCCCACCCGGACCTCGCCGGGCAGGTTGGTGGTGGAGTAGAAGCCGGCCGGCAGGACGCCGTCGCGCTCGGCGGGCACCAGGGTGGCGTCGGGCTGCACGGTGCGGTTGGCGCCGTGGACCTGGAGGTCGTCGAGCACCGGGCCCAGGACCTCGTCGTCCCCGGTGACGGCGATGACCGCCCGGCTGGGGTCGACGTTGGTCTTGCCGATGGACACGTCGAGGATCTCGTAGTCGCACCCGGCCTCGAGGATGGTGTCGAGGATCTTGGGCAGCAGCAGCGAGTCGAGGATGTGCCCGGTCACCTCGATGGTCTCGGTAGCCATGTGCGACCTCCTGGCGTCCGCGCGCCGTTGCGCGTTTCGGGTGGGCGGTGACCGCAGGGATATCATGCCGCCCGCCATGGGACAGCCGATCACCGTCGTCGAGAGGCCGACGCGCACCCCCGGCCTCGCTCGGTTCGAGCTCAACCGCTCGCTCACCGGCCAGGGGCACGAGCACTACCGCTCGCTCGACGACGTCCTCGACGACCGGCCCGTCGACCGGCTCGCCCGCCGGCTCTTCGAGACGGGGGCGGTCAGCGAGGTGCACGCCATCGGCAGCGTGGTCACCGTGCGGCTGGCGCCCGGCGCCTCCGGCGAGGGCCTGGCCGACGTCATCCGCGACCTCTACATCTTCTACCGGCCCCGCCCGGAGGGTGAGGGGGCCGACGGCGGCTCGGCCGAGGGCGCCTCGGCGGGCGGCGAGCCCGTGGCCGCGGGTGGCGTCCGCCCTGCCGAGGGCGACGCGCCGGAATAGGGTCACTCCCGCCCCTCGAGCGGGCATGCTTGGAGGGTCGATCGCCAACGACGCCGGTCGACGCAAGGGAGTGACGCATGGGTTCCAAGGCCTGGCAGGCCGTCCTCGACAACCTCGACGAAGCTGCTGAGCTGGCCAAGCTCGATCCGGACGTCCACCGGATGCTCCGCACGCCCCGCCGGGTGCTCGAGGTGTCGGTGCCGGTGCGCATGGACGACGGGTCGGTCGAGGTCTTCACCGGGTGGCGGGTCCACCACGACACGACGCGGGGGCCGGCGAAGGGCGGCATCCGCTTCCACCCCGACCTCGACGTCGACGAGGTCAAGGCGCTGGCGGCGATGATGACCTTCAAGACCGCGGTCGTCGACCTGCCGTTCGGCGGGGGCAAGGGCGGCGTGCGCTGCGACCCCCGCCGCATGTCGCTGGGCGAGCTCGAGCGCCTCACCCGCCGCTTCACCTACGAGATCAGCCCCATCCTCGGGCCCGAGGAGGACATCCCCGCCCCCGACGTCAACACCGACGGGCGGGTGATGGCCTGGCTCATGGACACGCTGTCGATGGTGCAGGGCCGGCTGCTGCCGGGGTCGGTCACCGGCAAGCCGCTGTCGATCGGCGGCACCCGCAACCACTCGGGGGCCACCTCCGCCGGCTGCCTCGACTGCGCCCGGGTGGCGCTGCGCGAGCTGGGCATCCCGATGGCCGGGTCCCGGGCCGTGGTGCAGGGCTTCGGCAAGGTCGGCGGGCCCCTGGCCTACCTGCTGGCTTCGGCCGGCATGCGGGTGGTGGCGGTCGCCGACATCGGCGGCGCCGTCCACAACGAGGGCGGCCTGGACATCCAGGCGCTGTCCGAGCACGTGGCCGAGACCGGCACGGTCGCCGGGTTCGGGGGCGGCGACGACATCGACGGCGACGCCATCTGGGACATCGAGTGCGAGCTGCTCGTGCCGGCGGCGCTCGGCGGCGTGATCACCGAGGAGGTGGCCGAGCGCATCGCCGCCAAGCTGGTCGTCGAGGCGGCCAACGGCCCCACCACCACCGAGGCCCAGGGGGTGCTCGACCGCCGGGGCGTCGTGGTCGTGCCCGACATCCTGGCCAACGCCGGCGGCGTGACCGCGAGCTACTTCGAGTGGGCGCAGGCCCAGCAGGCCTACCCGTGGGACGACGGGGTGGTGGCCGAGCGGCTGCGCCAGCGCATGGAGCGCGCGTTCACCGCGGTCTGGGCCCGGGCCGAGACGCTGGGGGTCGACATGCGCACCGCCGCCTACGTCGTGGCGGTCGAGCGGGTGGCCGACGCCATCGCCGCCCGCGGCTTGTTCCCCTGACCGGCCGGGCCGGGCGGGCCCCGCGGCACTGACCGGCGGCCCTCCCGGGGAGGGGCACGCCCCGCGCGCGTCCCGGCACAGGTCTTGCCGGCGGCGAACGTCTGTTCGATCATGGCGGCGTGGCTCGAGCGGAGGGTCTCGCGCACGATCCCGTCACCGGCGGGCGCGCCGCCGGCGGGTCGCCCGCGCCGGCCCCGGGGGGTCGGACGGGCGGCGCCGGCCTCGCCGAGCTCGCCGGCCGCGTCCGTCCCACCGACCTCGCCCGCGACCTGCGCCTCCCGGTCCTGCCGGCGTTCGAGCCGCTGCAGCCGGGGGCGGGGCTGCGGCGGGGCACGACGG
>PKRH01000033.1 GCA_017577565.1 Thermoanaerobacterales bacterium | reverse complement strand
CGGTGGACGGCTGGGTGAGGCGGACCAGCGCCACCTCCAGCACGATCCGGGGGTCGGGCTTGCGGGCCAGCTCGGTCAGCGCCTCGCCCAGGACCTCGAGGGCCCGGGTGAGGCCGGGCGCGCCGAGGGCCTCGCCGACCCGCTGCGCCCGCTTCTGCGCGGCGGGCGGCAGGTGCCGGTCGGCGACGCCCATGACCGACAGGAAGGCGTCGCGCAGCGCCGAGATCAGGTTCTCGCCCAGCGTCCGGGGGTCGCGGCCCGACGCCAGCGCGTCGGCGACCGCCACCAGCACGGCGCCGGGGTCGCGGGCGCAGAGGGCGTCGAGGACGGCGTCGACCGGCTGGACGTCGTCGAGGACGTCGCCGAGGGCGGCCACCTGGTCGAGCGCGGAGAGCGTGTCCCGGGCCGAGCCGCCGCCGCTGCGGACGACGTGCTCGACCGCCCGCTCGACCGTCTCCTCGTCGAGGTCGAGCCCGGCGTCGGCGATGATGTGCCGCACGTGGTCGGCCAGCACGTCCGGCGGCAGCAGCCGGAACTCGAAGTGCTGGGTGCGGCTGCGGATCGTCGGCCGCACCTTCTGCGGGTCGGTGGTGGCCAGCACGAAGACGACGTGCGGCGGCGGCTCCTCGAGGGTCTTCAGCAGGGCGTTCTCGGCGCCCTGGCTGAGCATGTGGACCTCGTCGAGGATGATGACCTTGCGCTTGCCCGAGGTGCCGAGCGGCACGCGCTCGAGCAGGTCGCGCATGTCGTCGACCTTGCTCTTGGAGGCGGCGTCCTGCTCGAGGAGCCAGTCGGTGACCCGGCCCTCGGCCACGGCGACACAGGTCTCGCAGGCGCCGCAGGGCTCGCCGTCCTGCGGGTCGGCGCAGTTGAGGACCTTGGCCAGGATGCGGGCCGTCGACGTCTTGCCCGTGCCCCGGGGGCCGCTGAACAGGTAGGCGTGGCCCACCCGCCCGTCGCGCACCGCGTTGCGCAGGGCCCGGGTGACGTGGTCCTGGCCGAGGACCTCGTCGAACCGCTGGGGCCGGTACCGGCGGTAGAGCGACTGGTAGGTGGCCATCGGGGCGATGCTACCGGTGACCGCCCGTCGCCCGGGGTGGCGCCGCCCGGACGCGGCGCGCCCGTGGCCGGAGGTGACGGCCAGGCGATCTGCGGCACACCGCAGGCTCCGCTGAGAGCTGCTGCCTCCCGGCCCTGACTCGGTTCACGGGCTGCGGTTGCACAGGACCCGGCCGCCACCTGCGACCACGGGCTCGGGACACGATAGCCTGTCCGGTCCTGGGAGCCACCGCCCGGCGCCCCCGGCGGCGTCGGGGAGGCGGCGACCCGGAGGGATGCGAGAGCGGCCGAATCGGCACGCTTGGAAAGCGTGTGTGGGGCAACCCACCGTGGGTTCGAATCCCACTCCCTCCGCAGCCGGGGTCCCGGACGGCCGAGCGCCGTCCGGGGCCGCTCAGGCGGCGGCGAAGCCCTCCCGCCAGCTCGGGTGCCGGGGCTCCCAGCCCAGCTCCCGCTTGGCCTTGGCGTTCGACGCGCCCCGGATGTCGGTCATGAACGTGGCGCCGACCTCGCCGACGGCCAGCCGGCCGACCCACCGGGGGACGTGCATCGGCGGGCGGGCCCCCAGGATCCGGGCCAGGGCCGGCAGCCACTCGGACACCGGCGCCGGGTCGTTGTCGACGACGTTGTAGATGCCGCGCCGCCCGCGCTCGACGGCGGCGACCGTGGCGTCGGCCGCGTCGCCGATGTGCACGAACGACCACACGCCGGCCCCCGAGCCGACCAGGGGGAACCGGCGCTTCCGGATCAGCTCGAACTGCTCGCTGCCCCCGCTCATCGACGTGCTCGGCCCGTAGAAGGCCCCGTAGCGGAGGACGATCCCCTCCGTCCAGGTGGCACCGAGGACCGCGTCCTCCAGGTGCCGGACCGCGGCCAGGCTCTCGCGCACGTGGTGCGGCGGTGCGGGATCGAGCGGGTCCTCCTCGGTCTTCACCGGGCCGCCCTCGCGGGCGTAGAAGCCGTAGATCGCGCTCTGGGCCACGAACCGTCGCACGCTGGCGGCGCGGGCCGCGGCGAGCAGGTGGTCGGTGCCCTCGGTCCGCAGCCGGTTGGTGCGGGCGAAGCTGCGGTCGAAGCGGCGCAGGTCGACCGCGCCGATGGAGGTCAGCTCGTGCACGACCACGTCGGGCGCCGCCCGGCCGACCGCGTCGCCGACCTGATCGGGGTCCAGTGCGTCGGCCACCACCGGCGTCGCACCGAGCTCCTCGACCACGTCCCGATGGGACTCCCGGCTGGTCATCCCCACGACCTCGTGCCCGGCGGCCACGAGGCGCGGCAGGAGCTGCCGGCCGATCGCCCCCGTGGCCCCGGCAACGAACACCTTCATGCGCTTCTCCTCCGTCGACGGGGCCGGGCCGCGGCAGCCGCCTTCCGGTGTCCCGCGACGACGGCCCGGTGGGGGCATGGCGGGCGCCATGCCGGCCCTCGCCGACACCGTACGGCGTCGACGGCGGGCCGACACGGGACAGGGCGCGGGACGATTCGCCGGACGTCAGATCCCGCCCGGGCCCGCGTCGGTGGGGGGCGGGGTGGCCGGTGCGGCGGATCCGTCGGTCGCCGACCTCGCGCTCGACTCGAAGAACCGCAGCAGCTCGACCGGCACGGGGAACACGAGCGTCGAGTTCCGCTCGGCGGCCACCTCGCTCATCGTCGACAGCAGGCGCAGCTGCATCGCCGCCGGGCGCTCCTCCAGCACGGCGGCCGCCCGGCCCAGGTTCTCGGCCGCCTCGAACTCGCCGACCGCGTGGATGACCTTGGCCCGGCGCTCCCGCTCGGCCTCGGCCTGGCGGGCCATCGCCCGCCGCATCGAGTCGGGCAGCTCGACGTCCTTGACCTCGACGAGCGTCACCTTGACGCCCCACGGGTCGGTGACCTGGTCGATGATCTGCTGCAGCTGCTGGTTGATCTCGTCCCGCTTGGTCAGCAGGTCGTCGAGGTCGACCTGGCCGATGATGCTGCGCAGCGTCGTCTGGGCGACCTGCGAGGTGCCGTAGACGTAGTTCTCGATGGCGACGATCGCCCGGACCGGGTCGACGACGTTGAAGTACGTCACCGCGTTGACCCGGACGGTGACGTTGTCCCGGGTGATGATGTCCTGCGGCGGGATGTCGTAGGTGACCGTCCGCAGGCTCACCTTCACCATCCGGTCGACGATCGGGATGATCACGAACAGGCCGGGCCCCTTGGCCCCGATCACCCGACCCAGCCGGAAGATCACGCCCCGCTCGTACTCGGGCACGATCCTGATCGCCGATGCGAGCAGGATGATCAGCACCACCAGCGCGGCGGCGAGACCGAAGAGCAGGCCTTCGCTCATGGTTGGGTGTCTCCTTCCTCGACGCCCACGGCGTCCTCGGTGTCCTTCGTGTCCTCGGTGGGGAGGCGGTCGACGAGCAGCCGGAGGCCGTCGACGTCGCGGATCCGCACCTCGTCCCCCGGTGCCAGCGGCTCGTCGCCGGACACCGCCCACCACGCCCCCTCGACGAACGCCTGCCCCGACGACCCGTCCGCCCGGGCGACGGTGACCTGCCGGCCGACGAGCGCCTCCGGCCCGAGGACGCTCGGCGCGGTGCGGGCGTGCGCCGCCAGCCGGCCGGCCAGGACGACCGCCCCGCCGACGACCACGACGACGGGGACGACCGCCGCGAGGCTGAGCGACACGCCCGGCCCCTCGTCCCGGAACAGGAAGACGCCGGCGAGCGCGAGCGACACGGCGCCCAGCGCCGCGGCGGCCCCGATGCCCGGTGCCAGCACCTCGACGACGAACAGGACCGCGGCGACGACGAGGAAGACGAGCCCGACGGCGTCGACCGGGAGCACGGCCAGCGAGAACAGCGCCAGCACCAGCAGCACCGCCCCGAGCCCGCCGCCCACGCCGATGCCGGGCGTGGCCAGCTCGTAGATGATCGCCAGGGTCCCCAGCGACAGGAACAGGAAGGCGAGGTTCGGGTCGGCCAGCCACTGCAGCAGCCGCCGGAAGGCCGACATGTCCCGCTCGACCACCTCGGCCCCGGCCGTCTCGAGCGTGACGGTCGTGCCGTCGGGCAGCTCGACCCGGGTGCCGTCCAGGACCTGGAGCAGCTCGGGCCGGTCCACGGCGATCAGGTCGGCCACGCCCTCGTCCACGGCCTCCGACGCCGAGAGCGCCCGGCCCTCGGTCACCGCCTCCTCCGCCACCTCGACGTCGCGGCCCCGCTCCTCGGCGACGGCCCGGGCGTAGGCCGCGGCGTCGTTCACGACCTTGTCGCCGACCTCGCCGCCCTCGAGGTCGACCGGCGTGGCGGCGCCGATCGTCGTGCCCGGGGCCATGGCCACGACGTGGGCCGACCAGGCGATGAGGGCCCCCGCGGAGGCCGCCCGGGCGCCGGACGGCGTCACGTACACCACGACCGGCACGTCGGCCCGCAGGAAGGTCTGGACGATGTCCCGCATGGCGGTGTCCAGCCCGCCCGGCGTGTCCAGCTCGACGACGACGGCGGCGTGGCCCTCGTCCTCGGCGGCGGCGACGACGTCGGCCAGGTGGTCGGCGATCACCGGGGTGATGGGGTCGTCGACCGTGGTGACGAGCACCGTCGGCCGGTCGCCGCCGGTCTGCGCCCCGGCCGGGGCGAGCGGTCCGAGGAGGGCCAGCCCGACCCCGACCGCCAGCAGCATGGCGCCGAGCACCGCCGCTCGGCACCGCGTGCGTCTCGCCGCCTCCTCCACGACCCGAGGGTAGCTGCCCGCCGGATCGGGCGGCCCGGCAGCCCTCAACGCCTAGCCACGTCGACGGCGCCAGCGACGACCGAAAGCCGGAAGCCAAAACTCAGGCTCACGCAAGCGACTTCCACTCTCGCCTTCTTCATCCACCGGAGGTTGCCATGTGCGAGGCGGCGACATTTTGAGAACCTCCCGCAGGGCCACCTTCATCCATAGCGGGATGGTCTCATGAAAGAAGAAGTTCATCGTAAGCGGGATGCCGCCGGCCAAGAAACGCGGGTTCCAGGTACGACCTAGAACCTGACAGTAAGTATCAGCCTCGAACACCACACGCTGCACCACCTCACCGCAAGGTGAAGCAAGCCAAACGAGACGATCACCCGGCTTGAGAACCTCGCGACAGATCATTTGGCCGTTGACAACAGTGTTATCAGGGTCGACGAACGGGACTGGATCGACAACGGCCAAGGGATCGTTACAGCTTAGCGCCGCGACTTCACTCGCAGTGCCGGTCGTGTGGATCTCAAGGCTGTCGCCCGTGGCGTGAACCTGCCAAACGTCCATCACCGAGGGCGAGTTCGACAAGAGATCGTCGAGGGTCCGATATCGGATATGGACAAAACTTCTCCAGCAGTTAGCGCAAGCACGAACTTGTCTCTATTGCGGAGGTGCACGACCTGGCCATCGGGCCACGACTCGATGCCAGTAACCTCGATAGCCGCCTTTTCAACAGCATCCCGAGCTTGCTCGACAGTGACACAGAAGAATTCCTTCTTGTACCGGTAGGGTGAGAGGAGGTCGTGGACTCGACGTTCCACATCGTGAACTCTCGAAACGAAACGGCGATACACGACCGAGTAGCCCTCCGGAAGTGCAGTCCGTGAGAGCTGACTCGCCCGATCTTCTGGAAGCAACTCTGTACGGCCGATCTTCTTCAACGGATCGAACAACGGGTTGTAAAGCGCGTAGATGAAGCCTGCCTTTCCAGGCTTGTGTCGCTCCGTCGCCATGGCCGCACGATACGTGCCGACACTGACAAGCAAGTTCGGTAGCCGCGACAGAGATCCCGCTTGGTCCGGGCGGCGCGCGGGGAGGGCTAGCGTCGGGGGTCGTGGATCTCGACGCCGCCATGGGGCTCGCACTGGAGGAGGCCGACGCCGCGCTCGCCCACGGGGACGTCCCGGTGGGGGCCGTCGTCCTGCGCGACGGCGAGGTCATCGCCCGCCGGCACAACGAGCGCCAAGCGACGGGCGACCCGACCGCCCACGCCGAGATCCTCGCCCTCCGCGACGCCGCCGCGGTCGTCGGCGGGTGGCGGCTCACCGGGACGACGCTGGTCGTCACGCTCGAGCCCTGCCCCATGTGCGCCGGGGCGCTGGTGGCGGCGCGGGTCGACCGGGTGGTGTTCGGCGCCGCCGACCCCCGGGCCGGCGCCTGCGGGTCGCTCTACAACCTGTGCGCCGACCCCCGCCTGAACCACGAGGTCGAGGTCGTGGCCGGGGTCCGGGCCGAGGAGGGGGCGGCGCTGCTCACCGGCTTCTTCGGCGAGCGGCGGTCCTGACCGGCCGGCGAGCCGGACCGGCGGGCGGGGGCCGTCGCCCGACCACCGGCCGGCCCGCTCGGCCGGCGACCCTGGGCGGGTGCCCCCGCCTCCGTCGTCAGCTCGCGACCTGGTCCGGGTCGGTGTCGCCGGTGCGCCGGTGGGCCTCGAGCTCGACGACGGGCGCGGCGACGGCGCGCGGCTCGGAGCGGGTGCCGGCGACGAGCCGGCCGCGGGCGCCGCACCAGCACCGCCAGTCGAGGACCGGGCCCTCGGGCGAGGTCGAGATGCCTTCGACGCGGGACATGTCGAGCAGCACCGAGGATCCGTGCTCGTGACAGTGGACCACGAACATGGGAACGTCTCCTTGGGCGGGGGGCCAGTCCACTTAGCAGACCATTAGTGGACGTCATCGGGAATTGGTATGTACAATGTCGCGACGGTAGGCGCCATTTCCAGATCCAATCGGGGGGCGAGTGGTATGCAGCCGATCGAAGTGGTGCTGGGCAGGTGGTCGGAGGGCCCGGGCCCGCTCCACCGCAAGCTCGCCGACGCCCTCCGCCGGGCCATCGACCAGGGCCGCATCCCCGGCGGCGAGCGCCTGCCGTCCGAGCGCGAGCTGGCCCGGCGCCTGGCGGTCAGCCGCAGCACCGTCGTCGCCGCCTACGGCCACCTGCGCAGCGAGGGCCTGCTCGAGAGCCGCCAGGGCAGCGGCACCCGGGTGCGCGCGTCGGCCGCCGGCCCCCAGCCGCCCGTCCCCGACCTGCAGGTGAGCCCCGTCTACCGGACGCTGATCGACGTCCGCGACGACGTGATCTCGCTCGCCGCCGCCATCTTCCCCGCCCACCCGCGCGTCGGCGAGGCGGCCGCCCGGGTCATGGCCGAGGACGGTGACAAGCTGCTCGCCCACGGCGGCTACCTCCCGGCCGGCCTCCCGGCGCTGCGCGAGGCGCTCGCCGAGCGGCACACCCGGCAGGGCGTGCCCACGAGCCCCGAGCAGATCGTCGTCACCACCGGCGCCCAGCAGGCGGTGAGCCTGGCGGCCCAGCTCTTCGTGGCCCCCGGTGACCAGGTGGTGGTCGAGTCGCCGAGCTTCAGCGGGACGCTCGACATCATCCGCAGCCGCGGCGCCCGGGTCGTCGAGGTGCCGGTCGACGACGGCGGGGTCGACGTGCGGGGCGTCGCCCGGATCGTCACCCAGGAGCAGCCCGTCCTCGTCTACCTCATGCCGTCGTTCCACAACCCGACGGGCGCCATGCTGGCCGCCAACCGGCGGCGGGACCTGGCCGAGCTGGTGGCCGAGACCCGCGTCCCCCTCGTCGAGGACAACGCGCTCGAGAACGCGCCCCTCGACGACGACTGGCTCCCGCCCATCGCCGCCTACGCGCCCCCGGACGCCCCGGTGCTGTCGGCCGGGTCGTTCAGCAAGGCGGCCTGGGGCGGCCTGCGGGTGGGCTGGATGCGGGGCCCCGTCGAGCTGATCCAGCGGATCGTCGAGCTGAAGGCGATGAACGACCTCGGCTCGCCGCTGTTCGACCAGGCGCTCGCCGCCCGGCTCGTCCCCCACCTGGACGAGATGCGGGCCGACCACCGCGACATGCTCAACCGCAACCTGGAGCTGGTCTCGCGCCTGCTCACCGACCTGCTGCCGGACTGGCGCTGGTCGCGGCCCAAGGGCGGGCCGTCGCTGTGGGTCGAGCTGCCCGAGGGCAGCGCCTCGGCCTTCACGCAGGTGGCGCTGCGGTTCGGCGTCGAGGTGATCCCCGGCGACCAGATGTCGGCCACCAGCGCCGGGGAGCGGAAGCTGCGCCTGCCGTTCAGCGCCGAGCCGCCGGTGCTGGAGGAGACGCTGGTGCGCCTCGCCCGGGCGTGGGAGGCCTACGCCCCCCAGCGCCGGCGGTCGCCGTCGCCCAGCCGGCCGGTCGTCGTCTGACCCGTCCGGGCCGGCGGGGCGGGGGCCGGGTTCCGGGTTCGGAGGAGGCGCGCGCCTCTGGTAGCTTCGTCGCCGGAAGGTTGCCAGAGCGGACGAATGGGGCGGCCTCGAAAGCCGTTGTGGCCTTCGGGTCACCGTGGGTTCGAATCCCACACCTTCCGCTGACGAGCCGTGGTGAGCGCCTCCGGGCGGGAGCGACCCCACCACCCGGGGACCGAGCCCGACCGGAGGTGCCACGGCCACGCCGTCACCCCGCACTGACCGAAGGCGCGCGGGGTGACGTCGCCGTCGTCGCCCGGGCCCCTCCCGCATCTGGCGTCGCTCGCCACCAGCTGCGCGTGTGACAGACGCCAGAACGGCACGGCGCCGGTCCGTCCCACCGATCGGCGACCAGCGACGGTCGGGCCGCGGCCGCCCACCCTTCTGGCGTCTCTCACGACCACATCTGCGAGTGAGGGACGCCGGACCGAGGCCGCCGGCGACGCAACGCCTCCGCCGGCCGCGATCAGGCGAGGGTCCCACCCTTCCGGCGTCGCTCAGCACCGCATCCGCGGGTGACAGACGCCAGAACGAGGCGCGGGGCAGGACCGCCCGCGGGCGTGCCCGCGGTCAGTCCCAGCAGAGGCAGAACGGGTGGCCGGCGGGGTCGAGGTAGACCCGCCAGTTCTCGTCGATGCCCGGCTGCAGCTCGGTGCGGCGGGCGCCGATGGCCAGGACCCGGGCCTCGGCCTCCTCGACGTCGTCGACGGTCACGTCGATGTGGAACTGCTGGCCCCGCTCGGCGCTCGGCCACTCCGGTGGCCGGTAGTCGTCGGCCCGCTGGAAGCTGAGGATCACCTTGGCGCCGTCACGCAGGTTGACCCAGTCGTCGTCGGCGTAGGTGATCTCGCCGCCCACCAGCTCCCGGTAGAACTCGGCCAGGGCCCGGGGATCGGGGCAGTCCAACACGACGGCGCGCATCTCGGCGATCGGCATGGGCGGCGACCGTACCGACCGCATGCCGCCGAGGAGAGCGATCTGTCGCCCGATGTCACAGCGGCGGGCCGGCCGGTGTCCTCGTGCCGACGCATCGAGGAGGTCGACATGAGGACGAAGCTGCACCGCCGCGCCACCGAGGTCCGTGCACCGGGGCGCCGGCCCGGGGAGACTGGCGGTGTGAGCGCCGACCCGTTCGACCGGCACCGGGGCCTGCTCTTCACGGTCGCCTACGAGATGCTCGGTTCGGCGTCGGACGCCGAGGACGTCGTCCAGGAGGCGTGGCTGCGGTGGTCGGCGGTCGACGAGGCGACGGTCCGGACGCCCCGGGCCTACCTGGTCAGCATCGTGACCCGGCAGGCGCTCAACCGGCTCCGGACGCTCGCCCGGCGGCGGGAGGAGTACGTCGGGGAGTGGTTGCCCGAGCCGGTCGTCACCAGCCCCGACGTCGCCGAGGACGTCGAGCTCGCCGAGAACGTGTCGGTGGCGATGCTCACCGTCCTCGAGACGCTGGGCCCGACCGAGCGGGCGGTGTTCGTGCTGCGCGAGGTGTTCGAGACGCCCTACGAGGAGATCGCCGCGGCCGTCGGCAAGTCCCCGGCGGCGGTGCGGCAGATCGCCCACCGGGCCCGGGAGCACGTCGCCGCCCGCCGGCCCCGCGTGCAGGTGAGCCGGGCCGAGCAGGAGCAGGCCGTCGAGCGATTCCTCGACGCCCTCCAGAGCGGCGACGTCCAGCGGCTGCTCGACGTGCTGGCCCCGGACGTGGTGGTCGTGTCGGATGGCGGCGGTGTCGTGCCGGCGCTGCGGCGCCCCGTCCGCGGGGCCGAGAAGGTCGCCCGCCTGCTGGCCCGGTTCGCCGCCGAGGCGCCGGAGGCCCGGGTCGGCACGACGACGCTCAACGGCGCCCCGGCGGGCCGGGTCGACGTCGAGGGCATCGGCACCGTCGCCGTCACGGTGACGGTGACGCCGGGCGGCGACGGCACACCTCGGATCTCCGGCATCTACGCCGTCGCCAACCCGCGGAAGCTGGCGTGGCTCGACGGCGAGGTGCAGCTCACCCGGTAGGGCCGCTCAGACGATGATCCCCCGCACCTCCAGGAGCGGCGCCACCAGGTGACGGGGACCGTCGGCCCGCACCTCCCCCGCCGGCACCGGGAGGCCCGTGAGCTGCCGCCACGCGACCGACGCCGGCAGGTCGAGTCGGGCGGCGGGCCGGTCGCCGGGGCCGGGTTCGAGGACCCAGCGGTCGCCGGTGCGGACCAGGTGCCACCTGCCGGCCCCACCGAGCGCGACCTCGACGACGGTGCCCTGGGGTGCCTCGGCCCGGAACTGGTGGGGGAAGCCCCACACGAAGGTGCGGAGGACGTCGGGCAGGAAGCGGTCGTGCGCGCCCGGGCGCCCGACCGCGTCGCGGATCTGCCGCTGGTGGACCCACCGCTCGGTCAGGTCCCGGCAGAGGTCGAACCAGCGGGGCACGGGACCGGTCGACGCCCAGACGACGTGGCTCGGCCCGGCCAGGTCGATCGTCCCGACGACGGCGTCGACGTCACGGCCGACCCGGTCGATCAGCTCGACGACCACGCGGCGGCTCAGCCCCTGGGCCCCGGCGACCCACCGCTCGTTCTTGGCGTCGAGCGAGCGGACGAACTCGTCGTGGTCGACGTCCGTGGGCAGCAGCCCGGACAGGTCGCGGTCCCGCTCCCGCGACAGCCAGCCGAGCTCGTTGTCGAGCAGGTGGAGTGCGACGTCCTTGACCCGCCAGTGGCCGGCCTCGGTGGGCACCACCCACTCGCCGTCGGTGAGGCCGGCGAGCAGCGCGACGAGGTCGTCCCGCTCGGCGGTGATCGCCGGCCGGGGGTCGCGCACGGGGAGGTCGGCCAGCTCCACCGGCCCAGTGTCGTGGCCCGGCGGTAGCGGGGTCGACGGGGTTTCCGCGGGCGGCCGGACCCGCCGGTGGGCGACGATGGGCGGATGAGCGTCAAGCGGCCGTGCGCGAAGGTCCTGCTCGTCGACGAGGACGACCGGGTCCTCCTGTTCAGCGGCATCGACCGGACGAAGCCGGACGTCCCGCCCTGGTGGTTCCCCGTCGGCGGCGCCCTCGAGCCGGGCGAGACCTTCGCCGAGGCCGCCGTGCGCGAGACCCTGGAGGAGACCGGCCTCCGCATCGACGACCCCGGCCCGGTCGTCTTCACCCGCTCGTTCCGCTGGGACTTCGAGGGCACGGACTACGACCAGGAGGAGCAGTTCTTCCTCGTCCGGGTGCCGTCCTTCACGCCGACGCCGACCGCCTGGACCGATGTCGAGGCCGCCACCATGCGCGGCCACCGGTGGTGGTCGATCGACGAGCTGCGGGCCACCGACGAGCAGGTGTTCCCCGAGGACCTCGCCGACCGCCTCGCCCAGCTGCTGTCCTGAGCGCGGGCGCCCTGGAGCGGGGCGCCCCGACCGTCAGGCCGTCGAGGACCGGGCCCGGCGGCGGAGCACCTCGATCTGGGCGGGCGTCTCGGGCGACGGGCGCCGGCCCTTGCGGGTGCCGGCCCGCAGCTCGGCCAGGCGGTCGAGGACGTCGTCGCCGGTGGCGAGGCCGCGGTCGAGCAGCAGGCAGCCGACGACCGTCCCGGTGCGGCCGACGCCGCCCCAGCAGTGGACGTAGACGCGGCCCCGCTCCTCGGCCTCGGCGATGAGCCGGAGGGTCTCGTCGTACCGGGCGTCGTCCACCACCCCGAGGTCGGGGATCCCGCGGCGCTCGTGGCGCAGGTCGAGCCCCCGGGCGGCGGCGACCTCCTTCACCAGCTCCGAGTAGGGCGCCAGGCCGTCGTCGTCCGTGGTGAGGTCGACGAAGGTGCGGACGCCGGCGTCCACCAGCAGGTCGACCTTCTGGCGGGCCCGGGCGCGCTCCTGGTGGCCCGGGTACTCGCCGGCCAGCACGCCGGGGATGACCCACCAGGCGTGCAGGAAGTCGTCGTGCGGCCAGCTCGGCGCCCCGCCGGTCGCCTCGGGGCGCGCCGCCTCGTACAGGCCGGCGGCCAGCGCCTCGATCCGGTGCCGCATCACCAGCTTCTCCCGCCACTCGGCCGGGATGCCCGACAGGCCCCACCGGGCGCCGGCGAGCTGGCCGGCGATGGCGGCGGTCGTGTCGGCGTCGTCGCCCAGGTTGGCGGCCCGCAGGACGGCGTCGCGGAAGTCACGGGCGCCCGCCACGGCCCAGACGGCCGCCTCGAGCGCGTCGACGCAGTAGCCGGTGCCCCGCACCTCCGCCGCCGTCTTGGCCCGCCACGAGCCCTCGGCCACGGCCCGGACCTCGGGGTGGAGCGACCCCCACCGCCAGAAGCCGGGGGCGAGGACCGTGTCGGCCGGCCGGCCGTCGATCAGCGCCGCCACCATCGCGCCCAGCACCCGGCAGGCGTCGACGGGCCGGCTGGCGGCGTGGGTCGTGCGGCTCGACTCGCCCGACAGCTCGGCCGCCCGGGCGACGTCGTGGTGCCAGCGGATCGGCACCGGGGCCAGCCGCATGAGCGAGCCGTTGGCCGCGCTCTCCTCGTCGGGCGCCGGGTCGACGGCCTCGCCCGTGCGCTCGAACCGCCGGAGCTGGGCGCTGACCGTGTTGCCGATGTCGAAGCAGTCCCCGTTCGACGACAGGTAGCCCTCGCGGGACCACCGCACGTACCGGCGCATCTGGTCGGCCGGGTCGTGGTCGCCCCGGTCGAGGAGCGACTCGGCCAGGCACAGCGCCATCGACGTGTCGTCGGTCCACTCCCCGGGTCGCAGCCGGAACGGGCCGCCGCCGACCATGTCGTCGATCGGGGCGAAGGTCCCGGGCCGCTTGAACTCCAGCGTGGTGCCCACCGCGTCGCCGCAGGCCAGACCGACGAGGGCGCCGATCGCCCGGTCCCGTCGACCCGCGCCCGCCGCATCCCCTGCCGCGGCGCCGCCGTCCGCCCGCTCGGCCGGCATCCGCTGATCCGCCACTGCAACCTCCTGGCCGTCCCGTCAGCTCCTACGGGCCGGCGCCCCCTCGCCCCGGCGCGCGCGGCCACGCCGCCCGCCGGTCGGTCCGCCCGCCCGACGGGGCGCCACGCTACCCGCGCGCCACGCCCGCGGAGCGCACCGTCGGCGGGCGCGGGCGCCCGCAGCGGCGACCGCCGCGCCGGGCAGCGCCCGGCCACCGCCGTCACACGAACCGTGCTGCGGTGATCGTGGCCCGGAAGAACGGGTCGCCCAGGCGGTCGCCCGCCGGTGCCGCAGGGGCGCGGGCGGCGGCGTCGACCGGCGGGCCCCACGCCGCCTCGATCGCCCGGGGCAGGGTGAAGCCGTCGGCCCGGACCTCGCCGCCGAAGCTGACGGCGAACAGGCGCTCGGCGTAGCCGGTGCCGTCGGGGTCGCCCCACCGGGGCATCGAGATCGACCGCAGGGCGCCCCGGTCGTCCACCTCGACGGTGACGTCGTGCTCCCAGCGCCCGACGTGGACCCGGGCGACGGCGCGGCGCTCGTCGACGGCCCGCCACGTCACCGCCGGGCTGACCGCCGCCCCCGGCACGAGCAGCGCCTCGCCCGCCAGGCGGCCGGCCGCGCTGCGGGTGACGTCGGCGCCCCCGGCGGACATCACCGGCACCAGGCCGAACAGCGCCCAGCGCATGTCGCCCTCGCCGTCGGCGTAGCGGTCGAAGCCCCGGACCCGGAGCGGGCCCCGGCCGGCCGACGCCGCCCACACGAAGCCGTCCGGCGGGGCCAGCACCTGCGCGGCGGTGAACGGCATCCACCGCCCGACGCGGATCTCGCCCTGCATCGCCAGCAGGGCGGTGCGCCGCAGCGGCGTGCCGGGCTCGATCGCGTGCCGCAGCCAGCGGGCCGCCGGCGCCGGCAGCACGGCATCGGCCACCGCCGGGTCGAAGCGGACGGGATCGACCGTCGGCCGGGCCAGCGCCCGCCACGTCGACCGGACCGGGCCCGGCAGCCGCCGGGGGGCAGCGGTGGCACCGCCGCCGTGGTGCTGCCGGGCCGCGGTCCGGGCCGGCCGCCCGTCGCCGCCGGCCCGGGGCCGCACCGACCCGGGCTCGACGGACGGCGCGCGGCCGGGGGGCGCCGCCGGGGGTGGGTGACGTTCGGCCCGCGCCTTCACGCCGAGGAGCATGCGCCGGTCCATGGCGAAGGCGACGGGCTCGACCAGCGTGGGACCGAACCGGAGGCGGGTGGCCAGGTCGTCGGACGTCGCGCACCGGTAGCGGCTGACGAACCGGCTGCGCCCGGCGCCGAGGTCCTCCACGAGGAGCAGCCAGGTGACCGCCACCCAGGGGTCGCCCCGCGCCCGGGCGCCGGGCGGCGGTTCGCCGTGGGCCAGCAGCCACCGGCCCGGCACGACGCCCACCACCTCGAGCGCCGGGAGCTTCGGGTGCAGCACCAGGCGGTCGCCCGGCCGGTGCGCCCACGCCGGGCGGACCTCCTCGGCGTTGCGCACCCCGCACCCGACGAGGTTCTCGAGCGCCGCGTAGCTGTAGAAGCCGCCGCGGTCGACCCCGACCTGCGCCACCCAGGGCCACACCGCGGTGGGCGGTGCCTCGATCTCGACACCGTGGGTCCACTGCCACCGGGGGGCCTCGATCAGGCCGTCGCCGGGGTACCGGCGGTCGGCGGCCTCGCCCATCCCCCACCGGTTGCGCGCCGGCCGAGCGAACGGCGTGACCGCGGCCGCCGCCATGACCACCAGACCCCACAGCGCGTCGAGCAGGTCGCGCCAGCCGGTCCACCGGCGGCGGGACCGTCGTGCCGGCACCGCCTGGCCGCTCACGTGCGTGACCTCGGGCCGGCCGGGAGGCGAGATCGTCGTGGTCACGCCCCCACCGTGCCGCCGCCCCACCCCCGCTCAGCAGGGCCGAACGTCACCTTCCCGCCGTGCCGGGCGGACCCCGCCGGGCCCGCGGTGCCCGACGCCCCGGGCCCGGCGCGCGGGGCGTCAGCTCTTGACCAGGCGCTCGATGGCCCGCGTCGCCTCGGACACCTTGGCGGCGGCGTCGGGCGCCCCCGAGGACAGGGCGTCGGACACGCAGTGGTGCAGGTGCTCGTCCAGGAGGCCGACGGCGACGCTCTGCAGCGCGCTGGTCACCGCCGAGATCTGGGTGAGCACGTCGATGCAGTACGTGTCCTCCTCGATGAGGCGCTGCAGGCCCCGGACCTGCCCCTCGATGCGGCGCAGGCGGCGCAGGTAGTCGTCCTTGGTCATGCTGTAGCCGGCCACACCCATACCCTAACGGGGTACCGGTCGCCTGTGTCGCGCCGCGCCCGCCCTCCGACCCCACGCCGGCGCCCGGCCTCTAGGGTGGGGGCGTGCTCATCGGATCGCATGTGAAGGCGTCCGACCCCCTCGGTATCGCCGCGGCCGAGGGCGCCGACGTCGTCCAGATCTTCCTCGGCAACCCGCAGAGCTGGAAGAAGCCCCAGCCCCGCGAGGACGCCGAGCAGCTGCGGGCCTCACCGGTGCCCATCTACGTGCACGCGCCGTACATCATCAACCTGGCGTCGCCCAACAACCGGGTGCGGATCCCCTCCCGCAAGGTGCTGCAGCAGACCTGCGACGCCGCCGCCGAGATCGGCGCGGCCGCGGTCATCGTCCACGGCGGGCACGTCACCGCCGACGACGAGCCCGAGGCCGGCTTCGCCCGCTGGCGCAAGGGCCTCGACACCCTCGAGACCGACGTCCCGATCTACCTGGAGAACACGGCCGGCGGCGACCACGCCATGGCCCGCCACTTCGACACCATCGCCCGGCTCTGGGACCACATCGGCGACACCGGCATCGGCTTCTGCCTCGACACCTGCCACGCCTGGGCCGCCGGCGAGCGGCTGATCGACGCCGTCGAGCGCATCAAGGCCATCACCGGCCGCATCGACCTCGTCCACTGCAACGACTCCAAGGACCCGGCGGGGTCGGGCCGCGACCGCCACGCCAACATCGGCACCGGCACCATCGACCCGGAGCTGCTGGTCGCCGTCGTCGAGGCGGCCGGCGCCCCGGTCGTGTGCGAGACCGCGGACGAGGGCCGCAAGGACGACATCGCCTTCCTGAAGAGCCGGGTCAAGGGCTGAGCGACGGCCGCCGGCCCGGGCCGGCCGCCGCGGCCCCCGACCGGGCTCAGGCCAGGCCGACCGCCGAGGGGTCGGGCCGGGCGCCCGCCTCCTCGCGCACCAGCGTCCGGTAGAGGTCGGCGTACAGGCCGCCCGCGGCCAGCAGGTCGGCGTGCCGCCCCCGCTCGACCAGGCGACCGTCGGCGACGACCAGGATCTGGTCGGCGCTGGTGATCGTCGACAGGCGGTGGGCGATGACGATGCTCGTCCGCCCGGCGAGGGCCTCGGCCAGCGCCCGCTGGATCGCCGCCTCGTTCTCGCTGTCGAGCTGGCTGGTGGCCTCGTCGAGGATGACGATGGCGGGGTCCTTCAGCAGCATGCGGGCGATGGCCAGCCGCTGCTTCTCGCCACCGGAGAGCCGGTAGCCGCGCTCGCCCACCACCGTGTCGTAGCCGTCGGGCAGCGCGGCGATGACGTCGTGGATCTGCGCGGCCCGGGCCGCGGCCTCCAGCTCGGCGTCGGTGGCGTCGGGCCGGGCGTAGCGGAGGTTGTTGGCGACGGTGTCGTGGAACAGGTGCGGGTCCTGGGTGACGACACCGATGGCGGCCCGCAGCGACTCCTGGGTGACGTCGCGGACGTCGAGGCCGTCGATCCGCACCGCGCCCCCGGTGACGTCGTAGAGCCGGGGGATGAGCAGCGACAGCGTCGTCTTGCCGCTGCCGGAGGGTCCGACGAGGGCGACGAGCTGGCCCGGCTCGATCGTGGCGGTGATCCCGTGCAGCACCTCGCGCCCGGCGCCGGCGTGCCGGGCGTCGCCGTCGACGGCCGCCCGCAGCGTCGCGTCGTCCTCGCCGTCCACCGCGACGCCGTCCACCGGGACCTCCCCGTCCACCGGGCCGTCCCCGTCCGCCGGGCCGTCCCCGTCCGCCGGCGCGCCGGCCTCCACGGGGGTCTCGCCGTCGCCGTCGGGTCGGCGCCGGGCCGCAGCGCCCAGGCCGACCTCGGGGTCGAGCTCGAGCGTCGGCACGATGACCCGGTCGGGGTAGGCGAAGTGGACGTCGTCGAACTCGACCCGGCCCCGCACGTCGGTCAGCTCGACGGCGCCCGGCCGGTCGGCCAGCGGCAGCGGCGTGTCGAGGACCTCGAACACCCGCTCGAAGCTGACCATGGCGGTCAGCAGGTCGACGTGGGCGTTGCTGAGCGAGGTGAGCGGCCCGTACAGCCGGGTGACGTAGGCGGCCAGGGCGACGAGGGTGCCGAGCGTGAGCGTCCCCTCGACGACCTGCATGCCGCCCACCCAGTAGACGAGCGCGGTGCCGATCGCCCCCACGAGGGTGAGCGCGATGTAGAAGGTCCGCCCGTAGAGGGCGGCGAGGATGCCGTTGCGCCGCACCCCGTCGGCCCGGGCCGCGAACGAGGCCGACTCGTCCTCCCGGCGCCCGAACAGCTTGACCAGCAGCGCGCCCGCGACGTTGAACCGCTCGGTCATCGTCGTGTTCATCGACGCGTTGAGGTCCATCTGGCGCCGGGTGACCGCCTGGAGGCGGCGCCCGACCCGCCGGGCCGGGACGATGAAGAGCGGCAGCACGACGAGCGACAGCAGGGTCAGGCGCCACTCCAGCGCCGCCATGGCCACGAGCGTCGTCGCCAGGGTGATGACGTTGGAGGCCACCCCGCCGATGGTCGTGGTCAGGGCCCGCTGGGCGCCGATGACGTCGCTGTTCAACCGGTTGGTCAGCGCGCCCGTCTGGGTGCGGGTGAAGAAGGCGAGGGGCATGTTCTGGACGTGGTCGAACACCGCGACCCGCAGGTCGAAGATGACGCCCTCGCCGATGCGGGCCGACAGCCACCGCTCGACCACGGCGAGCACGGCGCTCGCCACGGCCACGACGACCGCCAGCGCCGCGAGCAGGTGCAGCAGGCCCGAATCGCCCCGGTCGACGCCCCGGGGGATGGCGACGTCGATGATCTCCCGGAACAGCAGGGGCGGCACGAGCTGCACGACCGCCGCCACCACGATGACGCCCAGGTAGGCCAGGAGCTGCCACCGGTAGCGGTGGGCGAAGCGCAGCACCCGGCGGACGACCGGCCAGCTCGGGCGGGCGTCGCCGAGCTGGCTCGGGTCGGCACCGAGCATGCCGCCCATGCGCAGGTGTGGGCCGCCTCCGACCCGGGCTCCCATGGCCATGCCACCGAGGGTACGGGGACCGCGCCCGCATCCACCCCGACCGGGGGCCCGGCGGCGCCGGGCGCCGCCCCGGCGGTCTCTACGGCCCGGCCGGCGAGGGGGTCGCCGCCCGGTCGGCCAGGAAGGGCAGCGCGGCCCGCACCTCGGCCACCCGCTCGGCGGTGACGTCGGCCACGATGAGCGCCTCGCCGCCGGCCGCGGCGGCCAGCGTCTCGCCCATCGGGTCGACGATCGCGCTGTCGCCCGAGTACTCGAGCGACCCGCCGGTCCCCACCCGGTTGCAGCCGACGACGTAGGCCTGGTTCTCGATGGCCCGGGCCCGCAGCAGCGCCTGCCAGTGGGCGCGGCGGGGCGTCGGCCAGTTGGCCACGCAGACGTAGGCGTCGGTGCCGGGGGCCACCGCCCACCAGTCGTCGGCGAAGCGCAGGTCGTAGCAGACGAACAGCGACAGCCGGAGGCCCTCGACCTCGACGGTCACCCGCTCGTCGCCCGCCTCGAAGACCGTGTCCTCGCCGCCGTAGGCGAAGCGGTGGATCTTGCGGTAGCGGTGGACCTCGCCCCCCGGCCCGGCGAGCACGAGGGTGTTGTGCGGGCGCTCGTCGCCGGGGCGCACCTCGGGGATCGAGCCGCAGACCCAGACGCCGTGGGCGGCCGCCTGCTCGGCCAGGAACCGCGACGACGGACCGCCCTCGGGCTCGGCGGTGCGATCGACCCGCATGGAGAACCCGGTGGAGAACGTCTCCGACAGCACGACCAGCCGGGCCCCGGTGGCCGCCGCGCCGGCGACCATGGGGGCGAGCCGGGCGAAGTTGGCCTCCTTGTCCTCCCAGACGATGTCGTGCTGGACGACCGCGACCTTCATGCTGCACCTCCGTGGGCCTCGGGGGGCGGGCCGCCGGGGCCGCCACCGCCCAGCTGGCCGAGCCGGGCCACCGCCTCGGCCAGCACCTCGGTGCGCCGGGCGAACGAGAAGCGCACCAGGTGCCGGCCCCGGGCGGGGTCGCCGTAGAAGACCTGGGTGGGGATGGCCACCACGCCGCACCGCTCGGGCAGCTCGCGGCAGAACGCCATGCCGTCGCCGTCGGGGCGGAGCGGGCGGATGTCGACGGTGACGAAGTAGGTGGCCGAGGGGCGGAACACCTCGAAGCCGGCCGCGGCCAGGCCCGCGCAGAGCAGGTCCCGCTTGGCGGCGAGGTCGGCGGCGACGCCACGGAAGTAGTCGTCGGGCAGGTCGAGCCCGACGGCGACCGCCGGCTGGAACGGCGCGCCGCCCGCGTAGGTGAGGAACTGCTTGGCGGTCGTCACCGCGGTGACCAGCGGGGCGGGGGCGCAGACCCACCCGACCTTCCAGCCGGTCGTCCGGAACGTCTTGCCGGCCGACGAGATCACCACCGTGCGGTCGCGCATCCCGGGGAGGGTGGCCAGGGGCACGTGGCGGCGCCCGTCGAAGGTCAGGTGCTCGTAGACCTCGTCGGTGACGACCAGCAGGTCGCGCTCGTGGGCCAGCTCGGCGACCGCGGCCAGCTCGGCCTCGTCGAGCACGGTGCCCGTGGGGTTGTGGGGCGTGTTGACGAGGAGCAGGCGGGTGCGGGGCGTGACCGCCGCCCGGAGGGCGTCGACGTCGAGCCGGTGGTCGGGCGGCCGCAGCGTGACGAAGACGGGCCGGGCGCCGGCCATGGCGATCGACGCCTGGTAGCTGTCGTAGGTCGGCTCGAGGACGACGACCTCGTCGCCCGGCTCGCACAGGGCCAGGCAGGCGGCGGCGATGGCCTCGGTGGCGCCGGCGGTGACCAGCACCTCGGTGTCGGGGTCGTAGGCCAGCCCGTAGAAGCGCTGCTGGTGGCGGGCGATCGCCGCCCGCAGCTCGGGCACGCCCCGGCCCGGCGGGTACTGGTTGCGCCCCGACCGGATGGCCTCGACGGCGGCGTCGAGCACCTCGGGCGGGCCGTCCTCGTCCGGGAACCCCTGGCCGAGGTTGACGGCGCCGGTGCGGGCCGCCAGCTCGGTCATCTCGGCGAAGATGGTGGTGCCGAACCCCTGGAGCCGGCTCGCGAGGTGGGGGACGCGCTCGACCATCACCCGCCGAGCGTAGGGCGGCCGGCGCGCCACCGGGACCGGGTCGATCCCTGACGGTGTGTCAGATACCGTCTGGGCGTGGATCTCAGGGAGTCGGCGGAGGACCGGGCCTTCCGCGACGAGGTGCGGACCTTCCTCGAGGAGAGCCTGCGGGGCGACTTCGCCGTGGTCCGCGGCCGGGGCGGCCCGGGCGACGAGCTGGCGCTGTTCGAGGAGCGCCTCGCCTGGGAGCGGCACCTCGGGGCCCACGGCTGGACCTGCGTCGGCTGGCCCAAGGAGTACGGCGGGCGCGGCCTGTCGCTGCGGCAGCAGGTCATCTTCCACGAGGAGTACGCCCGGGCCCGGGCGCCCGGCCGCCTCGGCCACATCGGCGAGACCCTGCTCGGGCCGACGCTCATCGCCTTCGGCACGACCGAGCAGAAGGAGCGGTTCCTGCCGCCCATCGCCGCCGGCACCGAGCTGTGGTGCCAGGGGTACTCCGAGCCCGGCGCGGGGAGCGACCTGGCCAACATCGCCACCCGGGCCGAGCTCGACGGCGACGAGTGGGTGATCCACGGCCAGAAGGTGTGGACGTCGCACGCCCTCTGGGCCGACTGGTGCTTCGTCCTCGCCCGCACCCGGCCGCGCGACCCCGCCCGCCGCCACGCCGGCATCTCCTACCTGCTCGTGCCCATGCGCCAGCCGGGGATCGAGGTGCGGCCCATCGTCCAGATCACCGGGGACAGCGAGTTCAACGAGGTCTTCTTCGACGGCGCCCGCACGGCGGCGGCCAACGTCGTCGGCGGCGAGGGCGAGGGCTGGAAGGTCGCCATGGGCACCCTCGCGTTCGAGCGGGGCGTGTCGACCCTCGGCCAGCAGCTCGCCTTCCGCAACGAGCTGGACGCCGTCGTCGCCGCCGCCCGCCGCACCGGCCGGGCCCGGGACCCCCGGGTCCGCCAGCGGCTCGCCCGGGCCCACATCGGCCTCGAGATCATGCGCCTCAACGCCCTGCGCACGCTGGCCGGGAGCACGTCGGGCACGCTCGGCGGCGAGGCGCTGATCGCCAAGCTCTACTGGTCGACGTTCCACCAGCAGCTGGGCGAGCTGGCCATGGACGTGCTCGGCCCCGCGGCGGTGGCCGGCGACGGCGAGGGCGCCGGCGACCCCGAGCAGGTCGCCGCCCTGCGCCGGCTGTTCCTGTTCAGCCGGGCCGACACCATCTACGCCGGCTCGAGCGAGATCCAGCGGAACATCATCGGCGAGCGCGCCCTGGGCCTCCCCCGGGAGCCCCGGTGAGCGCCACGACGACGCGAGGAGCCACGGTGACCGACCGACCCGCCACCGCCGCCCCCACCGAGCCGCCCGGCCACGACCTGCTCGCCGGCAAGGTCGCCGTCGTCACCGCGGCCGCCGGCACCGGCATCGGCTCGGCCACCGCCCGCCGGCTGCTGGCCGAGGGGGCGACGGTGGTCATCAGCGACGCCCACGAGCGGCGGCTGCGCGAGACGGCCGACGCCCTGGCCGGCACGCCCCGGGCCGACGGCAGCGGCAGCGAGCGGCCGCTGGCCGTGCCCTGCGACGTCACCGACGAGGACCAGGTGCAGGCGCTGTTCGACGCCGTCCTCGAGGCCCACGGGCGCGTCGACGTGGCGGTGAACAACGCCGGCCTCGGGGGCACGGCCGAGCTGGTGGACATGACCGACGAGCAGTGGTCGGCCGTCGTCGACGTGACGCTGACCGGCACGATGCGCTGCACCCGGGCCGCCCTGCGGCGCATGATCCCCCAGGGCGGGGGCGTCATCGTCAACAACGCCTCGGTGCTCGGGTGGCGGGCGCAGGCCGGCCAGGCGCACTACGCGGCGGCCAAGGCCGGGGTCATGGCGCTCACCCGCAGCGCCGCCATGGAGGGCGCGCCCCACGGCGTGCGGGTCAACGCGGTGTCGCCGAGCCTGGCCATGCACCCGTTCCTCAGCAAGGTCATGGACCAGCGGCTGCTCGACGAGATGGCCGGCCGGGAGGCGTTCGGCCGGGCGGCCGAGCCCTGGGAGGTGGCGACGGTCATCGCCTTCCTGGCCAGCGACTACTCGAGCTACATGACCGGCGAGGTCGTGAGCGTCAGCTCGCAGCACCCGTGACCGCGGCCGGGGAGAGGGGGACGACGATGGCGCAGACCGTGTTCGAGACGCTCGACGACCTGCGGGCGGCGGTCGGGACGACGCTCGGCACGAGCGACTGGATCGAGGTGACCCAGGACCGGGTGAACGCCTTCGCCGAGGCGACCGGCGACCACCAGTGGATCCACGTCGACGTCGAGCGGGCCCGGCGCGAGAGCCCCTACGGCGGGCCGATCGCCCACGGCTACCTCACGCTCGCCCTGACCAACCTCGTGCTGCCCCAGGTGCTCGAGGTGCGGGGGGCGCGGATGGGCGTCAACTACGGCACCGGCAAGGTGCGGTTCCCGGCGCCGGTGCCGGTGGGCAGCAGGGTGCGGGGCACGGCCGAGCTGGTGGCCTGCGAGGACGTGCCCGGGGGCGTGCAGACGACGATCCGCATCACGATGGAGGTCGAGGGCGGCGACAAGCCGGCCTGCGTCGTCGAGTCGCTGAGCCGCTGGCTGGCCTGACGGCCGGGCGCGCCGTCGCGGCGCCCCGACGGCGCCGCCGGTCCGACCGGCCGGTCACACGGACAGGATCACCGCGCTGCCGTGGCCGAAGAGGCCCTGGTTGGCCGTGAGGCCGACCCGGGCGCCCTCGACCTGGCGGCCCTCGGCCCGCCCCTGCAGCTGCCAGACCACCTCGCACACCTGGGCCAGCGCCTGGGCCGGCACCGCCTCGCCGAAGCAGGCCAGACCGCCCGAGGGGTTGACCGGCACCCGGCCACCGAGGGTCGTGTCACCGTCCCGCAGCAGGCGCTCCGCCTCCCCCGTCTTGCACAGGCCGATGTTCTCGTACCAGTCGAGCTCGAGCGCCGTGGACAGGTCGTAGACCTCGGCGAGGGACAGGTCCTCGGGGCCGAGGCCGGCCTCCTCGTAGGCGGCGTGCGCGATCGAGTCCCGGAACGTGCGCTGGGCGGGGGCGACGGCGGCCGTCGAGTCGGTGGCGAAGTCGGGCAGGTCGACGACCGTGTTGGGGAAGGTGGGGGTCACGGTCGCGACGGCCCGGAGGCGCACGCCCCGCAGGCCCCGCCGGCGGGCGAACTCGGCCGAGGTGAGCACGACCGCCGCGCCGCCGTCGGAGGTGGCGCAGATGTCGAGCAGGTGCAGCGGGTCGGCCACGATCGGCGAGGCCAGCACCTCCTCGACGGTGACCTCCTTGCGGTAGCGGGCGTAGGGGTTGGCCAGGCCGTGGCGGGCGTTCTTGACCTTCACCCGGGCGAAGTCCTCGGGGGTGGCGCCGTGGAGGTCGATGCGGCGCCGGGCGTAGAGGCCGAAGTACGTGGGGTTGGTGGCGCCCAGCAGCCGGAACCGCAGCCAGTCGGGGTCGTCCCACCGCTCGCCGGCGTTGGGGGCGAGGAAGCCCTTGGGCGTCGTGTCGGCCCCCACGACGAGGGCGACGTCGCACATCCCGGCGAGGATCCGGGCCCGGGCGGTGTCGAGCGCCTGGGCGCCGGTGGCGCAGGCGGCGTAGGCGGTGGCGACCCGGGCCCCGCTCCACCCCAGCGCCCGGGCGAAGGTGGCGCCGGCCACGTAGCCGGGGTAGCCGTTGCGCACGGTCTCGCCGCCGACGACGAGCTGGACGTCGGTCCAGTCGAGCCCGGCGTCGGCGAGCGCGGCGCGCGCCGCGTGCACGCCGTAGGTCTGGAAGGGGCGGCCCCACTTGCCCCAGGGGTGCATGCCCACCCCGACGACGACGACCTCGCCGCTCACCGCTCCCCCTCCCCGGCGCCGACCCCGGCGCCGTCCTCGACCGGCTTCCAGCGCCAGATCGTGCGCTCGGTGCCGTCCTCGTCGACGTAGAGCGTCTCGACCACCAGCTCGACGGGCGCGCCGACCCGCAGGTCGTCGACCCCGTAGCCGTCGGCCACCTGGCCCAGCACCACCAGGCCCTCGGCCTCGAGCTCGACCGCCGCCAGGGCGAAGGGCTCGAAGGGGTCGGTGCGGGGGACGTAGGGCGGCGGCGGCTGGTAGCGGGCGTCGGTGTAGGACCACACCCGGCCCCGGCGGGACAGCTCGACCTCCTCCAGCTCGTCGCCCCCGCACCGGGGGTTGCGGCACCACGACCCCTCGGGGGGGAAGTGGACGGTCCCGCAGGCCCGGCAGCGGGTGCCGAGCAGCGCCGGGCGCTCGCCCGTGGTGAACCACCCCTCGACCGCGGGCCGGCGACCCGGTGCGACGGTCGTGGCGGACGCTGCGGACATGGGCGCTCCTCCCCCCCGGACGACGGCTCTCCCGGCCGGGCCGGGCGGCCCGGCGACCGTTCCTGACACACCGTCAGGTCCTTTCGGGAGTGTGCCACACCCCGGGTTTGGGGGCGAGTCCTCCCCCGTGCTAGGCAGGCGGATCGCAGTGCCCGAAACGTCGGGTTTTGAGGGACGCAAACCCTGGATGACGACCGACCTCACCAAGAGCGAGCGCGAGGCCCTCAAGGCCATCTACCGCTTCACGCGCGACGGCTCCGAGGCCCACACGGGGGCCCTGGCCGAGCGCCTCGGCCTCTCCCCCGGCACGGTCACCACGCTGGTGAAGCGGCTGGCCGACCGGGGCCTCGTCGACCACCGCCCCTACCAGGGCGTCACGTTCACCGAGAAGGGCCGGCGCGCCGCCATCGACGCCATCCGGCGGCACCGCATCGTCGAGCGGTTCCTGGCCGACATGCTCGGCTACGCCTGGAACGAGGCCGACGAGCTGGCCGTCGCCTTCGAGCACGAGCTGCCCGACGAGGTCACCCGCCGGCTCTACGTGGCACTGCACCGGCCGGCCACGTGCCCGCACGGCTTCCCGATCCCCCAGCCGGAGGACGACGAGCTGCCGGACACGCCCGAGCTCTACGACCTGGAGCCCGGCGACGTGGCGGTGGTCGCGGTGTCGGGGTCGACCGACGCCGAGATCCTGTCGTTCCTCGGCAACCTCGGCGTCGTCCCCGGCGTCGAGGTCACGGTGCTGGAGAAGCACCCGTTCGACGGTCCCCTGGTCGTCGAGATCGACGGCAAGACCCGCACGATCGGCGAGCGGGTCGCCCGCCAGGTCTACGTCACCCGGACGATCCGGCGGTCGGCCGCCCGCCGGGAGGACAACGGCGACCGCCGGACCGCAACGCCCGAACCCGCTGACTGAGAAACCACACAGGGGGAGAGCACGACATGGTGCACTTGCTCGCCGCCGAAGGCGGCTACCAGGAGTTCACCCTCAGAGGGGGTGAATGGTTCGTCCTCGTCGGCTCCGCGCTGACCGCCCTCCTCGCCCTGGCGGTCGGCTTCTTCCTCATGCGGGGCGTGCTCGCCGCCGACCAGGGCACCCCGACGATGGTCGAGATCGCCAAGGCGATCCAGGAGGGCGCGCTCGCCTACCTCCGGCGGCAGTTCCGCACCATCGGCTACATCGTCGTGCCGCTGGCGGTCATCGTCTTCGTCACCTCGGTGGCGGTGGACAAGCCGGACGGCACCGAGGCGCTGAGCTTCGCCCAGTCGGGCCTGTTCCGGACGCTGGCCTTCATCGCCGGCTGCCTGATGTCGGGCCTCACCGGCTTCATCGGCATGGGCCTCGCCGTGCGGGGCAACGTGCGCACCGCGGCGGCCGCCCGCACCGGCCAGCTCGCCCCGGCGCTGCAGGTCGCCTTCCGCACCGGCGGCATCGCCGGCATGTTCTGCGTCGGCCTCGGCCTGATCGGCGCCTCGATGATCATGATCATCTTCCAGAACACGAGCTCGGCGATCCTCGTCGGGTTCGGGTTCGGCGGCTCGCTGCTCGCCCTCTTCCTGCGGGTCGGCGGCGGCATCTTCACCAAGGCGGCCGACGTCGGCGCCGACCTCGTCGGCAAGGTCGAGGCGGGCATCCCCGAGGACGACCCCCGCAACCCGGCCACCATCGCCGACAACGTGGGCGACAACGTCGGCGACTGCGCCGGCATGGCCTCGGACCTGTTCGAGTCGTACGAGGTGACGCTCGTCGCCTCGATCATCCTCGGCGTCCCCGCCTTCCAGCGCATCTTCCCCGACCAGCCCGGCCTGTGGGCCGCCGGCGCGCTGTTCCCGCTCGCCGCCCGCGCCGTCGGCGTCCTCGCCTCGATCGTCGGCGTGTTCATGGTCCGGGCCCGGTCGTCGGACAAGACGGCCATGGCGCCGATCAACCGCGGCTTCCTCACCGCCGGCCTCCTCACCGTCCTCGGCACGCTGGTCACGGCGCTCGTCTACGTCGGCAACCCCGAGGGCCGGGTCGGCAACGTCGGCTGGCGCATGTTCGGCGCCGTCGTCATCGGCCTCGTGCTGGCCCAGATCGCCAGCCGCATCACCGAGTACTTCACCTCGACCGAGACCTCGCCCGTCCGGGAGATCGCCACCGCCTCCGAGACCGGCCCGGCCACCAACGTGCTCTCCGGCACCGCCGCCGGCCTCGAGTCGTCGGTGTGGGCGATCGTCGCCATCGCCGTCGCCATCGGCGTCGCCATCGGCCTGGGCGGCGGCGACACGCAGTTCTCGCTCTACCTCGTCGCCCTCACCGGCATGGGCATGCTGGCCACCACCGGCGTGGTCGTGTCGGAGGACACCTTCGGCCCGGTCGCCGACAACGCGGCGGGCATCGCCGAGATGTCCGGCGAGTTCCACGGCGACGCCGAGCGGGTCATGGTCGGCCTCGACGCGGTCGGCAACACGACCAAGGCCGTCACCAAGGGCTTCGCCATCGGCTCGGCGGTCATCGCCGCCGTGGCGCTGTTCGCCAGCTTCATCGAGATCTCGGCCACCGAGGTGCTGCCGACCGAGACGTTCGACCAGCTGCAGGACACGGCCGGCGGCATCTTCAGCGCCATCCCGATCAACGTCGCCGACCCGAAGGTGTTCATCGGCCTGCTGATCGGCGGCGCGGTGCCGTTCCTGTTCTCGTCGCTGGCGATCCGGGCCGTGGGCCGCACCGCGGGCGTCGTGGTGCAGGAGGTCCGCAGCCAGTTCGCCGACGGCAAGATCATGGCCGGCGAGAAGCGGCCCGACTACGCGCCCGTCATCGACATCTGCACCCGGGCCTCGCTGCGGGAGCTGACCACCCCCGCCCTCCTGGCGGTGCTGACGCCGGTCATCATCGGCTTCGGCGTGGGCTACACCGCCCTGGGCGCCTTCCTGGCGGCGGTCATCCTCGTCGGCCAGCTCATGGCCAACTACCTGTCCAACGCCGGCGGCGCGTGGGACAACGCCAAGAAGTTCATCGAGGACGGCCACCACGGCGGCAAGGGCTCCGAGGCCCACGTCGCCGCCGTCATCGGCGACACGGTCGGCGACCCGTTCAAGGACACCGCCGGCCCCGCCCTCAACCCGCTCATCAAGGTGATGAACCTGGTGTCGCTGCTGATCCTGCCGGCGATCATCAGCCTGTCGGACATCGGCGACAACATCCTCGACACCACGCCGAAGCCGGCCGCCTACGCCATCGCCGCCGCGGCCCTCGTCGTGCTGCTCGGCGCCATCGCCTTCTCGAAGCGGTCGGGCGCCGGCATCACCGACGTCGTGCGCAGCGCGGGCGACGGCCGGACCGACGTGGCCGAGGCCACGACGGCGCAGATCGGCTGACGCCGCCCGGCGGGTGCGCCCGCCCCCCGAGGGGCCGGTCCCGCGGGGCCGGCCCCTCGCCGCGCCCGGCCGGGGTTGGCCGGCGCCGTGGCGGGTAGGGGTGGGGCATGGACGAGCCCGCTGCACGCCCCGGCCTCGCCGAGGAGGGGCCCGACCGGGGGCGCGGCGCCCGCAGCCCGCGCGAGGTGCCGCCCCGGGGGTGGAAGGACGTGGCGGTGCGGACCGTCGAGCGCTCCAAGGCCGACGGGGTGAGCCTGCTCGCCGCCGGCGTCGCCTTCTACGCGCTCCTGGCCCTCGTGCCGTCGCTGGTGGCGCTCGTGTCGATCTACGGGCTGGTGGCCGACCCGCAGGACATCGAGCGCAGCATCGACGAGTCGCTGTCCGCGGCACCCGAGGAGGTGCAGGACCTCGTGAGCTCGCAGCTGTCGGACATCGTCGAGAGCGAGCCGAGCGGCCTGCGGCTCGGCGTGCTCGTCGGCGTCGTCGTGGCGCTGTGGTCGGCCTCCAGCGGGATGAAGAACCTCGTCCTGGCCGTCAACCTGGCCTACGACGAGGAGGAGGGCCGCAAGTTCCTCAAGCTGCGGGGCCTGGCCCTGGCGTTCACCCTCGGCGCCGTGCTGCTGGCGGGGGTCGCCGTCGCCGCCATCGTGCTGCCCCGCTCGCTCGACGGCGGGGGCGCCGAGGGCGCGCTGCGCACGGCGCTCGAGATCGCCCGCTGGCCGGTGCTGGCCGTCCTCGGCCTGCTGGCGCTGGGCGCGCTCTACCGCTGGGGGCCCGACCGGGCGGCGGCCCGGTGGTCGTGGGTGTCGCCGGGGGCGGTCCTGGCCCTCGTCGTCGCCGTGGCGGCGTCGGTCGGGTTCTCGATCTACACGGCCAACTTCGGCAGCTACAACGAGACCTACGGCGCCCTGGCCGCCATCGTCGTCGTGATGCTGTGGCTGTTCCTGGTCGCCTACGCGGTGATCGTCGGCGCCGAGCTCAACGCCGAGCTCGAGCGCCAGACGGCCGTCGACTCGACGACCGGCGCCCCGGCACCGCTCGGGTCCCGGGGCGCGCACGCCGCCGACACGGTGGGCCGGGCGACCGGCCGCCGGTTCCGCCGCGGCGCCCGCCCCGCGCCGAGCTGACC
>PKRH01000212.1 GCA_017577565.1 Thermoanaerobacterales bacterium | reverse complement strand
AGGGGGTGTCGGCGGGGGTGGGGCTGTACCGACGGGAGGGCCGGGGGGGTTCCATGGCCCGGGGGAGGGGGGCGTCGAGGCGGTCGAGGACGCCGCCGCCGTCGTCGCCGGGCTCGCCGCGGTCGACGAGCGGAAGGTTGCGGCCGGCGTCGCCGCCGGGCTCGCCGCTGCTGCCGCTGCCGTCGCCGCCGATGCGGGTGACCGGGATGCGCTCCACGTCGTCGTCCACGGCCCGGACACTAGGCAGGGTTCGGAGGCGGCGGGGCCGGGCCGCTGGTTCGTGCGGCGCCGGTCGGTGGGTAGGCACTCCTGGGTCGGAGCCGACCCCGTCGATCCGGCTAAGGGGGCTCGGTTCGAGCCGCCTCGACCGGACCGTCGGCGGCGACGCCGCGAGCGAACGAGGCGTGCTGCGGGTCTCGTACGCACGACCGCACGCCGAGGGGGAAGGAGGGGGCCGATGCGCCGCATCGTCGTGATCGCCCACAAGACCCTGGGGGGCCAGGCGCTGCTGGAGGAGGTGGGCCGCGGCATGCGGGGCGGCGACTGCCGGGTGCACGTGCTCGTGCCGATGGTGCACCCGATGGGCACGTTCACCGAGGCGTCGTGCCGGGCCGACGCCCAGCGAGTGCTCGAGGAGGGCATGCGCCGCATCCGCCAGCTCGACCCGACCGGCTCGATCGACGTGACCGGCGAGGTCGGCGACCCGAACCCCGTCTACGCCGCCCAGACGATCGTGAACCGGGGCGAGGGCTTCGACGAGATCGTCGTCTCGACCCTACGGGAGGGCCTCAGCCGCTGGCTCCTCGGCGACGTCCCCAAGCGGCTGGCGAGGACGTTCCCGAGCGTGCCGGTGACACACGTGCTCGGGGCGGAGGAGCCGGCGCCGACCGGGTGACGTCCCCGATGACGGCTCTTCGCAGTTGATGGGGCAGGCGCCTCGTTCGTCTGAGCGGGGTGAGCTTGTCATCCGCAGCGGTAGAGGACGCGGAGGCGGTAGTTGTCGAAGTTCCGGAAGCCGTAGCCGCTGCGCTTGACGGCCTTGATGGTGAGGTTCCGGCCTTCGGTGCGGCCGTTGGTGAGCCGGCTGTCGAAGTAGTTCAGGACTTCCTCGCGCCAGCGGCCCAGGGTGGTGGCGAGGCGCTCGAGCTCGGGGATCCCGCAGGCGCCGAACACCTCGAGCCAGCCGTCGAGGAACGTCTCGGCCTCGGCCCGGTCGGACTTGGCGTAGAGGTCGCGGATGCCTTCTTTGGCGATCCAGGCGGCCCACAGTTCCTCGGCCGGTGCGTCGGCGGCGAACGCGGCGTGGATGCGGGCAGCCTGGCGTTCGGTGAGACGCTCGCTGGCTCGGAGCAGGTCGCGGCGGGCTCGGTAGAAGGGGTCGTGCTTGCGGCCCCGCCGGCCGGTCAGTTCTTGTTGGCGGCGACAGCGCACGTCGGTGACGGCCTGGTTCGCGAGGCGCACGACATGGAAGCGATCCGCGGTCCGTCGAGCACCGGGGGCGAGTTCTCGGACAGCGGCCTTGTAGCCGGCGAAGGGGTCGATCACCACGTCGTCGATCCCGGCGAGATGCTCATCATCGAGACGGCGAAGACGGTCGATGACCACGGCCTTGGACCGCCCCGGGACCAGGTCCCACAGCTCGCCGGTGGCCAGGTCGACCAGGCCGGTGGCGAAGCGCTGCGGGCGCCGGAACGTGGTCTCGTCCAGGCCGAGACGAGCCGGCGGTGCCACCGGGCGGGCTGCGATCGCCGCCGTCGCGGCAGCGGCGATCGCACCCCATGCCGTCCACCAACCGATCCGATAGGCGCCGGCCACCTCGGCGGTCGAGCGAGTCCGGCCTGCCCGCCCGACGGCGTCGCGCAGCCGGGTCGTCAACCGCGACCGCGGTGGCACCTGGCCGGTCGACTCGGTGAAGGAGCCTCGGCAGTCCGGCGTGTCGCATCGGAACCGGCGCTTGTGCCACACCAGCACCGTCGGGCGTTCGAAGCACAAGCCATCGCGAACCTCCTGGCGGCGGCGCTGCTTGACCCTGCTCGAGAACGTGCCGCACTCCGGGCACGGCGCCTCGGACCGGGGCACCTGGACGTGCACCTCCAGCACGCCGTCGTCGCGCTCGAGCGCGTCGATCACCTCGTACTCGTCGAGACCGACGAGCACACGCGTAGCGTCACCCTCCACCGGGGCCTCCTCGTCATGGGCTGTGTCGCAACACCCAGACTTGCGAGGCCCCGGACCCCGCCGGCGGACCTACCCGATCAGCCCACCTGCCCCATCAAACGCGGAGAGCCGTCAACACCTCGACGCCGGTGTCGGAGGTGGTCACCCGCTGGTACCCGTGGTGCCGCGAGGAGCTCGACGAGATCACCGCCACGTTCGCGGCGTACACCGCCCGCAAGCGGGCCGCCGGCGTCCTCGACTACGACGACCTGCTGCTCTGCCTCGCCGCGCTGCTCCGCACCCCCGAGGTCGGCGACCGGGTGCGGGAGCGGTTCGACCACGTGCTGGTCGACGAGTACCAGGACACGAACGCCCTGCAGGCCGACATCTGCGAGCTGCTCGTCGCCGGCGGCGCCCGGCTCACCGCGGTGGGCGACGACGCCCAGGCCATCTACTCGTTCCGGGCCGCGACCGTCCGCAACATCCTCGAGCTCCCCGACCGGTTCGGGGC
>PKRH01000032.1 GCA_017577565.1 Thermoanaerobacterales bacterium | reverse complement strand
TGCCGAGCCAGCGCCGGGCCCGCGAGCGGGACGCCGCGGCCGACGCCGGCGGGGCGACCGACGTGCGCCTGGTGTTCGGGGGCGTCGCGGCGGCCCTCGTCGTCGTGGTCATCGCCGCGATCGCGCTGCTGTCGGGGTCGGGTGGCGGCAACGAGCCGGCCATCGCCGTCGCCGAGACGCCGCGGGCCGCCAGCACGACGACGACCACGGCCCCCTCCACCACGACGACGAGCGAGACGACGACCACCACCGAGGCGACGACCACGACGACCGAGGCGGAGACGACCACGACCCGGAGCGTCGCCCGCCCCACGACGACGGCCACCGGCGCCACGACGACCACGTCCGACTGCGACGAGGGCGACGCCTGCGGCTGAGCGCGAGCACCGGTCCCGGCGGCGGTAGCCTGGCCGCCTTCGCGGGCCCTCGTCACGACACCGGGGTCGCGCGCGGCCGCTGCAGAGTTGACCGCGCGGTCAGTGGAACGGAAAGGTTGCGGGAATGCACGCTGAGGAATCGCCTCTGCGCATCGCGCTGCTCGCCTACCGCGGCAAGCCGCACGTGGGCGGGCAGGGCGTCTACGTGCGGCACCTCGCCAAGGCGCTGGTCGACATGGGTCACCACGTCGAGGTGCTGGGCGGCCAGCCCTACCCCGAGCTCGACCCCCGCGTGCCCCTGGTCAAGCTCCCGAGCCTCGACATCTACAACGACCACTTCCCCATGCGGATGCCGGGGCTGTGGGAGCTCAAGGACTGGACCGACGTCGTCGAGGTCACCTCGTTCTCGTTCGGCCAGTTCCCCGAGCCGCTCGCCTTCAGCCTCCGGGCCTGGCGCCACCTGCGCCGCCGCAAGGGCGAGTTCGACGTGGTGCACGACAACCAGAGCCTGGGCTACGGGCTGCTCGCCATCGAGCGCGAGGGGTTCCCGGTCATCAGCACCATCCACCACCCCATCACGGTCGACCGCCGGCTGGAGATCGAGCACGCGGCGACCTGGTACAAGCGGCTGACCCTGCGCCGCTGGTACTCGTTCACCGGCATGCAGACACGGGTGGCGAAGCGCCTCCGGCGCGTCATCACCGTGTCCGAGAACTCCTTCCGCGACATCGCCCGCGACCACGAGGTCGACCCCAACCGCATGGCCATCGTCCCGGTCGGGGTCGACACCGACGTGTTCCGGCCCCTGCCGGGCGTGACCCCGGTCCCCGGCCGCATCGTCACCACCGCCAGCGCCGACGTGACGATGAAGGGCCTGAGCTACCTGCTCGAGGCCGTGGCCAAGGTGCGGACCGAGCGCGAGGACCTGCACCTGGTCGTCATCGGCAAGCGCAAGCCCGGCGGCCGGTCCGACGAGACCATCCGCCAGCTCGGCCTCGAGGACGCCGTGAGCTTCGTGTCCGGCGTGCCCGAGGAGCGCATCATCGAGCTGTACGCCGAGGCCGAGCTGGCCGTCGTCCCCTCGCTCTACGAGGGCTTCTCGCTGCCGGCCATCGAGGCCATGGCCTGCGGCACGCCGCTCATCGCCACCTCCGGCGGCGCCCTGCCCGAGGTCGTGGGCCGCGACGGCGAGACGGCGCTCGTCGTGCCGCCGGGCGACAGCGAGGCGCTCGCCGCCCGGCTGCGCTGGGCGCTGGGGCGCGACGACCTGCGGGCGACCGTCGGCGCCGCCGGCCGGCAGCGGGTCATCGACCAGTGGTCGTGGAAGCACACCGCGGCCCGGACGGTCGAGCAGTACCGGATCCTCCTCGAAGGTCGGTAGCCCGTGCTCACCGTCGACTACCAGCTGCTCGGCCTCCGGGCGGGCGACCGGCTCCTCGACCTGGGGTGCGGCGCCGGCCGCCACGCCTTCGAGGCGCTGCGCCGCGGGGCCCGGGTCACCGCCCTCGACTACGACGAGGGCGAGCTGAAGGACGTCACCGCCATGGCCGCGGCGATGCACGACGCCGGCGACCTGCCGGCGTCGGCCCGCAGCGGCGCCGTGCGGGCCGACGCCACCCGGCTGCCGTTCCCCGACGCCTGCTTCGACCGCATCATCGCCGCCGAGGTCCTCGAGCACATCGACGACGACGTGGCCGCCGTGCGCGAGCTGGTGCGGGTGCTGCGCCCGGGCGGCACGATCGCCGCCACCGTGCCCGCCTTCCTGCCCGAGCGCATCTGCTGGGCGCTCAGCGACGAGTACCACGCGCCGTTCGTGCCGGGCGGGCACGTGCGCATCTACACCGCCGCCGAGCTGCGCACCCGCCTGAGCGCCGCCGGGGTCGAGCCCTACGCGTCGCACAAGATGCACGGGCTGCACAGCCCCTACTGGTGGCTGAAGTGCGCCGTCGGCCCGACGAACGACGACCACCCGCTGGTGCGCGCCTACCACGAGGTCCTGTGCTGGGACATCGGCGGCGCCCGGCCGTGGTCGACGCTCACCCGGGCCGCCGACCGCGTCCTCACCCCCCTGATCGGCAAGAGCCTCGTCGTGTACGCGCGCAAGCCCGAGACCACCGCCGAGGAGGCGCCCGCACCGTGACCCTCGCCGACGTGCCCGGCATCGCCACCGCCAGCGAGCTGCAGCAGACCGTCGACGCCATCGCCGAGTGGCAGCTCCCCTCGGGGATGATCCCCTGGTTCCCGGGCGGCCACGCAGACCCGTGGAACCACGTCGAGGCGGCCATGGCCCTGACCCTCGGCGACCGCCACGCCGAGGCCGAGAAGGCCTTCCAGTGGCTGGTGGACATGCAGCGCCCGGACGGGTCGTGGCACCAGTACTACGTCGAGGACGGCGTCGAGCAGGACAAGCTCGACGCCAACGTCATCGCCTACGTCGCCACCGGCGTGTGGCACCGGTGGCTGTGCACCGAGGACCGCGGCTTCGTCGAGACGATGTGGCCCGTCGTCGAGCGGGCCATCGACTGGGTGCTGGAGCTGCAGACCCCCCGGGGGGAGATCCTCTGGGCCCGCCACGCCGACGGCACGCCGTGGTCGTTCGCGCTGCTGACCGGCTCGTCGTCGATCTGCCACAGCCTGCGGTGCGCGGTCGCGCTGGCCGAGCTGCTGGGCCACGAGCGGCCCGACTGGGAGCTGTCCGCCGGCCGCCTGGCCCACGTCATCCGCCACGTGCCCGACGCCTTCTCGCCCAAGCACCGCTGGGCGATGGACTGGTACTACCCCGTCCTCACCGGTGTCGTGCTGGGCGACGCCGGCCGCGAGCGCCTGGCCGAGCGCCACGCCGCCTTCGTCATGGAGGGCTGCGGGGTGCGCTGCGTCTCCGACCGGCCCTGGGTCACCGTGGCCGAGACCTGCGAGTACGCGATGGCCAACCTGGCGGTCGGCAACGACGAGACGGCCCGCGAGCTGTTCCGGTGGGCGCAGCGCTACCGGACCGAGGACGGCCGCTACTGGACCGGCACCGTCTTCCCCGACGAGGGCCGGTTCCCCACCGGCGAGCGCTCGACGTACACGGCCTCGGCGGTGATCCTCGCCGCCGACGCGCTCACCGGCGCCTCGCCGGCGAGCGGGCTGTTCACCCGGCACGACGAGCTCCTGCCCGAGCTCATCGACGTCTCCGACGCCGACGAGTCGGTCACCGAGCGGGACTGACGGCGCCGGCCGGCGCCGACCGGCCACCGCCGACAGGTGGCGCCGGCGGGGTCACACCCGCTGGAGGATGCGCAGCGACCCCACCGCCCGGACCTCGCGGAACCGCCCCGAGGCCAGGGCCGGCAGGTAGATCCGCTCGTAGGGCGGGCGCCCGCCGTCGGCGGGGTCGGGGAACACGTCGTGGATGGCCAGCGTGCCCCCCGGCGCCACGTGCGGCGTCCACAGCTCGTAGTCCAGCCGGGCCGGCTCCTCGCCGTGGCCGCCGTCGATGAAGAGGAAGGCGAGCGGCGTCCGCCAGACGCGGGCCACCGCCGGCGACTCGCCGACCACGGCCACGACCGTGCCCTCGAGGCCGGCGTCGTGGATGGTGCGGCGGAAGACCGGCAGCGTGTCCAGCTTGCCGACCTCGGGGTCGACGAGGTCGGGCTCGTGCCACTCCCACCCGGGCTGGTTCTCCTCCGAGCCCCGGTGGTGGTCGACGGCGAACAGGAGCCGGCCCCGCTCGCGGGCCGCCGCGCCCAGGTAGATCGCCGACTTGCCGCAGTAGCTGCCCACCTCGAGCAGCGGCCCGTCGACGGCCACCGCCGCGGCCGCCTCGTAGAGCGCGAGCCCCTCGTCGGGCGGCATGAACCCCCGGGCGGCCTCGGCCCGGGCCCGCAGCTCCGGGTCCATCGTCACGGCGCCGCCACCAGCCGGTTGGCCCGCACCACCTCGCGGAACCAGGCGTAGCTCCGCTTGGGCGTGCGGGCGAAGGTCTCGCGGTCGACGGCGACGAGGCCGAACCGGGGCCGGTAGCCGTAGCCCCACTCGAAGTTGTCGAGCAGCGACCAGTAGGTGTAGCCCCGCACGTCGACCCCGTCGGCCAGCGCCCGCAGCACGCCGGACAGCGCCTCCCGCACGTAGGCGATGCGCTGGTCGTCGTCGGTCGTGCCGATGCCGTTCTCGGTCACGAGCAGCGGGACCCGGCCGCCCGTGTGGTCCCACGCCCGGCGCAGGCACGCCTCGAGCGAGGCCGGCCAGTACTCGTAGCCCATGTCGAGCACCGGCACGCCCTCCTCGGGGCCGAGCACGCCGTCGGGGCCGATGCGCATCCGCGAGTACGTCTGGACGCCGAGGAAGTCGTCGCCCTCGGTGGCGTCGAGGAACACGTCCTCCATCTCGGCCCGCATCTCGGCCAGGCGCTGCTCGCCGCCCTCGACGGCCTGGTAGTCGGTCATCGACAGCGTCAGGCCCACCGGGACGCCCGGCGCCGCCGCCCGCACGGCCTCGACGGCCCGCCGGTGGGCGTCGACGAACACCTCGTTCACCTTGGCCCGCAGGGCGGCGTCGGTGCGGCCGGGCGGGAAGAACCCGAGCAGCCAGCCGACGGTGGCCACGATGTTGGGCTCGTTGATCGTGCAGAACCGGGCGACGACGTCGCCGAGCTCGCCCGCCACCCGGCGGCAGAAGGCCGCGAACCGCTCGGCGGTCGCCGGGTCCTCCCAGCCGCCCCGGGCGACGACCCAGCGGGGGGTCGTGAAGTGGTGCAGGGTGACGGTCGGCTCGACCCCGCGGGCGCGCAGGGCCTCGCACAGGCGCCGGTAGTGGGCCACCGCGGCCCGCGACCACTCGCCCTCCTCGGGCTCGATGCGGCTCCACTCGACCGAGAACCGGTAGGTGCCGACGCCGAGGTCGGCGACGAGCGCGACGTCCTCCTCCCAGCGGTTCCACGAGTCGCACGCGTCGCCGGAGGGCTCGGCCGTCGGCGCGTCGGGGTCGTGCTCCCAGGCCCACCAGTCGTTGTTCCAGTTGCCGCCCTCGATCTGGTGCGCGGCGGTCGCGGTGCCCCAGAGGAAGCCGTCGGGGAACGCGCCATCGGTCACATCGTCGTTCACGGCGCCGGACGGTAGCGTCCGCCCGTGCCCCAGGATGCAGTCGACGATCTGGTGAAGCTGCTCGACCTCGAGCCGATCGAGGTCAACATCTTCCGCGGCGTCTCGCCGGACGAGAACCGCCAGCGCATCTTCGGCGGCCAGGTGGCCGGCCAGGCGCTCGTCGCCGCGGCCCGCACGGTCGACCCCGAGCGCCACGTCCACTCGCTGCACGCCTACTTCCTCCGGGCCGGCGACCCCAAGGTCCCGGTGCTCTACGAGGTCGACCGCATCCGCGACGGCGGCTCGTTCACGACCCGGCGGGTCGTCGCCATCCAGCACGGCCGGGCCATCTTCAACATGTCGGCCAGCTTCCAGGTGCCCGAGGAGGGCTACGACCACGCCTTCCCGATGCCGGAGGTGCCGCCGCCCGAGGAGCTGCCGACCATGCGCGAGCGGTTCCTCAGCGCCGGCGTCGACCTGCCGGACTTCCTCGACCGCCCCCGGCCCATCGACATCCGCCACGTCGACTGGGCCGGGCCGGACCGCACGCCCCGGCCGCCCCACCAGCACGTGTGGCTCCGGGCCGACGGCACCCTGCCCGACGACCCCATCCTGCACACGATCGTGCTCACCTACGCGTCGGACATGACGCTGCTCGACACCGCGACGCTCCCCCACGGCGGCAGCTGGTTCGACCCGACGATGTTCATGGCCAGCCTCGACCACGCCATGTGGTTCCACCGGCCGTTCCGGGCCGACGACTGGCTGCTCTACGCCCAGGACAGCCCCAACGCCAGCGGCGGTCGCGGGCTGTCCCGGGGCCTCGTGTTCACCCGGGACGGCACGCTGGTGGCGACCGTGATGCAGGAGGGGCTCATCCGCCGGGCCCGGCCGGCGGGGTGAGCCGCCGCTACCGTCACGGGCGATGAGGGGACGCGCTGCGCTCGCCGCGGTGGCCGCCGCGGCGCTGGCCGCCGGGGCCGCCTGCGGGGGTGACGACGGGGACGGCGGCGGGGCCGACGGCGACACGTCCGCGACCACCACGACCACGGCGCCGTCGGGCCCGGGGGCCACCGTCCCGGGATCGGGCGCCCGGCCGCTGGCCGAGATCGAGCTGGCGCTGGAACCGGTCGCCGAGGCCGACGCCCCGACCGACCTCGTCGCCAACCCCCGCACCGGGACGGCGCTCGTCGCCGAGCGGGCGGGACGGGTGCGGCCGCTGCGCGACGGGGCGCTCGGCGAGCCGGTCCTCGACATCTCCGACCGGGTCGTCACCGCCGTCGAGCAGGGCCTGCTCGGCATCGAGGTGTCGCCCGACGGGTCGACGCTGTACGTCAGCTACAGCCTGGCGCCCGACGGCGACACCCGGGTCGACGCCTACGCCCTGGACGGCGACGCGGTGGACGCCGGGTCGCGCCGCGAGCTGCTGGCCGTCGAGCAGCCCTTCCCCAACCACAACGGCGGCGACCTGGCCTTCGGGCCCGACGGGTACCTCTACGTCGGGCTCGGCGACGGCGGGTCGCGCGGCGACCCGGAGGGCAACGGGCAGGACCCCCACGCCCTGCTCGGCAGCGTGCTGCGCATCGACCCCGCCCGCGCCGAGGGCGGCCGGGCCTACGGGATCCCGCCCGACAACCCGTTCGCCGACGGTCGGGACGGCGCCCCCGAGGTGTGGCTCCACGGCGTGCGCAACCCGTGGCGGTTCAGCTTCGACCCGGCCACCGGCGACCTGTGGATCGCGGACGTCGGCCAGGACGCCGTCGAGGAGATCGACCTGCTGCCCGCGTCCGAGGGCGCCGGGCGGGGCGCCAACCTCGGCTGGGACGAGATGGAGGGCGCCCAGCCCTACGAGGGCGGCAGCAACCCGCCGGGCGCCGTGCTGCCGCTGCTCGAGCTGCACCACGACGACGGCAGCTGCGCGGTGACCGGCGGGGTCGTCTACCGGGGCGACGGCATCCCGGCCCTCGAGGGCGCCTACCTGTTCACCGACTACTGCGACGGGCGGCTGCGCGCCGTGCGGGCGGCGGACGGCCGGGTGGTCGAGGAGCGCACGTTCGACGCGGCCGCCGACGAGCTGGTCGCCTTCGGCACCGACGCCGCCGGAGAGGTGTACGTGCTGTCGCTGGACGGGACGATCTACCGGGTCATCGAGGCCTGACGGTGGCGGACGACGACATCCTCCACGTCACGACGCCCGAGGCCTGGGAGGAGGCCCGCCGGCGGGGCGCGGTCCACCCGCCGAGCCTCGACCGGGAGGGGTTCGTGCACTGCTCCACCCGGCGGCAGCTGGCGGCCACGCTCGCCCGCCACTTCGCGGGGGCCGGGCCGCTGGTGGCGCTCGTCGTCGACCGGGAGGCGGTGGCCGCCCACCTCCGCTGGGCCGAGAGCCACCCCGGGGAGCTGTTCCCCCACGTGCACGCGCCGATCCCGGTGGGCGCGATCGTGGCCGTCGAGCTCGTCACCGCGCCCGCAGGCTGAGCGCCACCCACCCCTCGGCCCGGGCCGGCGGGTCGCGGTCGGGCGCCAGACCTGCCCGGGCGGCGACGGCCACGAGGTCGTCGAGCTGGCGCTCGAGCAGGCCGCTGACCACCACCGGCGCGCCGGGCGCAACGGCGCGGCCGAGCACCGGGGCGACGGCGGCGAGGTCGGGCAGGAGCATGTTGGCCACGACGAGGTCGAACCGGCCGGTGACCGCGCCGGCGTCGTCGAGCACGGCCACGCGGTCGGCGACGCCGTTGCGGGCGGCGTTGGCGCGGGTGGCCGCCCGGGCCTCGGGGTCGACGTCGACGGCGACGGCGGCCGACGCGCCCAGCGCCAGCGCGGCGATCGCCAGCACGCCGCTGCCGCAGCCGACGTCGAGCACCCGCTCACCGCCGGCGACCCGGGCGTCGATCTGCTCGAGCACGAGGCGGGTGGTGGGGTGGGCGCCGTGGCCGAAGGCCCGGCCGGGGTCGACGACGACGTCGACGCCCGGGCCGGCCGGGCGGGGGACCCAGGGCGGGCGGACGACGAGGCGCCCGACCCGCACGGCCCGGGCGTGCGGCCGCCAGGCGTCGAGGGCGCCGTCGAGGTCGACCTCGACGACCTCCACCGGCCACCGGGACGCCACCGCCGCCACCAGCGCGTCGAGGTCGCCGCCGTCGGCCACGCCGGCCAGCAGCTGGCCGGGGAGCTCCTCGACGGCCGCCGCGCCCGCCTGCCACAGGGCGTCGGCCGCCAGCTCGGCCTCCGCGGCGGGCACCAGGACCCGCACCTGCCTCGCCACCGTCATCCGCGGCGAGGGCGGGCGAGGCCGGCGAGGCGGTCGCCGGCCCGGGTCATCCCTCGAGCGTGTAGCGGTAGACGTTGGTCTCCCGCCGCTCGAAGCCCAGCCGCTGGTAGAGGCGGTTGGCCGCCTCCCGCGACGGGCGCGAGGTCAGGTCGACCGTCCGGCAGCCCAGCTCGCGGGCCCGGTCCAGCATCGCCCGGGTGAGGGCCTCGCCGACGCCCCGCCCCCGCGCCGCGCCGTCCACGACGACGTCCTCGATCCAGGCCCGCAGGCCGGTGGGGATGCGGAACACGGCGAGCGTCGACATGCCGACGATCTCGCCGTCGTCGTCGATGGCCACGAACAGGTCGGTCGCCGGCGACGAGACGACCTCGCCCAGCTGCTCCACCGTCGGCGGCGGGCTGGAGCTGGACAGCTGGGGCACGAGGCGCTCGACGGCCTCGACGATGGCGGGCGTCAGCGTGGTGGCGATGTCGACCTTCACGCCCCGCAACCTAGGCCTCCGGCACCGGCTGGGGCGGCGGCGGGCCGACGTAGCGGGCCGAGGGCCGGATGATCCGGTTGTCGGCCGCCTGCTCGAGGATGTTGGCGCACCAGCCGATGACCCGGCTCGACGCGAACGTCGGGCTGAACAGCTCGGGCGGCAGGCCGACGTCCTCCATGACGACGCCGGCGTAGAACTCGACGTTGGCGTAGAGGTTGCGGCCCGGCTTCAGCTCGTTCAGCACCTCGACGACGGTGCGCTCGACCTGCGACGCGAACGCCACCTTCTCGGCGCCGATCCGCTCGGCGACGCCGCGGAGGAACTCGGAGCGGGGGTCGGTCGTCTTGTAGACCCGGTGCCCGAACCCCATGATCTTGTCGCCCCGCCGGACGGCCTCGACCAGGTAGGGGCGGGCGTTCTCCGGCGTGCCGATGGCGTCGAGCAGCTCGAGCGCCCGGGACGGCGCCCCGCCGTGCAGCGGGCCGGACAGGGCGGCGATGGCGCCCGCCACCGCACCGGCGAGGTCCGCGCCGGTCGAGGTGATGACCCGGGCCGTGAAGGTCGAGGCGTTGAACCCGTGGTCGATGGTGAGGATCTGGTACTGCTCGACCGCCCGGGCCTTGTCGGGGTCGGGCCGCTCTCCGGTGAGCATCCACAGGTAGTTCTCGCCGTAGCCGAGCCCGGGGTCGGGCTCGACCGGCTCCTCGCCCCGGCCCAGCCGGTGCAGCGCCATGATCAGCGTGGGCACGATGGCGCACACCTGGCGGGCGTTGGCCTTCAGCTCGTCGTGGCCGACGTCGAGCCAGGGCCGGAAGCCGAGCGCGTGCCCGGTGAGCGACACGGCGGTGCGCAGCTGGTCCATGATCGGGCCGCCGGCCGCGGCGATCTCCGGCAGCAGGCGCCGGACCTGCTCGGGCACGGCCCGCAGCGAGCGCACCTCCTCGGCGAACGCCCGGCTCTCGTCGGCGGAGGGCAGGTGCCCCTCGAACAGCAGGTGCCAGACGTCCTCGAGCGTGCGCTTCTCGGCCAGCTCGACCGCCGAGTACTGGCGGTAGTGGTAGAAGCCCTCGAGGCCCCGGACGTCGCCGACCTCGGTCTCGGCGACGATGACCCCCTCCAGGCCCGGGGGCGCCTCGATCTGACCCGGGTGCACGACCGGCTGGATCTGCGCCAGCCGGACGAGGTCGCGCATCGAGACGATCCCGACCAGCTCGTCGCCCTCCACGACGGGCAGGTGCCGGTAGCGGCGGTCGTTCAGCGAGGCGAACGCCTCGTGCACCGACACGTCGGGGGCGACGGTGTCGGGGTCGGGGGTCATCAGCTCGCCGACCTTGAGGTCGGTCGGCGGCGTCCCGCCCGCGGCGCCGCGCAGGACGTCGCGCTCGGTGAGGATGCCGACGGGGCGGGTGCCGTCGACGACGACGACGGAGCCGACCTTCCTCTCGTTCATGCGGCTGGCCGCGGCGGCGACGGACTCGTCGGGCAGGGCCGTCACCACCGGCCTGCTCATGACCTCGGCGACCGTGCGGACGGTGTGTGGGGCGCTCACACCACGCAGGCTACGGCAGGTCGCGGCGACAGCGGTCACGACCCCTACGATGGTCCGGGTGGATCACGTCCGGTGGCTCAGGCGACCAGCCCTCGACCGTCCCGTGCTGGTGGCCGCCTTCGAGGGCTGGAACGACGCCGGGGACGCCGCCAGCGGCGCGGTGCGCTACCTCATCGACCGCCACGACGCCGAGAAGGTCGCCGAGATCGACCCGGAGGAGTTCTTCGACTTCACCTCGACCCGGCCCCAGGTCGAGATCGACGACGACGGCGTCCGCCGCATCGTCTGGCCGACGACGGAGGTCTACGCGGCCAGCCTGCCGGGCGAGGCGGGCGACGTGCTCCTGCTCGTCGGGCCCGAGCCGCAGTTGCGCTGGCGCACCTACTGCCGCCAGGTCACCGAGCTGGCGACCGCCATGGGCTGCCGGCTCGTCGTCCTGCTCGGCGCGCTGGTCGCCGAGGTGCCCCACAGCCGTCCCGTCCCCGTCGTGGGCACCGGCACCGACCCCGAGCTCCAGGCCCGGCTCGGGCTGAAGCCCTCGACCTACGAGGGGCCGACGGGCGTCGTCGGCGTGCTCTCCGCGGCCTGCCGCGACGCCGGGCTGCCGGCCGCCTCGCTGTGGGCGGCGGTGCCGACCTACGTGCCGACCGCGCCGTCGCCCAAGGCGGCGCTCGCCCTGCTCGAGCGCACGGCCGAGGTGCTCGGCGCCTGGGTGCCGACGACCGACCTCGAGATCGCGGCCGCGGCCTACGAGCGGCAGGTGACCGAGCTCGTGCAGGAGGACGACGAGACCTCCGACTACGTGTCGCAGCTCGAGCAGCGCCACGACGCCGACGACGACGAGGGCGCCGCCCGGTCGCTCGTCGAGGAGGTCGAGCGCTTCCTGCGCGAGGGCCCCTCCGACTAGCCGCCGCCGGGGCCGTCGCCGTCCGTGGCGCCCGGCGCCGGGGCGTGGCGGGGCCAGGGCCGGGTCTGCTCCCAGATGCGGGCCAGCCGCAGGGGCACCTCGTCGCGGTGGCGGCGGGCGACGATCTGGAGGCCGACCGGCAGGCCGGCGGCGGTCGCGCCGGCCGGCACCGACACCGCCGGGTTCCAGCACAGGTTGGCGAGCATGGTGAACGGCGTCGCCGACGCGCCCAGCGGCCGGGCCGGGCGGCCGTCGATCTCGTCCGGCGGCGGGCCCTCGGCCGGGAACGCCGGCACCGCGGTGGTGGGCGTCAGCAGGACGTCGACCTCGGCGAACAGGCGGGCGGCGTCGAGGGTCACCTGCTCCCGCCGCCGGGCGGCCTCGGCCAGGCGGGGCGCCGGGTACGACTCGGTCTGCTCCAGCACCGAGCGGGCGTAGCGGGTGAGGTCGCCGGCGACGTCCGGCCACATGCCCGGCTCGAGGGCCAGCCACAGGTCGAGCGCGCCCGCGCCCAGCCACGCCCGCACCGGGTCGGTGAGCGACACCGGCTCGTCGTCGAGGACCAGGCCGGCCGCCTCGGCCAGCTCGGCCGCCGCCTTCTCGGCCACGGACCGGACCTCGGGGTCGCAGGCGGCGAAGCCCAGGTCCGGCGACCAGCGGGCCCGCAGGCCCGCCACGGGGAGCGTCTCGATCGCCTCCTCGTAGCGCACGCCCGGCGCCGGCAGCGAGAAGCGGTCGCGGTCGTCGGGGCCGGCGGTGACGTCGAGGTGGCGGGCGCTGTCGGCGACCGTCGTCGTGAGCAGGCCGGGCACCGCCGTCTCCGAGCCCGGCGGGCCGGGGTGGGGGATGCGGCCGTAGCTGGGCTTGAAGCCGACCAGCCCGCAGAACGACGCGGGGATGCGGGTCGAGCCCCCGCCGTCGCTGGCCGTCGCCGCCGGGACCAGGCCCGCGGCCACCGCCGCCGCGCTTCCGCCGCTCGAGCCGCCCGGCGTCCGCTCCGGGTCCCAGGGGTTGCGGGCGACGCCGGCGACCTTCGTACGGGTGAAGTTGAGCGTGCCGAACTCCGGGGTGGCGGTCTTGCCGACGGGCACCGCCCCGGCCGCCCGCAGCCGGGCGACGTGGATCGAGTCCTCGGCCACCGGACCCCGCCCGGCGAAGGCCAGCGAGCCGCGGGTCGTGGGCATGCCGGCGCAGTCCTCCAGGTCCTTGACCCCGATGGGCACCCCGGCGAACGGACCCGGGTCCCGCCCGGCGGCCACCGCGGCGTCGACCTGCTCGGCGGCCCGGCGGGCCAGGTCCTCGTCCACGTGGACGAACGCCCCCAGGCGGTCGTTCGCCGCCCGGATGGCGGCCAGGGCCTCCTCGAGCACCTCGACCGCCCGGCGCTCGCCCCGCCGGATCGCCTCGGCGACCTCGATCGCCGTCTCCCGCATCACGTCTCCTCCCCCGTCGGGTCCGTCGCCGCCGCCAGCTCCTCGTCGCCGGCGCCGGCGTCCGCGCTCTCGCGGGCGTGGGCCCGCAGCTCGGCGATGACGTTGAGCACCACCGCCGTGACCGGCACGGCCAGCACCGCGCCGAAGGCCCCGAACAGCGTGCTGCCCGACACGATCGCCGCCAGCACGACCAGGGCGTGCAGCTCGAGGTTGCGGCCGAAGACGATCGGTGCCAGCAGGTCGTTGTCGAACTGCTGCACGACCACGCACACGACCAGCACGACGAGCGCCTCGCCGAAGCCGGCGGTCACCAGCGTCACGAGGACGGCCACCGCACCGGCCAGCACCGCGCCGGCGAACGGCAGGAAGGCGGCGAAGAAGGTGATGATCGCGATGGGGAGGGCGAGGCCGCCGCCCACGAGCTGCACCGTCAGGCCGATGATGACGCCCTCGATCACGCCCAGCGTCGCCGAGCCCCGCAGGTAGCCGCCCAGCGTCTGCCACGCGCGGGCGGCCAGCCGGACCGCGAGCGGGCGGTGGTCCTCGGGCACGAAGCCGAGCACCCAGCGGCAGAACCGCTCGCCGTCCTTGAGGATGAAGAACGTCCCGATGAGGGCGAGCACGATGCCGGTGAACACCTCGACGGCGAGCACGGTGCCGCTGACCACGGTGCCCGTCTGCGCCCGGGCGTTGTCGGACGCCCAGTCGCGCGCCGACTCCCGGAAGTCCTCGATGTCCCGGCGGCTGATGTCGAACGGGCTGTCCTCGACCAGCCAGTCCTCGAGGTCGTCGACCGCCTCCTCGAGGGTGGGGCCGAGGTCGTCGAACTCGTCGACGATGGCCGGCACCAGCGCCGCCACGATGCCGCCGAGCACGAGGAAGAACCCGAGCAGCGTCGTGAGCGCCACGAGGGCGTTGGGCCAGCGCCAGCGGCGCAGGAGCCGGGCCACCGGGTCGAGGGCCCGGGACAGCAGCACCGACACGGCGATGGCCAGCAGCAGGACCCAGAGGGCGGTGACGAGCTCGAGCAGCGCCCACCCCACGATGCCGATGGCGATCAGCCGCCAGGCGTAGGCGCCCAGCCGGGCGATCACGGGGTGGACGAGCGGTCGGTCGCCCTCGGGGTGACGTGGTGTACGGGTCGGTTCGGGTGCGTGCACCGGTCCTCCGTCGTGCGCTCGCCCGGTGCGGGCGGCACCAGGATCGTAGGACCCGCCGTCCCGCCCGGGGCGGCGGTCCTCAGGCCTGCGGGACCTGGCCGACCACCAGGTCGGCGTAGCGCTGGGCGCCGGCGGCGGTCAGGTGGTAGCCGTCCTCGCGGGTCAGGCCGGCCTCGGTGGTGGCCAGGGCCCGCCAGTCGAGCAGCACGACGTTCGCGTGACGCTCGGCGGCCGCCGCGAGCTGCTGGTTGACCTCGCCCTCCCACCGCCGGGGAACGGCCACCGTGACCAGCAGCACCTTGCGGTCGGGGCCGATGGTCGCCAGCACCTCGTCGAGCAGCGCGCCGTCGAAGGGGCCGTTGTTGCCCAGGTGGAGGACGACGACCTCCCCGAGCCGGCCGGCGCCGGCCAGGTCGCGCACCACGGCCACCGCGTCCTCCATCTGCCGGCCGACCTCGGCGTCGACCGTGAGCGCGGGCCCGAGCCGCTCGGCCAGGACCGGCGCCGCGCCGACCATGACCGAGTCGCCGACCGCGGTCGTCGGCACGTAGGCCGCCGGGGGTGCGGGGGCGGCCGGGGCCGGCGCGCCGGCCCCGGCGCCGGGGTCGGGCGCCGGTCCGGGCGCGGTGGTCGGGGGCGTCGTGGTCGAGGGGGTGGCCGGATCGCCGACGATGGCCACCGAGGTCGGCTCGGACACGGCCGGGCCCGTGGCGGTGAGGACGTCGTGGGCGATCGTGCCCCCGGCGGTCACCGCCAGCAGCCCGCCCGCGGCGAACGCCGGCCGGGCGAGGGGCCGCTCGACGAGCACCCGGTGGACGTGCCGGCCGGCGGCCCGGGCCGCGCCGGCGAGGCCCAGCCGGCGCACGGGCTCCTCCAGGAACCGGTGGGACGCCGCGGCCAGCCCCAGCGTGGCCGCCACCTGGGCGGCGACCCGCAGCGGGCTCTCGGGCTGCTCGCCCGGCGCCCGCGAGGTGAGGACGATCACCGGCCAGTGCAGCAGGTAGATGCCGTAGGAGCGCTCGCCGACCCAGCGCAGCGGCCGGGCGGAGAGCAGCCGCGCCGCCCGGGTCGGCGCCGGGTAGACGACCACGGCGACGATCGCCACGGTGGCGAGCTGCACGGCCGTCAGGCCGCCCTCGAAGGCGACGGCCCGGTGCTCGTCGAGCGCGACCAGGTACCACAGCAGCACGGCCCCGCCGGCCGCGGCGACACCGTCGAGCAGGGCGGTGAACGGCGGGTCGTCGTGGGGCCGGAGGCGGTTGGGCGTCCACACGAACGCCACCGCCGCCCCGAGCAGCAGGCCGGCCGCCCGGGTGTCGGCGCCGAAGTAGGCCCGGGACGGGTCGGCGCCCGGGTCGACGAGGGCGAACCGCAGGAGGGTCGACGCCGCCGCCAGGGCCAGCAGCGTCGCCACCGCCCGGCGCCGCGACCGGTGGACGAGCACCCCGGCGCAGAGCAGCGGGAAGGCCAGGTAGAACTGCTCCTCGATCGACAGCGACCACAGGTGCTCGAGCGCCGAGGGGCCGGCGGCCGCCTCGAAGTACGAGCGCTCGTCCAGCACCAGCCGCCAGTTGAGGTGGTAGGCCAGCCCGGCGACGGCGTCCGAGCGCAGGGCGGCCAGCCGCTCGGGCCGGGTGACGGCCGTCGCCGCCAGTGCCCCGCCGGTGACGACGACCACCGCCGGCAGCAGCCGCCGGGCCCGCCGCAGCCAGAACGCCCGCAGGTCGATGCGGTCGGTGCGGTGGTGCTCGTTGACCAGCAGGGCGCAGACGAGCCAGCCGGACAGCACGAAGAAGACCTCGACGCCGACGAACCCGCCGGCGGCCCGGGCGTAGCCGAGGTGGTAGGCGACGACCATGGCCACCGCCACGGCCCGCAGGCCGTCGAGCGGGGGCAGGTACGGGATGGGCCGGCGCTGCCAGCTGGGCTTGCGCCGGCGGCGGCCGGCCGGGTCGCGCCGGGCGGCGGCGCCGTCGCCGGCCTCGGCGGGTTCGCCGGTGGTGACCTTCCCTGCGACGGTGCCCGGGCCGGTCACCGCTCAGCACTCCAGGGTGGCGAGGTCGACGGTCGTCGTGGTGCGCGCCCCGGTGGGCGGGGCGCCGCCGGCCTCCGTGGTCGTCGTCGTCGAGGTCGTGGTCGTCGGGGCCGGCAGGGTGGTCGAGGTCGTGGTGGTCGGCAGCGGCTCGGTGCGCACGCCCTGCCAGTCGGTCCCGGTGACCAGCTCGATGCCGTCGAGGGTCTCGTCGACCTCGAGGCGGGCGCCGCCCGCCAGCCAGCGGGCGACGAGGTCGGCGGCCGCCGCCTGGGCGGGCGGGTAGCGCACGACCGTGCCCTCCGCCCCGGCGCCCGGCTCGTCGCCGGCCACGCTGGCGATGAAGCCGACGGCGCGCAGCGCCTCGGCCGCCTCGGCGCCCTGGCGGGGCGCGCCGGTGCCGTTGTGCACGACGAGCCGGACCCCCTCGGGCTCGATCTCGGCGGACGAGCTGCCCCGGAAGATCGACAGGATCGCCTCGGTCTCCGGGCCCTCGACGAGCCGGAGCACCTGGGCCTCGCCGACCGTGTCCGGCGTGCCCTCGAGCGCGTAGGTCACGAGGTCGTCAGGGTCGAAGGACCGGAACCGCCGGGCGAGGTCGAAGATGTCGTCGGCGGTCAGCTCGTCGTCGACGACGATGCCGTCCAGGGCCACGTCGATGAGCTGGTCGAGCGTCGCCGGGTTGCGGGCGCCGCGGTCGATGGCCCGTCGCAGGGCCCGCCGGATGAAGTCCTGCTGCCGCTCGATGCGGCCGATGTCCGAGCGGACGTCGGTGACCCACTCGCCGTCGATCAGCTGCTCGTAGAAGCGCGACCGCACGTAGGCCAGCGCCTCGACCGGGTCGAGCGTGTGGCAGCCGGGCTCGGTGACGAGCAGGCCCGTCTGCTCGTCGCGTGCCGGGTAGGGGAACGGGACCGTGACGCCGCCGACCGCCTCGACCAGCCCCCGGAACGACGCGAAGTCGACCTGCACGTAGTGGTGGATCGGGATGGCGAAGTTCTCGCCGATCGTCTCGATCAGCAGCGGGGCCCCGCCCCGCTCGATGGCGAGGTTGATGCGGGCCTGCCTCCCGTCGGCGTGGCGCACGTAGAGGTCGCGGGGGATCGACAGCAGCGCCGCCCGGCCCGAGCCCGGGTCGGTGCGCAGGATCATGATCGTGTCCGAGCGCAGGGTCGGGCCCCGCCCGATGCGCACCGAGTCGTCGGGCGGCAGGTCGGCGGCGCTGTCGATGCCGACGATGAGGTAGTTCTCCGGCTCGCCCGACCCGACCGGCTCGTCGAGGACGCCGCTCAGCTCGACCCGCGGCAGCCGCTCGTACTTGCGGAACAGGTAGGCCAGCCCGGCCGCGCTGGCGACGAGCCCGAGGGACGACAGGCAGCCGCCGATCAGCGCCAGGCGCTGACCCCAGCTCCGGCGCCGCCTCCGGTGCCGACCCTGCCGCGCTCCCCGCACGGGCCGATCGTAACCAGCGGCCGCGGCCGCCCCGCGCGCCGGTCGGCCTCAGAGCGCAGCGGCCAGGGCGTCCTTGGCGTCCTCCGGCGAGCCGACGCCCGCGTCGAGCACGAGGGCCCGTTTGAGGTAGAGGTGCGCGTCCAGCTCCCAGGTGAAGCCCATGCCGCCGTGGACCTGGATGCAGGCCCGGGTGGCCCGGTCGGCGGCCCGCGAGGCGACGATCCGGGCGACGTCCACCGCCCGCCGGGCGGCCGACGCCTCCTGGTGGCCCGCGGCCGCGTCGTCGAGCTCGACGCCGGCGGCCTGGACCGCGGCCCGGGCGACCTCGACCTGGACCTGGGCGTCGGCCAGCATGTGCTTGACCGCCTGGAACTGGCCGATGACCCGGCCGAACTGGACCCGCTGGTTGGCGTGGCCGGTGGCCATCTCGACGGCGGCGGTGGCGAGGCCGACCTGCAGCGCGGCGGCCAGCAGCGCGGCGCGGGTGCGCAGCTCGCGGGCCAGGTCGCCGTCGCCCACCGGCCGGCCGGCGGGCAGCGCCTCGACGACCGCGACCGGGGTGAGCGGGTCGAGCGGCCGGTCGACGGGCCGCGCCCCGGCGGGCGGCTCGGCGAGCGCCACCCCGCCGTCGTCGACCACGAGCAGGGCGTCGAGCGCCGGGAGGTGCTCGACGAAGGCCGGGTCCCCCACCGGGCAGAGGCCGACCGTGGCCTCGCCGGCGGCGGCGCTGGCGGCCAGGTCGACGTCCAGCCCGGCGGCCAGGAACGTGCCGACGAGCGGGCCGGGGACGGCGGCCCGGCCCAGCTCCTCGAACACGAGCGTGGCCTCCGCGAACCCCAGGCCCACGCCGCCGGCGCTCTCGGGCAGGGTCACCGAGAACACGCCCATGCCACCCAGCTCGCGCCACAGGTCCCGGTCGACGGCGCCGGGCATCTCGGCGATGGCGCGGCGGGCGTCGTGGTCGATCCGCTCGGCGAGGAAGCGGCGCAGCTCGGTCTGCAGGGCGACCTGGTCGTCGGTCGGTTCGAAGTCCATCGGCCGGCTCCTCAGCGGTCCTTGGGCAGGCCGAGCAGGCGCTCGCCCACGATGTTGCGCTGGATCTGGGCCGTGCCCGCCGCGATCGACAGCGACAGCGCGTACAGCCGCTGGTGGACGTGGTCGAGGTGGCGGGCCGACACGCCGGTCGGGTCGTCGAGGGCCAGCCGGGCCCGGCCGAGGATGCGCAGCGCCACCTCGCCCATCCGCTCGCGGGTCTCGTGGTAGGCGAGCTTGAACACCGACCCGCCGACGCCGGGCGTGCCGTGCCGGGCGGCCCGGGACACGTTGCGCTTGGTCAGCGCCCACTGGGCCTCGAGCTCGGCCTCGATGAGCACGAGCTCGTCGCGGATGCCCGCGTCGTCCCAGGCGGTGGCGCCCCGCCACGGGGTCTTCTTCGCGATCTCGACGAGGTCGGCGAGGAGGCGCTTCGAGGCGAGCAGCTCGCTGACGAAGGCGGTGCCCCGCTCGAAGCCGAAGGTCACCATCGCCACCCGCCAGCCGTCGTTCTCGGCGCCCACGACGTTCTCGACGGGGATGCGGACCTCGTCGAGGAACATCTCGCTGAACTCGCTCTCGCCGGTGAGCGTGCGCATGGGGCGCACCTCGATGCCCGGCAGGTCCATCGGCATGATGAGCCAGGTGATGCCCTTGTGCTTCGGGGCGTCGGGGTCGGTGCGGACCAGCAGCTCGCAGAAGTCGGCCACCTGGGCGTGGGAGGTCCAGATCTTCTGGCCGGTGACGACGTAGTGGTTGCCGTCCCGCACCGCCCGGGTGCGCAGGGAGGCGAGGTCGGACCCCGCCTCGGGCTCGGAGAAGCCCTGGCACCAGACGTGGTCGCCCCGCAGGATCGGCGGCAGGTAGCGGGCCCGCTGCTCGGGCGTGCCCTCGGCGATGATCGTCGGCCCGGCGTGCAGCGTCGACACGAAGCAGCAGCCGACGTAGGGGGCGCCGGCCCGCTCGGTCTCCTCCAGGAAGATCAGCTCCTCGGAGGGGGTGGCACCCCGCCCGCCGTACTCCTTCGGCCAGGACACGCCGGCGTAGCCGGCCTCGTAGAGGCGCCGCTGCCAGCCGGTGTCGTAGGCCCGCTTGGCCTCCCAGTCGTCGAAGGGCGGCTCCGGTGGCAGCGTGGGCAGCGTCTCCTCCAGCCAGAGCCGCAGCTCGCGCCGGAACGCCTGCTCCTCGGGCGTCTCCCTGAGCCTCACGTGTCGTCGCCCCCCTGCTCCGAGCGCACGCCACCAATCTGACAGACCGTCAGAACGGCCGGCAACCAGTGGCGGGTGGTGTGCAGCTCTCGCCGGGAACCGGCGTCCCTCACCCGCACATCATGACCTCACGGACGCCGGGACGGACCGGGCCGGCCGCCACACCGTCCGGGCGGCGGCGCGCAAGTAGGGTGCGGGCCGATGACGACCTCGACCCTCGCCGCGATGCGCTGGCGGTGCTTCGAGGGGATGCCGCTCGTCGCCCTCGTCACGGGGCGCGGCGGCGGCGTGTCGACCGGCCCCTACGAGAGCCTGAACCTCGGCCTGCACGTCGGCGACGACCCGGCGAACGTCGTGGAGAACCGGCGCCGGGCCGCCGCGGCGCTCGGCCTCGCGCTCGAGGACATGGTGTTCTGCCACCAGACGCACGGGCGCGACGTGGCCGTCGTCGACGGCCGCCACCGGGGCCGGGGCACGACCCGCACCGAGGACGCCCTGCCCGCCGACGCGCTGGTCACCGCCACGCCCGACGTGGGCCTGGCCGTGCTGGTCGCCGACTGCGTGCCCCTGGTCCTCTACGACCCGAGGGCCCACGTGCTCGGCGCCGTCCACGCCGGCTGGAAGGGGACGACGCTGCGCATCGCCGAGGCCGCGGTCGAGGCGATGGCCGGTCTCGGCGCCGAGCCGGGCCGGATCGTCGCCGGGATCGGCCCGGCCGTCACCGCCGACCGCTACCAGGTGGGCGACGACGTGGCCGACGCGGCCCGGGACTGCTTCGGCGGCGACGTCGACGACGTCCTGCGCCCCGACGGCACCGGCCGCTGGCTCCTCGACCTCTGGGCCGCCAACCGGCGGGTGCTGGCCGAGGCCGGCGTCGACCCGGCCAACATCGAGGTCAGCCCCGTCGGCACGGGGCCCGGCACCCCGTTCTTCAGCGACCGGGCCGAGCGCCCGTGCGGGCGCTTCGCGGCTCTCGCCCGCCTGCGCCCCCACCCGGTCTGAGCACGTGGCGTGGCCGGGCGGCACCACGCGAGCGCTCGGTAGCCTGGTCGGTCGCATGACCTCCGCCGACCCCCCGCCCGCCGACGGCCGGCGCGGCCGCACCTTCCGCTACGAGGGCTACGAGATCGACCCGGCGGCCGGCCGCCTGACCTGCCGGTACTCGCTCGACGGTCGCGACTTCGCCGAGGTGGTCACCTTCCCGGGCGGCGGGCGCTGGGACGACCCGGCGGTCGACGAGGCGGCCCGCTGGGTGTTCCTGCTGGCCGGCGTGTCCTACTACAAGACGGCCGCCCCGCCGGTCGTCGAGCTGCCGCACACGCCGCTGCGCCCGGGCGAGGTCGAGCTGCTGCGCCGGTTCCACCTCGACGGCCTCGGCGAGTTCGCCCACCGCAACGGCCTCGACCTGTCCGACCTGCGCATCGAGGCCCCGGCGCTCGATCCCGAGCCACCGCCCGCCACCGGCGAGCCCTCGGCCGCGGCCCGGCCGCTCGTCCCCTTCGGCGGCGGCATCGACTCGATCGTCACCGTCGAGCTGGTCCGGCCGGTCGCCGAGCCGGCGCTGTTCGTCGTCTCCCGCCCCGGCGACCGCTTCGCCGCCATCGAGCGCCCGGCCGCCGTGACCGGCCTGCCCGTCGTCCGGGCCGAGCGGGCCATCGACCCCCAGGTGCTGCGGTCCCGCGAGCTCGGCTTCCTCAACGGCCACGTGCCGGTCACCGGGATCGTCTCCGCCATCGCGGTCATGGCGGCCGCGCTGGAGGGGCGCGACGCCGTCGTGATGTCCAACGAGTGGTCGTCGTCGGTGGCGACCCTCGAGGTCGACGGCCGGGCGATCAACCACCAGTGGTCGAAGGGCATCGACTTCGAGCGGCTGTTCCGGGGCGCGCTGGCCCGCTCGGTCGGGCCGGGCATCGACTACTTCTCCCGCCTGAGGCCCTACACCGAGCTGTTCATCGCCGAGCGGTTCTCGCACCTCGGCGCCTACCACCGGGCCTTCCAGAGCTGCAACCGGGGCTTCCACATCGACCCGGCGCAGCGGCTCGACCGCTGGTGCGGCCGGTGCGACAAGTGCGCGTTCGTCGACCTCATCCTCTCGCCGTTCATGTCCCGCGACGACCTGGCCGCCGTCTTCGACGGGCGCGAGCCGCTCGACGACCTCGACCTGCTCCCCCGCTTCGAGGGCCTGGTCGACACGTCCGGGGCGCTGAAGCCCTGGGAGTGCGTCGGCGAGGTCGGCGAGTGCCGGGCCGCCGTCGCCCTCGCCGTCCAGCGGGCGGACCGGGCCGGCTCCCCGGTCCTGCGGGCGCTGGCCGACCAGCTCGGCGACCGCCTGCCGGGTCCCGACGACATCGCCGCGCTGCTCGTCCCGATCGGTGAGCACTTCGTCCCCGATGCCTACGCCGCCGGCGCTCCGCTGGGCTGACCTCCCGGGCCGCCGGGTCGGCGTGTGGGGGCTGGGCGTCGAGGGCCACGCCGCCGTCCGCCGCCTGGAGTCCCTGGGGGTGGAGCCGACGCTCGTCGACGACCACCCGCCCGCCGGCGGCCTGGGCGGCCGGCCCGTCCTCGCCATTGGCGACGGCGGGCTGGAGGCGCTGGCCGCCTGCGAGGTCGTGGTCAAGACGCCGGGCATCAGCCGCTACCGGCCCGAGGTCGCGGCGCTCGAGCGGGAGGGGGTCGCGGTCGTCGGCGGCCTGGCCATGTGGCTGGAGGAGGCGCCCCGCGAGCGGGTGCTGTGCGTCACCGGGACGAAGGGCAAGAGCACGACCTCGGCCGTCGCCGGCCACCTCGTCGAGCGGCTCGGCCACCGGGTGCTCGTGGCCGGCAACATCGGCCGGCCGCCCTACGACCCCGAGGCGCCCGACGACGTCGACTGGTGGGTCGTCGAGGTGTCGAGCTACCAGGCGGCCGACGTCACCTCGTCGCCGCCGGTGGTGGCGGTCACCTCGCTGCACCCCGACCACCTGACCTGGCACCGGGGCGACGCCGAGACCTACTACGCCGACAAGCTGCGGCTCTGCAGCCGGCCCGGCGCCGACCTGACCGTGGCCAACGGCGACGACCCGCTGCTGCGCGCCCACGCCGACCTGCTCGGGCCGCGGGTCGAGTGGGTGACCGCCCCCGGCGGGCCGGTCGACGACTGGACCGCCGGGCTGGGGCTGCTCGGCGTGCACAACCACCGCAACGCGCTGATCGCCCGGGCCGGCCTCGTCGCCCTCGGCGTGCCGGGCGCCGAGGACGACGCCGCGCTCGCCCGGGCCGCCGAGGGCTTCGAGCACCTCGACAGCCGGCTCCAGCCGGTGGCCACGGTCGACGGGGTCCTGTTCGTCGACGACGGCCTGTCGACCAACGTGCTGCCCACCCTGGCCGCGCTGGCCGCCTTCCCCGGCCGCCGGGTCGCGCTGATCGTCGGCGGCCAGGACCGGGGCATCGACTACGGGCCGCTGGCCGAGGGCATCGCCGGGCGGGGCGCGCCGACGCTGGTGGCGGTGACCGACTCCGAGGCGGGCCCCCGCATCCGGGCCGCGCTGGCCGGGGGCGCGGGCGGGGCCGAGGTCGTCGCCTGCCCCGACCTGGAGGCGGCGACCCGGCGGGCGTTCGCCTGGGCCCGGCCCGACGGCGTCGTCCTGCTGTCGCCCGCGGCGCCGAGCTTCGACCGCTACCGCGACTACCGCGACCGGGCCCGGGCCTTCCGGGCCGCCGTCGAGGCCGTCCGGGCGGGCACCGGCCGGCAGCGGCGGTGAAGGGCCCGGCCGGCCGCGTCACGCCGCGCCCGGTCGCCAGTCGGCCCGGCGACCGAGCGTCGTGACCAGGCGGACGTGGGGCGGCACGCCCGGCGGGGCCGGGACCCGGTCGGCGAAGGACTGCGGCCGGCCCCACACCTCGGGCGGGTAGGTGGCGACGACGTCGAGGGCGGCCGTGGCCAGGTCGCGCACGCCCCAGTCGGGGCAGGGCGTCGGGTCGCCGAGCCGGGACCGGGGCGTGGCGGCGAGGTGGCCGCGGAACACCGCGAGGGCGCGGCGGTCGAGGTCGATCAGGTCCACGGGGGTCTCCTCGGGTCAGGCGAGCGCGGGGTGGGGCGCCGTGGCCAGCGCCCGCAGCCGGGCCCGCATCGCGGCACGGGCGCGGTCGTAGGCCGACGGGTCGTCGCAGAGCCGGGCGTGCAGGTTGGCCGCCATGCCCAGGGCGTCGAGCTCGAAGGCCAGGTCGGCGGGGTCGACGCCGGGGTCGAGCTCGCCCCGGCGCTGGGCGGCGGCGACGACCGCGGCGTAGTGGTCGAGCCAGCGCCGGCGGGCGGCGGCGATCTCGTCGCGGACCCGCCCGGGCCGGGCGTCGTACTCGGCGGCGACGCTGACGAAGAAGCACCCGCCGGGGAACACGCCGGAGCGGCTGTAGTCGAGCCAGCGCTCGCCCAGCGCCACCACCCGGGCGAGCCCCTCGGGCGCCGCCGCCGCCGGCGCCACGACCTCCTCGGCGAAGCGGCGGGCGGCGGCGCGCACGGTGGCGACCTGCAGCTCCTCCTTCGACCCGAAGTGGGCGAACACCCCCGCCTTGCTCACCGACAGGTCGGCGGCCAGGCGCCCGATGGACAACCCGTCGAGGCCCTCGACCGACGCGATGTCGGCGGCCCGGCGCAGCACGGCGGCCCGGGTCCGCTCGCCGCGGGCGACCCGGCCGTCACGCCCGTCGGTCACCGCCGCTCCCCCGAGATCCGGGCGGCGAGGGGCGTGCGCCAGCCCTCGCCCAGCGCCGGGGACGCGAGCACCCGCTCGGCCAGGGCGAGGTCGCGCTCGCCGTCGGCGGCGAACATGACGGTGAAGGCGTCGCGGACGCTCGGCGCCCCCGGCTGCCGCTCGACCAGCTCGACGGCGCCGGACGTGGGCACGGTGCCGGGCGCGAGCACCCGCAGGTACCAGCCGCAGCGGGCGGTGGCGATCATGCGGGGCCCGACGTCGCGACGGCCGGTGTGGAGGGCGAGCTTGTAGCACGGCGACCGGGGCTGGCTGACCTGCACGAGCGCCTCGCCCCAGCGGAGCACGTCGCCGAGCAGGACGTCGCGCTCGGTCAGCCCGGCCAGGGCGACGTTCTCGCCCAGGTCGCCGACGTCGAGGGCGAAGCCCTCGTCCCGCCAGGCCGGGTAGTGGTCGACCGGGTAGACGTAGACGGCCTTGTCGGGCCCGCCGTGGACCCGCAGGTCGGCCTGGCGGTCGCCGGCCAGGTTGGTCGTGCCGAGCTCGAGCTCCGGGGCGTCGACCCGGGACTTGGCGATGGCGCTGCGCACGACGCGGCCGCGCCGGCGCCCGAGCGGTCGGGGACGGCCGACGAACACGCCGGCGACGACGCCGGTGACGGACGGGGTGGCGGCCATGGAGGAAACCTAAACGACCGTTCGTATTGTTTCCAGTTCGTCCACCACCGCCGGCCGCCCGACGGACCCCTGGCGAGGGGTTGACAGGTGGGCAAGCCTGGGGGGCATGGCGATCAAGGCATGGCACATCCCCCTGCGACTGGCGGCGGGCGCGTACATCCTCAACTCGGGGCTCGCCAAGCGCGACGCCGACGAGGAGACCGCCAAGCACCTCCACGGCTTCGCGACGGCGGGTGCCTACCCCGAGCTGCAGGACACGCCGCCCGACCGCTTCGTGAAGATGCTGTCGACCGGCGAGACGGTCGTCGGCGCCCTCCTGCTCACCCCGATCGTGCCGACCGCGGTCGCCGGCCTGGCGCTCACCACCTTCGGCGGCCTGCTGAACCGGCTCTACCTGCGGACCCCCGGCCTGCGGGAGGAGGGCAGCCTCAACCCGACCGAGCAGGGCACGGTGGTGGCGAAGGACGTCTGGCTCACCGCCATGGGCCTGGCGCTCACCCTCGACGGCCTCGCCGACCGGCGCCGCCGGCGCCGGGCCAAGAAGGCGAAGGCGAAGGCCAAGGCCGCCGGCGCACCCGCCGATCGGCCCCGGCCCCCGGCGCTACGATCTGACGCAGCGTCAGATCGGAGGGGGACCGCCATGGGAGAGTTGGAGGCGCGCACGATCCCGTCCGTCGTCGAGCGGGCGGCCGAGCTCTTCGGCGCTCGCGAGGGCCTCGTCGGGGACGGCCGCCGCCTCACCTTCGCCGAGCTCGCCGCCGAGGTCGACCGGGCGGCCCGGGCGTACGTGGCCCACGGCGTCCGTCCGGGCGACCGGGTCGCGATCTGGGCGCCCAACATGGCCGACTGGGTCGTCGCCGCGCTCGGGGCCTTCCGGGCCGGGGCGATCGTCGTCACCGTCAACACCCGCTTCAAGGGCGACGAGGCGGCCTACGTCATCGGCACCGCCGGCGCCGAGACGCTCGTCACCGTCACCGACTTCCTCGACACCGACCACGTCGCCCTCCTCGACGCCGCCGGGCGGCCGGACTGCGTGCGCGACGTCGTCGTGCTGTCAGGCCCCACGCCCGACGGCACGATCGCCTGGTCCGACTACCTGCGCGCCGCCGACGACGTCGACGCGTCCGCCGCCGCCGAGCGGGCCGCCGCCATCTCGCCCGACGACGTGTCGACGATCATCTTCACCTCGGGCACGACCGGCCGGCCCAAGGGGGCGATGCTGCGCCACGGCGCCTCGGTCCGGGCCTACGACGCCTGGGCGACGGTCGTCGGGCTGGCCGAGGGCGACCGCTACCTCATCATCAACCCCTTCTTCCACTGCTTCGGGCTGAACGCCGGCATCATCGCCTGCCTGGTGAAGGGGGCGACGATGGTGCCCCACGCCGTCTTCGACGTGCCGAGCGTCATGCGCCGGGTCGAGGAGGAGCGGATCACGATGCTCCCCGGCGCCCCCGCCGTCTACCAGACCATCCTCGACCACCCCGACCTGGACGACCACGACCTGTCCAGCCTGCGGCTCGCCGTCACCGGGGCGGCGACGGTGCCGGTCGAGATGATCCGGCGCATGCGGTCCGAGCTGACCTTCCGCACGATCGTCACCGGCTACGGCCTCACCGAGGCGACCGGCATCGCCACCATGTGCCGGCACACCGACGACCCCGAGACCATCGCCAACACGGCCGGCCGGCCCATCCCCGACGTGGAGGTGAAGGTCGTCGACCGGGACGGCCGGGAGCTCGGCCCCGGGCAGCCGGGCGAGGTCCTCGTGCGGGGCTACAACGTCATGGCCGGCTACTTCGGCGACCCCGAGGCGACGGCGGCCGCGATCGACGACGAGGGCTGGCTGCGCACCGGCGACGTCGGCGTCTTCGACGAGCGGGGCAACCTGAAGATCACCGACCGCATCAAGGACATGTTCATCGTCGGCGGGTTCAACGCCTACCCGGCCGAGATCGAGAACGTCCTCATGGAGCACCCGGCCGTCGGGCAGGTCGCGGTCATCGGCGTGCCCGACCACCGCCTGGGCGAGGTGGGCAAGGCCTTCGTCGTGCCCCGCGCCGGGGCCACCGTCGACGAGGACGAGCTCATCGCCTGGGCCCGGGAGCGGATGGCCAACTACAAGGTGCCGCGCTCGGTCGAGGTCGTCGACGAGCTGCCGCTCAACGCCACCGGCAAGGTGCTGAAGTACGTGCTGCGGGAGCGGGCGCTGGCCCAGATGTGACCCCGGCCGGGCGGGCGCGCCACGATGCCCGGATGGCCGACCTGCTGTCGCTGTCCGCCCGCATCATCGACTCGGGCGTCGCCGACGAGCCGACCAACCGGGTCACCCAGGAGCTGTCCGAGGTGGCCGACGGCGTCGCGGTCGTCGAGTCGTTCAGCCACGCCGTCGCCGTGCGCACCGACGACGGCCTCGTCGTCTTCGACGCCAGCGGCGCCCACACCGGCGCGCAGGTCGTCGAGGCGCTGCGGGGGTGGTCGGACGCCCCGGTGCACACGCTCGTCTACACGCACGGGCACGTCGACCACGTGGGCGGCTCGGGGGCCTTCGTCGCCGACGCCGCGGCCCGGGGCCACGCCCGGCCCCGGGTGGTCGCCCACGCCGCCGTGGCCCGCCGCTTCGCCCGCTACCGGCGGACCGACGGCTGGAACCTGATCATCAACGCCCGCCAGTTCGGCGGCATCCGCGACCGGTCGCTGCGCATCGGCGGCGAGGGGCCCTCCCGGTTCCTCCCCGACGACGTCGCCGCGCCGGATCTGACCTACACCGACCGGCTGGCCCTCACCGTCGGCGGCCTCGACGTCGAGCTGCGGCACGGCCGGGGCGAGACCGACGACCACACCTGGGCCTGGATCCCGTCCCTGCGGGCGGTGGCCTGCGGCGACTTCCTCATCTGGAACTTCCCCAACGCCGGCAACCCGCAGAAGGTCCAGCGCTACCCCGACGAGTGGGCCGCCGCCCTGCGGCAGATGGCCGCGCTCGAGCCGGAGCTGCTGCTCCCGGCCCACGGGCTGCCCATCGGCGGCGCCGAGCGCATCCGCCGGGTGCTCGAGACCGTGGCCGGCACGCTCGAGGACCTGGTCGACCGGGTCCTGGCGCTGATGAACGAGGGGGCGACGCTCGATCAGGTCGTGCACGAGGTCCGGGTGCCCGACGACGTCCTCGCCCTCCCCTACCTGCGGCCGCTGTACGACGAGCCCGAGTTCGTCGTCCGCAACGTCTGGCGCCTCTACGGCGGCTGGTGGGACGGCGACCCCGCCCACCTCAAGCCGCCCCGGGAGGCCGAGCTGGCCGCCGAGGTGGCGGCCCTGGCCGGGGGCGCCCACGTGCTCGCCGAGCGGGCCGCGGCGCTCGCCGAGGCCGGCGACCTCCGCCTTGCCTGCCAGCTCGCCGAGTGGGCGGCGACGGCGGCGCCGGGGGACGAGGACGTCCGCGCCGTCCGCCGGCGCGTCTACGAGCAGCGGCGCCGGGCCGAGCCGTCGCTGATGTCGAAGGGGATCTACGCCGCCGCGGCCCGCGACGCGCTGGCGCCCGGCGACCGGCGGGGGTGACGGGACCCGCCGGACCGTCCTGACTAGCCTCCCGCCACCACAGTGCGGGGAGGGACGGGCACACGATGACCGAGGCTGTGATCGTGGCCGGGGCGCGCACGCCCATCGGCCGGGCGCACGACACGACCGAGGCCGCGCTGGCGGCGGCCGCCGTCGGCGCGGCCCTGCGCCGGGCGGGCATCCCGCAGGGCGAGCTCGACGACGTCCAGCTCGCGGCCGCCGGCTGGGGGCTGGCCCGACGGGTCGCCGACGACCTCGGCCTCCCCGGCGTGCCGGGCGGGGGCGGCGACCGCCACGACGGCGCCGGCCTCGACACCGTGCTCGCCGCGGTCGCCGCCATCCGGGCCGGGATGGACCGGGCCGTCGTCGCCGGCGGGGCGGGCGTCGCCGGCGAGGGCGGGCCCGACACGGCGCTGGTCGCCGCCGGCGAGCAGGCCGCCCGGGCCGGGGGCGTCACCCGGGAGGCGGCCGACGCCTGGGCCCGGCGGGCGCACGAGCGGGCCGCCCGGGCCCGCGACGAGGGGACCTTCGAGCCCGAGATCGTGCCGATCGACGGCCTGCCGGGCGACGAGCTGCCCCGCGCCGACCTGACCGCCGACGAGCTGGCCGCCCAGCCGGCGCTCGACGACGAGGGCGGCGACAAGGCGGTCGTCACGGCCGGCAACGCCGCGCCCGGGGCCAGCGGCGCCGCCGCCGTCGCGCTGACCGCCGCCGACTACGCCGCCGCCCACGGGCTCGTGCCGCTCGCCCGGGTCGTCTCGTGGGCCCGGGTCGGCGTCGACGCCGACCGCACCGGCCTCGCCCCGGCGGCCGCCGCCGACCGGGCGCTCGAGCGCGCCGGGCTGGCCCCCGCGGAGGTCGGCGTGTGGGAGCTGGAC
>PKRH01000211.1 GCA_017577565.1 Thermoanaerobacterales bacterium | reverse complement strand
GCGCGGGCGCGCCGGCCACGACGGCCCCGCCCGAGTCGGTGGCCACCACCGTGTCGGAGCTCGAGGCCGAGGGGCCGTTCATCCGCATCACCGACGTCGAGATCGACGACGCCACCGGCCAGTACCGGGCCTACTACGAGGTCATCGGCTACACCCCCGAGATCGGCGGCGAGGGCACGCTCCACGTCCACCTGTTCCCCGACACGCAGCCGCCGGACCGGGCGGGCACCAACGGCATCCCCGAGGCCGACTGGCACGTCACCGACGAGGCGTCGTCCGCCCTCACGAAGTACACGCCCGAGTCGATCGGGGCCGACGCGACGCAGATGTGCGCGGCGGTGGCCGACCACGACCACGCCGTGCACCGGCCGGAGGTCCGGACCGGGAACTGCCACCCGCTCCCCGACCGCTGACCCCGCCCCGGCCGCCACCGGCGGCGCGCCGGGGTCGAGCCCCGCCACCGCCCGGTGGCGGGGCCGCCGCACGACCGCCACGGCGCCGGATCGTATGGTGTCCGCCGTGGAGACGCCGACCATCGAGGACATGCGGCGCCGGCCGCTGGTGCCCCTGCCACCCCAGCCCGACGGGGTGCCGTGGCCCACCGAGGAGTGGCCCCGCGCCGAGCCGCCCGCCGCCGTGGCCGGCCGCCTGGCCGAGCTGATCGACGAGATCACGACCGACACCGACCGCTACGGCACGACCTACGCCGTCGGCGTCGTCCACCGGGGGCGGCTGGTCGTCGAGCGCTACGGCGGCGAGCTCGAGCACTGGGACCGGCCCGACGAGCCGGTCACCCCCGACACCCGTCTGCTGTCGTGGTCGATGGCCAAGTCGATCCTCCACGCCGTCGTGGGGATCCTCGTCGGCGAGGGGCGCCTGTCGCTGACCGACCCGGCACCGGTGCCCGAGTGGTCGGACCCCGACGACCCCCGCCACGCCATCACCCTCGAGCACCTGCTCACCATGCGGGACGGCCTCGACTTCAGCGAGGTCTACGACGACTCGGGCGTCTCGCACGTCATCGAGATGCTCTTCGGCGAGGGCCGGGCCGACATGGCCGCCTACGCCGCCGCCCGGCCGCTCGCCCACCCGCCCGACACGGTCTTCAACTACTCGTCGGGCACGTCGAACATCGTCTCCGGCATCGTGGCCCGGGTCGTCGGGCCCGGCGAGCCCTACCGGCGCTTCCTCCACGACCGGCTGTTCGGGCCGCTGGGCATGCGCTCGGCCGACCCCCGCTTCGACGACGCCGGCACGTTCGCCGCCTCGTCCTACGTCTACGCCACCGCCCGCGACTACCTGCGCTTCGGCCTGCTCTACCTGCGGGACGGCGTGTGGGAGGGGCGGCGCCTCCTGCCCGAGGGCTGGGTCGACCACGCCCGCCGTGTCCGCAGCTACGACCCCGACGAGGACCGCTGGTACGGGGCCCACTGGTGGAGCGTCGGCGACGAGCTGGGGACGTTCTGGGCCAGCGGCTACGAGGGCCAGTCGCTCATGCTCTGCCCGCCGCTCGACCTGCTGGTGGTGCGGCTCGGCCGCTCGCCGGAGGAGCACCACAACCCCAACCTCAAGGCCTGGCGGGCGGCGATGGTCGAGGCGTTCCGCCACGCCTGAGCCGGGGCGCGGGCCGGCCGCCGCCCGGGGCCGCCGACCCGCGCCGGACCGGGGCTCAGCGCTCGCAGCCGGCCCGCAGCACCTCGGTCGGCGTGCCGCCCTCACCCACGGCCTGGATCGAGGTCCACTCGCCGGTCGCGGACCGGCCGGACAGCGCCACCTCCATCGTCCCGTCGCCGTTCAGGTCGGCCAGCGCGGCGATCTGGATGCGCTCCAGCCGGTCGCCGGTGCCGTGGACGACCGACGAGGCCAGCACGTCGGTGGCGACCCCGTCGCCCACGACCCGGCGCAGGAAGACGACCGACCAGTCGCCGACCTGCGGGGACAGGCCCTCCGGGTCGGTGACGTGCTCGGCGGCGACGAGGACCTCGAGGGTGCCGTCGCCGTCGAGGTCGGTGCGCAGCAGCTGGGTGACGGTGACCGGCGTCGACGCCCCCAGGCGGGTGGCCACCTCGGCCGCGGCCTGCTGGTAGACGGGCGCCTCGGGGTTCCAGACGTCGACCGGGCGGGGGCGGGGGTCGGCCACGCCGGCCACCGCGATCGGCGGCGGCCCGTCGCCGTCCCCGAGGTCGACGGCGACGTCGTGCGCCGCCTGCTGCGCCGGGCAGTCCTCGGCGACGGCCACGCCGCGGGCGGTGCGGGTGGCGTCGTCGACGCCGACGACCGTGTAGTCCAGGCCGGCGCCCGGCGGGTCGTCCTCCCCGCGGGGCACCCACTCCGACCCCGACCACCAGCCGACCACGCCGGTGGGGCCGACGATGGGGCCGGCGGCGCCGTCGCCCAGGGCGGCCATCGGGTCGGCGGCGCGCGGCTCGTCGGCGCCGTCGCCGCCCGACACGAGCACGGCCACGAGGACCAGGACGACCGCCACCGCGACGACGGCGAGCACGACGGGGTTGGCGCGGCGGCCGCCGGCGTGCGGACCGACCGGCGCGCCCGGGCCCGGCGGGCGGGGGGCGTGGCGGATCGGCGGGGGGGGGGGGGGCAGCGGGGGGGCCGGTTGTTTTAAACAACTGACGGGGCCGAGCAATAAAGAGGGGGGAAAGGTGTGGGTGGGGGGGCGCAATAAAAAAAAAAAAGGAAGAGAGACGAGATGTGGAGAA
>PKRH01000210.1 GCA_017577565.1 Thermoanaerobacterales bacterium | reverse complement strand
CACCGGCCCCGGGGGGGGGGGGGGGGGGGGGCCCGCGGGCCCCCCCGGGTGGGGGGGGGGGGGGGGGGGGGGGGCCGCCGGGGGTGCCGGCGGGCGCCCCCCCCGGGCGGGCGGGTCCGGGGGAGGCTAGCCCGTCGCCCGACCCGCCGGTGACGCCCGGGGCCCGCGCGGGACCCGGCGCCGCGCGGCCGTAGAATCGGGCACCGGTCGAGCGGCGACCCCGGCGGGCGGCGGGATCGCCCCGGGCGAGGAGGACGACGTGGACGGCAAGCAGGCGATGTCTCTGGGGGTGCGCCTCGGCGTCAGCGCCCTCATGCTCGCCGTGCTGCTGGCCCGCGCCCCGTCGTTCGACCTCGGCGAGCTCGTGCCCGACCCGTCGCTCGGCACGCTGGCCTGGCTCGGCGCCGCGGCCGGCCTCACGCTGGTCGGCATCGTGCTGTCGGCCCTGCGCTGGCAGAAGGTGCTCGAGGCCCTGGAGATCCCGGCCCGGCTCCCCCGGCTCATCCGCCACTACCTGGCGGGCCAGTTCGTCTCCAACGTCCTGCCCACGACCATCGGCGGCGACGTCCTGCGGGTCAGCCGGCTGTCGCGCGACACGGGCGAGACGCCGGGCACCTTCGCGTCGGTCGTGCTCGAGCGCCTGACCGGCTGGCTGGTGCTCCCGGTCATCACGATCGTCGGCTTCGCCGTCAACCCCGGCCTCCGCCACCTCGGGACGGCCACCCGGGTCGCCCTCTCACTGGCCCTCGGCACGCTCGTCCTGCTCGTCGCCGTCCTCCTCGCCGCCGGCAGCCCCCGGCTCGGCGGGCGGTTCGCCGCCCGGGCCGGCTGGCAGCGGTTCGTGGGCGCCGTCCACCTCGGCGTCGACCGCCTGCGCCGGCGGCCGGCCGCGGCGGCCAACGTGCTCGTCGCCGGGTTCGCCTACCAGCTCGCCCTCGTGCTCGCCGCCGTGGCGGCGGCCCAGGCGCTGGGCCTGCGCCCGGCGGGGCTGACCGCCCTGCTGGCGTTCTTCCCGGCCGTGCTCATCGCCCAGGTGCTGCCCATCTCGATGTCGGGCCTGGGGGTGCGCGAGGGCGCGTTCGTCCTGTTCCTCACGCCGCTCGGCGTGGCGACCGACGAGGCGATCGCCCTCGGGCTGCTGCTCTACCTGCTCAACCTGGCCGTCAGCCTGCTCGGGGCGCCGGCCTTCGCCGCCGGCGGGCGGCCCCGCCCGAGCGTGGCGGCATGACGGCCGACCCCACGGTCTCCGAGGGCGCAGCGCCGCCGGCGCCGGGCGCGGCGACCGGGCCCGACGCCCCACCGCCCGAGCCGGCACCGGCCGCCACCGCGGCGACGGTCGGCGTGCGGTGGTGGCGCGAGGTCGTCTACGTCGTCCTCGTCTACCTGGCCTACTCGCTCGTGCGGAACCAGTTCGGCTCGGGCGGCAGCAGCATCGACCCGGCCCCGGCGTTCCACCACGGCGAGGCCGTCATCCAGCTGCAGCGCAACATCGGGCTCTACTTCGAGGACCGGCTCCAGCGGTGGTACCTCGACCTGCCGGGCCACGGGCTGATCCGGTTCTGGAACGTCTACTACGGCGTGCTGCACTTCGTCGTGACCGCCTTCGCGCTCGTCTGGATGTACCGGCGGGCGCCAGCCCGCTACCGGCTGTGGCGCAACACGCTGGCCGTCACCACCCTGCTGGCGCTCGTGGGCTTCGCCAGCTTCTCGCTCATGCCACCGCGCCTGCTCGACGACCCGGGCAAGTTCGGTGGGTGCCAGGTCTACGCGGACGCCACCCCTGACGAGCTCGCCGCCCGGGGCGTCGAGGCGGCCGGCGACCCGCCGTGCGACGAGTTCGGCTTCGTCGACACCATCGCCGTCTACGGCGGCTGGGCGTCGTTCGGCAGCGACGAGATGGCCGCGGTGTCCAACCAGTACGCGGCCATGCCGAGCATGCACATCGGCTGGTCGACGTGGTGCACGCTCGTGTTCGTGCCGATGGTCCGGCGGCGGTGGCTGAAGGGGCTCGCCGTCGCCTACCCGGTGCTGACCCTCTTCTGCATCGTCGTCACGGCCAACCACTACTGGATCGACGGGGTGGGCGGGCTCGCCTGCCTCGGCCTCGGCTTCCTGCTGGCCCGCACCGCGACCCGCTGGTGGGAGGCCCGGCGCGGCGTCGCCGCGATCGCCTGACCGGCGGCTCGGGACGGTGCCGGCCGCACCCGCCGGCGGTGCGGGCCAGGTCCAGGTGGGCGACACTGGACCGTGTGACCGGTCCCGTGGCGTCGGCCCGGGCGGCGTTCGCCCGCCAGGCGTGGGGTGACGCCCACGCGCTGCTGTCCGCCGCCGCCCCGGACCTCGGGCCCGAGGACCTCGAGCGCCTCGCCGTCGCCGCCTACCTGGTCGGGCTGGACGACGAGAGCACCGCGGCCTGGGAGCGGGCGCACGGTGCCTGGGCCCGCCTCGGCGAGGCCGACCGGGCGGCGCGCTGCGCGGGCTGGCTGGGCCTGGGGCTGCTGCTCCGCGGGGAGGTGGCCCGGGCGGGCGGGTGGTTCGCCCGGGCCACCCGGTTGCTGGACGAGGCGGGGGTGGGCCTGTCTCTTATAACCCTTTCCCCGCCCACCCGACCGGACTAGGTCTCGCATTCCGCCTTTTGCTTTAAAAAAAAAAATAGAAACAGTACGCGTACGAATACGTACAGCAGGAGATGTAAAGTATGACTAAGACAACATACTATATACAAACGTACG
>PKRH01000031.1 GCA_017577565.1 Thermoanaerobacterales bacterium | reverse complement strand
GCCGTGGTTGGCGACGTAGCGGAGGCGCAGGGAGCCGACCAGCTCGACGACGTGGCCGTCACCCAGGGCGGCGACGGCCCACGCCTTCGTGGCCTGGTCGAGGGCGAGGGCGACGGCGGCGACCCCGAGCAGCAGCGCCCATCGGGGACGGGGCCGCTCGCCGTCCGGGGTGGTGGCCCCGGCCGCGGGGACCGCCGTGGCGTCCCGGAGGCGGGGCCGGGTGCTCACCGCAGGCCGAGACCCCCGCTCTTGCACTTGACGCACAGCGCCGCCTGGGGCAGCGCCTTCAGGCGCTCCTTGGGGATGGCGGCGCCGCAGTTCTGGCACGTGCCGTAGGTGCCGTCGTGGATGCGGGCGATGGCGGCGTCGATCTCCTCGATGGCGGCGCGGGCCTGGGCCGAGAGGGCCAGGTCGCGCTCGCGCTCGACGGCCAGGGTGTCGCCCTCGCCGGACTCCTCGTCGAACTGGACGTCGCCGGGCTCGCGGTCCTCGGTGAGCGAGTCGGCCTCGGCCTGCAGGGACTCGGCCTGGCGCAGGTAGTTCTCCCGCTCGGCCTCGAGCAGCGCCAGCTGGCTGCTGAGGAAGGAGTCCAGCGTCGCCTTCTTCTTCCTCCCGCCCGTCCGGGAGCCGGTCGCCGTCTTGGTGGCGCCCTTGGCGGGAGCGTCCTTCGTTGCCTTGGGCATGTCGCCGTCCTCGGGGGAAAGGGTGCCGGATCGTATGCCGGCTGCCACAGCCGGTCAAGGGTCCGCCGAAGGATAGGGGGCCGAACGGATGTTTCAACCCCCACCCCCGGACGGCCCGCGGCACCCGCCCTGACCTGCGCTTTCAACGCGTCGGGCAGTGGCGCCGCCATGCCCTACCCTTGTCGCCATGCCGTTCGGCCCCGTCGACCCCGACCTCGACCTGCCGTCCCTCGAGCACCGCGTCCTCGCCCGCTGGCGGGAGCGCGGCATCGTCGAGGAGGCGGCCCGCCTCCGCAAGGGCGCGGAGCCCTGGATCTTCTACGAGGGGCCCCCGACCGCCAACGGCCGGCCCGGCCTCCACCACGTGTGGGCCCGCGTCTTCAAGGACATCTTCCCCCGCTTCCAGACGATGCGGGGGCGCGACGTGCCCCGCAAGGGCGGCTGGGACTGCCACGGCCTGCCGGTGGAGCTCGAGGTCGAGAAGGAGCTCGGGCTCGACGGCAAGCCCCAGATCGAGGCCTACGGCATCGAGGCGTTCAACGAGCGCTGCCGCCAGTCGGTGCGCCGCTACGTCGAGGACTGGTCGCAGCTCACCGAGCGCGCCGGCGTGTGGATCGACACCGCCGACGCGTACTGGACGATGAGCAACGACTACATCGAGTCGGTCTGGTGGCTCATGCGGCAGCTGTGGGACAAGGGGCTGCTCTACGAGGGCCACCGGGTCACCCCCTACTGCGGCCGCTGCGGCACCGCGCTCAGCTCGCACGAGGTCGCGCAGGGCTACCGCGACGTCGTCGACCCGTCGATCTACGTCCGCTTCCCGCTCACCGGCGACGGCGTGCCCGACGCCGACCTGCTGGTGTGGACCACCACGCCGTGGACGCTGATCTCCAACACGGCCGCGGCCGTCGGGCCCGGCTTCACCTACGTCCGCATCACCCCGCCGGAGGGCGGGCGCGACCTCGTCCTCGGCGAGCGGGCGGCCGAGCGCCTCTTCCCCGGCGCCCCGGTGCACGAGCGCTGGACCGGCGCCGAGATGGCCGCGGCGGGGTGGCGCTACGAGCGGCCGTTCACGTTCCTCGAGCCGGCCGCCGGCAAGGACGGCTGGCGGGTGGTGGCCGCCGACTACGTCAGCGACGACGACGGCTCGGGCATCGTCCACATCGCCCCCGCCTTCGGCGAGGAGGACGCCCAGGTCGGGCGGGCCGAGGACCTGCCGGTGCTCAACCCGGTCGGCCCCGACGCCGCCTTCGACGAGCGCGTGACCCCCTGGGCGGGCCGGTTCGTCAAGGACGCCGACCCGGAGATCATCGCCGACCTGCGCGAGCGCGGCCTGCTCGTCGCCGAGCACCCCTACGAGCACAGCTACCCGCACTGCTGGCGCTGCGGGACGCCGCTCATCTACTGGGCCAAGACGTCGTGGTTCGTGCGCACCGAGGAGCGGCGCGCCGACCTCATCGCCCAGAACGAGCGCATCAACTGGTACCCGGAGCACATCAAGCACGGGCGCTTCGGGCGCTGGCTCGAGTCCAACGTCGACTGGGCGCTGTCGCGCGACCGCTACTGGGGCACGCCCCTGCCGATCTGGCGGTGCGGCGACTGCGGCACCGACACCTGCGTCGGCTCCGTGGCCGAGCTCGCCGAGCTCGCCGGGCGCGACCTGGGCGACCTCGACCTCCACCGGCCCTTCGTCGACGAGGTCACCTGGACCTGCCGCGAGGAGGGCTGCGACGGCACCGTCCGGCGCCTGCCGCCCGTGCTCGACGCCTGGTTCGACTCCGGCTCGATGCCCTCGGCCCAGATGCACTTCCCCTTCGCCGACGAGGGGCGCTTCGAGGCCAGCTTCCCGGCCGACTTCATCTGCGAGGCCATCGACCAGACCCGCGGCTGGTTCTACTCGCTGCTGGCCGTCAACACGCTCGTCTTCGGGTCGACGCCCTACCGCAACGTCGTCTGCCTCGGCCACATCGTCGACGAGGACGGCCAGAAGATGTCCAAGTCGCGGGGCAACGTCATCGACCCCTGGTCGCTGTTCGAGGGGGTCGGCGCCGACGCCCTGCGCTGGTACTTCTTCGCCGCGGGCCAGCCGTGGGGCCAGCGGCGGGTGTTCGAGGACGGCATCCGCGAGACCACCCGGCAGACGCTGCTGACGCTCTGGAACGTCTTCAGCTTCTTCGTCACCTACGCCGACCTCGACGGCTGGGAGCCCGACCCGGCGGCGGGCCCGCCGCGGCCGGAGCACGTGCTCGACCGCTGGCTGCTCGGCGAGCTGGACGACACCGTCGCCGAGGTCACCGCGGCCCTCGAGGACTTCGACGCGCTGCGGGGCGCCAGCCGGCTCGCCCGCTTCGTCGACGACCTGTCCAACTGGTACGTGCGCCGCAGCCGGCCCCGGTTCTGGAAGGCCAGCGACCCGGTGGCCCACGCCACGCTGCACCACGCGCTGGTCGTGACCGCCCAGCTGCTGGCGCCGTTCTGCCCGTTCCTGGCCGACGAGCTCTACGTGAGGCTCACCGGCGAGGCGTCGGTCCACCTGACCGACTGGCCGCAGCCCGCCGGCGCGGCCGACCCCGAGCTGTCCGCCCAGATGGCCGCCGCCCGCCGGCTGGTGGCGCTGGGCCGCGCCGCCCGGACCGACGCCAAGGTCAAGGTGCGCCAGCCGCTGCGGCGGGCGCTCGTGCTGCACCCCGGCGTCACGCTGCGGGACGACGTCGTCGCCGAGGTGGCCGGCGAGCTCAACGTCAAGGCCGTCGACGACATCGACACGCTCTCCGGCCTCATGACCTGGACGGTCGTGCCCAACTTCCGGGTTCTCGGCCCTCGCCTCGGGCCCAAGGTCAACGAGGTCAAGGCGGCGCTGGCGGCGGCCGACGGCACGGCGCTGCAGCGGCAGCTCGAGTCCGAGGGGTTCATCGAGGTGGCCGGCGAGCGCCTGACCGCGGACGACGTCGAGCTGCGGGCCTCGCGCCACGAGGCCTACGGCGTGGCCGAGGACGGCGGGTGGGCCGTGGCCCTCGACCTCGAGCTCGACGACGAGCTGCGGCGCGAGGGGCTGGCCCGGGAGCTCGTCCGCAGCCTCAACGAGCTGCGCAAGGACCTGGGGCTCGAGGTGTCCGACCGCATCCGGCTCACCGTCGAGGCCGAGGGCCCGGTGGCCGAGGCGATCGAGCGCCACCGCGACTACGTCGCCGGCGAGGTCCTGGCGGTCGAGCTCGACCTGGCGGCCGTCGACGGGCGGGCCGCCGGCGAGCTGGACGTCGACGGCCACCGCGTGCGGGTCGCCGTCGAGAAGGCCTGACGCCTGGGCCGGTGCCCGGCCCGGGCGCCGGCCGCCACGGCTCCCGATCGCGGCCGCGGCCGTGCGGCCCGCGGGGCGGTCCGGCGCGCCCGGTCAGCGACGCTGGCCGAACCGGGGCGCCTCGCCCTCGACCTTGTCCGGGTCGAACACCGCCTTGCCCCACTCGCTGGGGCGGCCGGCGGGCTCCGGCGCCGGCGACGACTCGCCCGCCGCGGGCGGCGCGGGCGGCGGGCCGAGCGGCTCGTCCTCGCGCGGGCGCAGCTCGGACGGCAGCCAGGGGCCGCGGTCGTCACCCGGCACGGCGAAGGGGATCGGCTGGGTCGGCGGGCCGGGGTCGACGCCGGCGGGGCCCTCCTGCAGGGCGGCCACCTGCGCCCCGGGCTGGGCGGCGGGGCCGAAGGGCATCGTGGCGTCGGCGTCGCCGTGGCCGTTGCGCCCGTCCGCGCCGACCGGCTCGTCCTGGGCGGCGGGTGCCGGCGCGGGTCCGGTGGTCGGCGCCGGGCCGGCCGCGGGGTCGCCGGCGGGCGACGCCGGGACGGGCGGGGGCTGCGGAGCCGACGCCGCGGGCGGCGGTGCCGGCGCCGCCGCAGGCTCCGGCGCCGGGCGGGCGACGTCCGACAGGGTCACCGGCGGCCCGGTGGACAGCACGCCGTCGTCGAGGAGCTTCTGCAACGAGGCGATGCCGGCGCGGAGCTGCTCGCGCTGCTCGTCGATGCGGCGCGTCAGCACCTCCAGGTCGTTGCGGAGCCGGTCGCGGTCGGCGAGCAGCTGCTCGACCTCGCGCTGGGCCCGGAGCCGGGCCGACTCCGCGCCCCGCCGGGCCTCGGCCTCGGCCTCGGCCCGGGTGCGGGCGGCCTCCTCGCGCGCCTCGGCGAGCACGCGGTTGGCCTCCTCCTTCGCCTCCTTGATCGTGGCGTCCGCAGTGCGCTGCGCGAGCACGAGGGTGCGCCGCAGCGTCTCGTCGGTCTCCATGACCTCGGCGGACGGGGCCGGCCGGCGGCGGAGCTCCTCGAGCTCACGCTGCAGCTCGGCGAGGCGGGCGTCCGCCGCCTCGGCCCGGGCCTCGGCCTCACGAACCCGCTCGTTGAGCTGACCGACGCCCACGGCGACGCGCTCGATGAAGTCGTCGACGTCGCGCGTGTTGTAGCCGCCACGCCGCGCCTCTCGGAACTCGGCGGCGTGGAGCACCTGCGGAGTCAGTTCCATGGGCGAGAGAGTAACGAAAACTCCACACAGGCACGGCGACCGGGACGTCGCCGGGCGCGGACCGGTGCCGCCCTCAGCAGATGGCCCGCAGCAGGATCGTGCCGATCAGGAAGATGACGATCGGCGACAGGTCGATGCCCATCGCCCCCATGCGGACCGGCGGCAGGATCGCCCGCACCGGCGCCAGCACCGGCTCCGTCACCTTGTCGAAACCCTCGTAGATGTGGGCGTAGGTGGTGCCGGGGGTGGGCGGGAACCAGCTCATGATGATCCGGATGAAGATCACCAGCAGGTACAGCTGGATGAGCACGCAGACGATGCTGGCCATGTGGGCGGTGGGCTCCCCGGCGGAGGGTGGCGGTCAGGCTTCGTAGCCCCGCTCGTGGAGGCGGCGCCTCTCCTCGGGCGAGACCACGACGTCGCTGGGGGTCAGAAGATAGACGTGGTTGGCCACCCGCTCCATCTGGCCCCCGAGCCCGTAGCACAGGCCGCTGGCGAAGTCGATGATGCGGCGGGCGAGGTCGCGCTCGACCCCCTGGAGGTTGAGGATGACCGGGACGTTCTCCTTGAACTGGTCGGCCACCTCCTGGGCGTCGTTGAACGCCGAGGGCGAGACGACGAACGGCTTCGACGTCGCCGTGGGCAGCGGCCGGACGACCGCGCCCCGCGGCGTCGTGCGCTCGCCGGTGGCGCTGCGCTCGGAGGCTCGCCGCACCGGGCGGACCGCCTCGCTCCGGCCGTCGACCGCCCGGGGGCCCGGGGTCGTCGCGCTCCGCTCGTGGCCGTTGGCCCGCGCGTCGTGGCCGTTGACCTCGTCGTCCGTCGCGGACGGTGGCAGCGTGCGCACCGACCCGGACGGCTCGGGATCGTGCTGGGCCTCCGCCGCGCCCCGCCTCACCACCGGACGTGGCGGCGCCGACCGCTGGTGCTCGCCCGTGACGTCGAAGTCGTCGTACTCGTCGTCGGGCCCGAGCCCCAGGTAGAGCATCGCCTTGCGCCACATCGATGCCATGAGGAGTCCTCCACCGGCCGGAAGTGCCTTCTAGTGTCGCGCTCCGTCCCGATCCGGGCGCGGACCGAACAGCCCGCGACCGACGCGGACGATGGTCGCGCCCTCGCGGAGCGCCACCTCGAGGTCGTCGGTCATGCCCATCGAGAGCTCGGACAGCCCCAGCCGGTCGCGCAGCTCGCGCGCTGCGCGCATCGCCGGTCGGACCACCTCGGGCGGCCCGATCGGCGCCATCGTCATCAGCCCGCGGACGTCGAGGCCGAGGTCGACGAGCTGGTCGACCAGCTCGGGGGCCTGCGACGGCGGGCAGCCCGCCTTGCTCTGCTCGCCCGACGTGTTCACCTGCACGAGCACCGCGGCGCCCGGCGCCCACCGGGCGATCTCGGCGCCGAGCGCCGGGCGGTCGATGCTGTGCCACAGCGTCACGTGGGGCGCGGCCTTGCGCACCTTGTTGCGCTGCAGCCGGCCGATCGCGTGCCAGCGCGGCCGCGGCAGGGCGCCGGCCGCCACGTCGGGCTCGATCCCGGTCGCCTTGGCGACCAGCTCCTGCACGTAGTTCTCACCCAGGTCGACCAGGCCGTGCTCGAGCGCCGCCCGGACGACGTCGACCCCGAAGCCCTTGGTGACCGCCACGAGGCGCACCCGGTCGGGGTCGGGGGCGGCGGCGGCGATGCGCTCGCGGACCGCGGCGATGCGGTCGGCGAGCGTGCCGGTGCGCGGCGCAGCCGGCCTCACGGCGCCCCGCCGGACGCTCGTCGGTGGCGCGGCCCAGCCACCCCTACTTCAGGAACGAGGGGACGTCGAACTCGTCGTCGCCGTCGAGGTCGAGGTCGTCCACCGGCCCGCTGCCGGTGAGCGCCTCGAGCTCGTCGTCGACCCGGCCGGTCGCCCCGTTGCTGCCCCGCACGAGGGCGTGGCCGCCGGTGGTGTCGCGGTCGTCCCACCGGTCGAACCCGGCGGCGATGACGGTCACCCGGACCTCGTCGCCCATCTCGTCGTCGATGATCGAGCCGAAGATGATGTTGGCGTCGGGGTGGGCGACGCCGTGGATCACCTCGGCCGCCTCGTTGACCTCGAACAGCCCGAGGTCGCTGCCGCCGGCGATGGTGAGCAGGATGCCGCGGGCGCCCTCGATCGAGGCCTCGAGCAGCGGGCTGGAGATGGCGTTGCGGGAGGCGGTGAGCGCCCGGCCCTCGCCGGAGCCGTAGCCGATGCCCATGAGCGCCGAGCCGGCGTTGCTCATGATCATCTTGACGTCGGCGAAGTCGGTGTTGATGAGGCCGGGCGTCGTGATGAGGTCGGTGATGCCCTGGACGCCCTGGAGGAGCACCTCGTCGGCCATCTTGAACGCGTTGACCATCGAGGTCTTCTCGTTCGAGACCGTGAGGAGGCGGTCGTTCGGGATGACGATGAGGGTGTCGACCTTCTCCTTGAGGCGCTGGATGCCCTGCTCCGCCTGGACCGCCCGGCGCCGGCCCTCGAAGCTGAACGGCCGGGTGACGACGCCGATGGTCAGGGCGCCGAGGCTCTTCGCGATCTCGGCCACGACGGGGGCGCCGCCGGTGCCGGTGCCGCCGCCCTTGCCGGCGGTGATGAACACCATGTCGGCGCCCTTGAGGATCTCCTCGATCTCGTCGCGGTGCTCCTCCGCGGCCTGACGGCCGACCTCGGGGTCGCTCCCCGCCCCGAGGCCGCGCGTCAGCTCGCGGCCGATGTCGAGCTTCGCGTCGGCATCGCTCATCAACAGCGCCTGGGCGTCGGTGTTGATGGCGATGAACTCGACACCCTTGAGACCGGCATCGATCATCCGGTTGACCGCGTTGACGCCGCCACCACCGATCCCGACGACTTTGATCACGGCCAAGTAGTTCTGCGGATTGCCGGCCATGGGTGGTGCCACCTCACCTTCAGGGGACGTGTGCGGGGAGAAGATGCTCACCCGGACCGCCAGACCCGGGTGAACCGCCAGAACCTACCAAGCCGAGGCCCCCTCGACATCGGCTGAGCCTGAAGTTAAGGTCGATACTTTTCCTCAACCTCTGGTAGTTCTCGCAGACTAGGAACACATCTGGTTTCTGGTCAAGGCCGGACTTCCGGGCACGCGCACGTCCAGCACCTCCATGCAGGAGGTGTCCACCTCGTCCAGCACGGTCTTCAGGGCGGTGACCTTGTCGTCCAGGTGCTCGGTCGAGCCGAACCGCACGACGCCGCCCGCGACCAGCTCGGCCTCCAGGTCGGTCGACACCGACGCGACGACGCCCGGCAGACGCTCCTCGAGGGCGACGGCGAGGTCGAGGGCGTCGCGCGCCGCCTCGTCGAGGCGCTCGCCCTCGGCCACCCGACCGGAGATCCCGGTCAGCACGAGCCGCTCCCCCTCCGGCACCTCCTCGTCGGGCGCCCGCTCCTCGATGGCGAGCACCCAGCCCTCGGCGTCGACGATCGCGGCCCGGTCCTCGGTCACCTGGACGACGGCGACCGGGGCGCGCTCGGTGACCCGGATCTCCAGGGTCGACGGCCAGCGCCGGGACACCCGGGCCGAGCCCACCCAGGGCAGCCGCTCGACCCGCTCGGCCACCGCCCCGGTGTCGACCGAGATCAGCGGCGTCCCGGGCTCGACGGCCGCCGCCCGCCGCACCTCGTCGTCGCCGGTGCGCTCGGCGCCCGAGACCGTCACGCGGTCGACGTCGAGCAGCGGCGACCGGGTGGCGGCGACCGCGGCCACGACCGCGACGAGCAGCGCCAGCGCGGTGGTCAGCCGGCGCAACCGGCGGCGGCCCTCGTCGCGCCGGACCTGGATGCGCCGCCACCGCATCCGGGGGTCGACGACCACCCCGCCGCCGGTCGTCCGCGGCGTGCGGGTGCCGGTGCCGCCCCCGCCGGCACCGCCGCTCACCGCCGGCCGCTCCCCCAACCCTCGACCTCGACCTCACGTCCACCCTCGACCTCAGGTCGAGGTCGAGGGTTCGCCCCCGGTCTCACCGCCGCTCCTCCAGCATGGCCAGGATGCGGGGCGCCAGCGTCGTGACGTCACCCGCCCCGAGCGTCAGGCACACGTCCCCCGGGCGGAGCACCCCCCGCAGCCAGACCAGGACGTCGTCCAGCGACGGCAGCCAGGCGACGTGCGCCCACGGGTGCGCCTCGAGCACGGCGTCCACGACGAGCTTCCCGGAGACGCCCGGCCGGGGCGGCTCGCCGGCCGTGTAGACGTCGGTGATCGCCAGGCGGTCGGCGTCGACGAAGGCGTCGGCGAAGTCGCGCCACAGCGCGGCCGTCCGGCTGACCCGGTGGGGCTGGAACACGGCCACGACCCGCCGCCACGGCCCCGCCTCGGCGGCCGCCAGCGCGGCCCGCACCTCGGCGGGCAGGTGGGCGTAGTCGTCCACGACGGTGACGCCGCCCGCCTCCCCCCGGACCTCGAAGCGGCGGGCGACGCCGGCGAAGGTCCGCAGCGCCGCCGCGCCCTCCCCCAGCGGCACGCCGTGCACGTGGGCCATGGCGAGCGCCGCCGCGGCGTTGAGGGCGTTGTGCACGCCGGGGGCCGCCGGCACCTCGACCGCGACCCGCTCGCCGGCGTGCTCGAGCTCGAACCGGACGCCGGTCCCCGCCGGCCGCGGCTCGACCACCCGGTAGTCCGCGCCGGCGTCCCGGCCGTAGGTCACCGGCTGCGCCGCGGAGGCCACCAGGTCGCGGGCGCCCGGGTCGTCGGCGCAGAGCACCGCCGGCCCGCCCAGCGCGGCCACGAACCGGTGGAAGCCGTCACGCAGCCGGGCCTCGCCGCCCCAGTTGTCGAGGTGGTCGGGCTCGACGTTGGTGACGATCGCCGAGCCGGCGCCGAGGTGGAGGAAGGTGCCGTCGCTCTCGTCGGCCTCGACGACGAGCGGCCCCTCCCCGCCCCAGGCGGCGCTCCGGCCCAGCCCGACGACGCGGGCGCCGACGACCCACCCCGGCTCCCGACCCGCGCCGGCCAGGATGGTCGCGAGCAGCGCCGCGGTCGTCGTCTTGCCGTGGGTGCCGGCCACGGCGATCGTCGTCCGCCCGGCGCACAGCGCGCCCAGGGCCGCGGCCCGGTGCAGCACGGGCACGCCCCGCTCGCGGGCGGCGACGACGTCGGGGTCGTCGTCGGGGGTCGCGGTCGACACCACGACGGCCTCGACGTCGTCGGGCAGGGGCGGCCGCTCGGGCCCGGTGGACACGGCGACGCCCAGCGCCACCAGCTGGTCGACGAACGGCGTGGTCGCGGCCGGCTCGTGGCCGCTCACCCGGTGCCCGCCCTCGGCCAGCAGGGTGGCGACCGCGCTCATCCCCGCCCCGCCGACGTTCGTCAGGTGGACCCGCCGGGGACGGGACAGGTCGAGGGCGTCGGGCGATCGGACGGCGGTCTCACGCACGGGCGTACCTCTCCACCAGGGCGGCGATCTGGTCGGCGGCGTCGGGCCGGGCGGCGGCCCGGGCGGCGCGGGACATGGCCGCCAGGCGGGCGGGGTCGGCGAGCAGGGCGTCGACCTCGGCGACGAGCCGGGCCCCGTCGAGCTCGGCGTCCGGCACGACGACCGCGGCACCCGCCTCCTCCATGTGGCGGGCGTTGGCGGTCTGGTGGTCGGCCGTGACGAACGGCGACGGCACGAGGACGGCCGGCAGGCCGACGGCCAGCAGCTCGAAGCTCGTGCTCGCGCCCGACCGGCAGACGGCGACGTCCGCGGCCGCCAGCGACGTCGGCATGTCGTCGTCGTACTCGACGGCCTCGTAGTGGAGCGGCGCGCCGGGCGGCACCGGCGGGCCGCCCCGGGTGATCTCGTCCCAGTCGCGCCGCCCGACGATGTGGCGCACGTGCAGGTCGCCGCGCCCGGCCCACAGGCGGGCGGCCTCGACCGCCGCCCGGTTGATGCGCAGCGCCCCCAGCGACCCGCCGAAGATCAGCACGACCCGCCGGCCGGGGGCGATGCCCAGCTTGGTGCGGGCCGCGGCGGCGTCGCGGGCCCGGTCGATCGCCAGCACCTCGGGCCGCACCGGGTTGCCGGTGACGACCGCCCGGGGCAGCGGCGTGCCGGGGAAGGACACCGCGCACGCCTTGGCGAACCGGCCCACCAGGCGGTTGGCCGCGCCGGGCGCCGCGTTCTGCTCGGCGACCACCACCGGCACGCGCCGGAGCACGGCGGCCAGCGCGCACGGCACGCTGGCGTAGCCGCCGACGGAGACGACGACCCGGGGCCGGCGCCGCCCCACCAGGCGCCAGGCCCGCACGAAGGCGACGGCCAGCGCGACGAGCGACTTCACGTTCTGCCAGCTGATGCGGCGCTGGATGCCCCGGCCCGGGAGCAGCGTCAGCTCGAAGCCGGCCTCGGGCACGAGCCGGGACTCGATGCCCCGCTCGCTGCCGACCAGCTCGATCGCCGTGCGCCGGTGGCCCCGCTCGACCAGGGCGCGGGCGATGGCGATGGCCGGCTGCACGTGGCCCGCGGTGCCGCCCCCGGCGATCAGCGCGAACGTGCGGCGGACGTGGCGACCGCCCCGGCGCCTCATCGGGCGCGCTCCGGCGGGCGCGGCGGCAGGCTGCGGACGGTCGCCTGCCGGGCCACGGAGAGCAGCAGCCCGGCGCCGGCCATGGCCACCACGAGGGACGACCCGCCGGCGCTCACGAAGGGCAACGGCACGCCCGTGATGGGGAGGATGCCGATCACGGCCCCGATGTTGACGAACGCCTGGATGCACAGCCAAGCCGTCACCCCGACGGCCAGGAGCAGCCCGAAGCGGTCGGGGGCGTGCAGGGCGATGCGCACGCCGATGATGGCGAGCAGGCCGAACAGGCCGATGACGACGGTGGCGCCGATCAGGCCGAGCTCCTCGCCGACGATGGCGAAGATGAAGTCGGAGTGGGCCAGCGGCAGGTAGCCCCACTTGGCCCGGCTCGCCCCCAGGCCGGTCCCGAACAGGCCGCCGTTGGCGATGCCGACCAGCGACTGGATGTTCTGGTAGCCCCGGTCCATGGGGTCGGCCCAGGGGTCGAGGAAGGCCAGCACCCGGTCCCGCCGGTAGGGCGCGGCCAGCGCGGCGGCGACCGCCGCCCCCAGCCCCAGGGTCGTCCACCCGGCGAGGGGGCCCGCCGGCGTGCCGCCGACGAAGCAGAGCGACAGGGCGATGCCCGCCATGACCAGCGTCGTGCCCAGGTTGGGCTGGAGCATCACCAGCGTGGCGCCCACGACGAGCACGACGATGACCGGCCGGAGCGTCGCCCGGGTGTTGTGCATGAGCGCCGCCCGCCGGGACAGCAGGTCGGCCACCCAGACGAGCATGGCCAGCTTGGCGATCTCCGAGGGCTGGATGGTCAGCTGCCCCACGCCGATCCAGCGGGTGGCGCCGTTCAGGCTGCGGCCGACGCCCGGGATCAGCACCGCCACCAGCAGGGCCAGCGCCAGGAAGAGGAAGGCGCCCGACCAGCGCCGCCAGCGGTGGTAGTCGATGCGGGCCACGATCACGAGCAGGACCGTGCCCGCCGCCGCCCAGGCCGCCTGGCGCATGACGTAGTACCAGGTCGACCCGTGCTCGTCGAGGGCGACGACCGACGAGGCCGACATGACCATGACGAGCCCGAACAGGTTGAAGACGACGATCAGGAAGGCGAGCGCGACGAACAGGCCCGACCGGCCGGGGGGCGGGGGCGGCTGCGCGCTGGGGTGACGGGCCCGGGCCCCGGCCTGCCCGCCGCGGCCGCCCGGGCGCGCGCTCCCCCGGCGTGCGCCGCGACCGGTCGTGCGCGTGCTCACGCCGCCTCCCTCACCGGGGCGCCAGGGGGTCCGCACACGGCACCAGCCTCGCCGACCGGCCGCGGCCGCGGGTGGACCGCGCCGGCCCGGCGGGGGTCAGTCGAGCACGCCGGCCGAGATCGAGTCCGCATAGAACAGCCCCAGCGCGACGGCCATCGACATGATGGCGAGGATCCAGAACCGGATGATCACGGTGGTCTCGGGCCAGCCGCCGAGCTCGAAGTGGTGGTGGGCGGGGGCCATGCGGAAGACCCGCCGGCCGAAGAGCCGGAAGCTGCCGACCTGCACGATGACCGACAGGGTCTCGAAGACGAACAGCGCCCCGATGATCGGCAGCAGGAGCTGGACGTTGAGCGTGAGGGCGAGGGTGGCGAGGCCCGAGCCGATGGCGAGCGAGCCGGTGTCGCCCATGAAGATCTGCGCGGGCGGCGCGTTCCACCACAGGAACCCGGTGATGCCGCCGACCATCGCCGCCGAGATCACCGCCAGGTCGAGCGCGTGGTGGACCTGGTAGACGCTCTCGTGGCGGAACGCCCAGAAGGCGATGATCGTCATGGTGATGAAGGCGTAGATCGACGCCCCGGCCGCCAGACCGTCGAGGCCGTCGGTGAGGTTGACGGCGTTCGTCGTGCCGGCGATGAGCAGCACCGCGAAGACGACCCAGCCGACCTCGGTGAGCTGCCAGCCGGGCTCGTCCCACCGGGTGAAGCTGAGGGTCGTCTCGACGTCGGTCCAGGCGACGCAGGCCGTGGCGAAGCCGACGGCGACGACGAGCAGGCCGCCCATCTTGGCCCGCTTGGACAGGCCGAGGTTGCGCTCGTTCACGACCTTGATCCAGTCGTCGAACGCGCCCACGACCGCGGCGCCGGCGATGGCCAGCATGACCAGGACGCCGGTGCGGGTGAACACGAGACCACCGTGGACGTGCCCGGCCGCGTAGCCGGTCACCGCGGCGACGACGATGGCGACGCCGCCCATGGTCGGCGTGCCCGCCTTGGTGACGTGGCCGTCGGGGACGTCCTCGTGGATCGGTTGGCCCACGCGGTGGGCCCGGAGCCAGTCGATGAGGTAGCGGGTGCCGAGCAGCGAGCAGGCGAGGCTGATGGCGCCGGCGATGAGCAGCGGGACCACTAGTTCTTGCCTTCTCCGGGACGGGCGGGGCCGGCCGCGGTCGCCGGCCCCGCGCAGCGGTCGATGGATGCGCGCAGAACGGCGCGGTCGTCGAAGGGGATGACGCGGTCGCCCACGACCTGCGTCGTCTCGTGGCCCTTGCCGGCCACGACCACCACGTCGCCCGGCCGGGCGCCGCGCACCGCCGCCTCGATCGCCCGCCGCCGATCGGGCTCGACCTCGACGGGGGCGCCGCCGGTGGCACCGGCGCGGATGGCCTCGATGATGGCGAGCGGGTCCTCCGACCGGGGGTTGTCGGAGGTCAGCACGACCCGGTCGGCCAGCCGGGAGGCCACCTCGCCCATGAGGGGGCGCTTGGCGGTGTCTCGGTCGCCGCCGCAGCCGAACACGACGGTCAGCCGCCCGCCCTCGGCGACGAGCTCCCGCGCCGCCGACAGCGCCTGCTCGAGGGCGTCGGGCTTGTGCGAGTAGTCGACGAGGGCGGTGAAGGGCTGGCCGGCGTCGACGAGCTCGAACCGGCCGGGCACCGGGGCCACCCCGGCCAGGCCCTCGGCGATGGCGTCGGCCGGCACGCCCAGCGCCGCGGCCGCCGTGGCCGCACCGACGGCGTTGCGGGCGTTGAACCGGCCGGCCAGCGGTGTGCGGAGGCGCACCCCCCGCCACGCGAACGACGCCCCGGACGGTGTGAGCCGCAGGTCGGTGGCGTCGTCGAGCGAGTAGGGGTGCACCTCGATCCCACCGGCGGCCCGCACCTCCTCGAGCAGCCGCCGGCCCCAGGCGTCGTCGGTGCAGATGACGGCCCGCCGGGTGAACGCGGGGGTGAACAGCCGGGCCTTGGCCCGGAAGTACGCCTCCATCGTGCCGTGGAAGTCCAGGTGGTCCTGGGACAGGTTGGTGAACACGGCGACGGCGAAGGACGTGGCGTCGACCCGGTGCAGCTCGAGCCCGTGGGAGGACACCTCCATGGCCACCGCGGCGTCGCCCCGGCGGCGGTGCTCGGCGAGCCGGGCCTGGAGCTCCGGTGCCTCCGGCGTCGTCCGGGCGCCGGAGAGCGTGCCGAGGACGCCGCAGGGCCGCCCGGCGGCGGTGAGGACGGCGGCGACGAGGTGGGTCAGCGTCGTCTTGCCCGCCGTCCCGGTGACCCCGACGACGGTCAGGTCCCGGGACGGGTGCCCCCAGAAGGTCGCCGCCACCGGCCCGAGGGCGGCGCGCACGTCCTCGACGACCAGCTGGGGCACGGGCAGCGGCAGCTCGTGGTCGACGAGCAGCGCCACCGCGCCCGCGGCCAGGGCGTCGGCGGCCAGGTCGTGGCCGTCGACCCGGGAGCCGCGCACGCAGCAGAACAGCGCCCCCGGGCGCACGGTCCGGGTGTCGTGCTCGAGGGCGGTCAGCTCGGGGTCGTCCGGCGCGCCGGCCGTGCGGGTCGGGACGCCCTCGACCGACGCGGCGAGCTCGCGGAACCGCACCTCGCTACGCCCCGGCCGGGGCGGGGCCGGCCGTCCGGGCGCGGGCGGGGGCCGCCGTCGTCGGCGGCGCCGTGGTCGGCGGCGCCGTGGTCGATGGCGCCGCGGCCGGCGGGGCGGTCGTGGGCGGGGCGGCGGGCGTGCCCCGCACGCGGCCGTCGCGGGTGGAGATGGCGAGCGGCGCGTGCTCCTCGGGGCGGGACGGCGCCACCTGCATGGCGCGGGCGGCGGCCCGGCCGATCTCGGCGAAGGCGGGTGCCGCCACCGTCGACGCGTAGGGGGACGACGTGGTCGGCTCGTCGATGACCACGATGATCGACAGCTTGGGGTCCTCGGCGGGCAGGAACCCGGCGAAGGTCGCGATGTAGTGGTAGCGGCCCTCCGCGTCCCGGTAGCCGCCCCCCGGCTGCGGCTTGCGGGCGGTGCCGGTCTTGCCGGCGGCGTCGTAGCCCTCGATGGCCGCCGCCTGGCCGGTGCCGCGCTCGATCACCTCGGTGAGCATCGCCCGCAGCTGGGCGGCGGTGGTCGGGGACACGACCCGGCGCTGCTCGCTGGGGCCGACGGGGTGGGCCTCGCCCTCGGCGTCCCGCACCTCGGACACCAGCTTGGGCGCCACGTAGACGCCGTCGTTGGCGATGACGTTGTAGGCGAAGAGCATCTGCATGGCGGTGACCGAGATCCCGTGGCCGAGCGGGATCGACCCGATGGAGGTGCCCGACCAGTCGTCGGGGTGGAGCATCGCGCCGTTCTCCTCGTACGGCAGCCCCAGTCCGGTGTCGCGGCCGAACCCGAACCGCCGAAGGTAGTCGTAGAGGCGCTCCTTCCCCAGCTCCTGCGCGATGAGGATGGTGCCGACGTTCGAGGACCGGGCGAGCACGTCGGTGACGGTGTGCCGGCCGGGGTGGCTGTCGTTGTAGGTGTGGTCGGCCACCCGCAGCGAGGCCGGCACGGTGAGGACGTCGTCGGGCGTGACCAGGCCCTCCTCCAGGGCGGCCGCGATCGTGATGACCTTGTTGACCGACCCCGGCTCGTAGTTGGCGGTCACCGCGAGGTTGTTGGCGGTGTTCGCCACCTCCCCCGTCTCGGGGTCGGCCTCGACGTTGGCCAGGGCGAGGATCTCGCCCGTCTCCGGGTCGGACACGATGGCGATGCCGGCCCGCGCCCCCGTCGTGCGCACCTGGTCGGACAGGATGGTCTCGACCTCGTACTGGAGGTTGCGGTCGATGGTCAGCACGAGGTCGTCGCCGGGCCGGGCCGGGTCGACGTGGTGCCGCCCGGCGGGGATGGTGCGGCCCTGGGCGTCGCGCTCGACGATCAGCTCGCCCGACTCGCCGGAGAGCTGCTCGTCGTAGGCGAGCTCGAGCCCGCTGGCGCCGGTGTTGTCGACGGCGACCTGGCCGAGCAGGGCCCGGGCGAGGTCGCCGGCCGGGTTGAAGCGGGCCTGCTCCTCGAAGATGATCACGCCGTCGATGTCGAGGGCCCGCACCCGGTCGGCCACCGCGTCGTCGACCTGCCGGGCCAGGTAGACGAAGCGGACGTCCTCGCGCAGCTTCGCCAGCACGTCCGACCGCTCCAGCCCGAGGGCGCGGGCCAGCCGCCCGGCGATCTCGGGGTCGTCGGGGACGATGCTGGGGTCGACCGCGATGCTGTTCTGGGGGATGGAGATCGCCAGCTCGTAGCCGTGGCGGTCGTAGATGCCGCCCCGGCCGCCGGCCACCTCGATGGGCCGGATGCGCTGGGCGTCGCCGTAGGCGACGTAGCGGTCGGCGCTGACGAGCTGGACGTACCCGAGCCGCACGACGCTGGCGCCGAGCAGCAGGCCGATGATCACGAGCAGGGCGAGCGAGCGGGTGCGGGGGTCGCCGGGCCGGCGGAGCCGGGGCAGGCGCTGGGGGGCGCGGGCCTCGCCGGCGCGGGCCCGGGTCGTCGAGGGGGACCGGGCGACCGTCCGGGCCGCGACCCGCGCCGCCCGGGCGGCCCGGCGGGCGTCGGCGTGCGCGGTGCGGGCGCTGCGGGCGACGACCCGGCGGGCGCGGGTGGACGGGCCGGCGGCCCGGCCCGCGGGGCGCGTCGCCCGGGTCGTCCGGGTCGCGCTGGGGCGGCGCCGGACGGTGGCCGTGCGGGTGCGGGTCGCCGGTCCCGTGCGGCGGGCGCGGGAGCCGCGCGCCGGCGTGGTGCGGGTGCGGCTCCCCCGCGTCACGGCGAGGCCTCGATGTAGGGCTTCACCCGGGCCGCGCTGGTGCCGGGCGTCAGCTCCTCCTCGTCGGCCTCGTCGTCATCGTCGTCGGTCGTCGGCGTGGGCTCGTCGGGCATCAGCCAGACCGTGTCCTCGGCCGGCACCATCCCGAGCCGCTCCATGGCCTCGGTGCGGATGCGCTCGGGCGAGGACAGCTCGGCCACCTCGAGGCTCAGCTCCTCGTAGCGGGCCTGCTGCTCGGCCACCTCGGCCTCGAGCTCGTCGACCTCGGCCTGGCGCTCGATGAGCAGCGCGTGGCAGACCGCCACGGCGAACAGCCCGACGAACGCCAGCACGGTCAGCACGACGCCGGCGCGGGGGGTGAGCCGCAGACCGGCGCCGCCGGGGATCAGGCGCAGGTGCCGTGACCGGCGCCCCTCGTCGCGGCGGGGTTGGGTCTGGGGGAGACGCAGGACTCGTGCTGTGGCCATCACGCCACCTCCTGGAGCTCGAGCTTCTCGACGGCGCGCAGGCGGGCGGCCTCGGCGCGCGGGTTGGCGGCGACCTCGGCCGGCGATGGACGCCAGGCGCTGCGGCGGAGCAGCGTGACGGTGGGCCGGACGTCCGGTGGCGGCGGAAGGTGGGACGGCCCCGTCCAGCCGCCGGTCGCGGCGTGGCGGAACCGCTGCTTGACGATGCGGTCCTCGCCGGAGTGGTAGGCGATCGCCACGCACCGGCCGCCGGGCACGAGCGCGTCGATGGCGTCGTCCAGGGCACCGGGGAGGACCGCCAGCTCGTCGTTCACGGCGATGCGGATCGCCTGGAAGGTGCGGCGCGCCGGGTGCCCGCCCCGGCGGCGGGCGGGCGCGGGCACGGCGTCCCGCACGACCTCGGCGAGCTGCGTGGTCGTGGTGATCGGCCGGTGGGCGACGATGGCCCGGGCGATGCGGTCGGCGAACCGCTCGTCACTGTGGGCGCGGATGAGGCGGGCGAGCTCGGCCTCGTCGGTCTCGTTGACCAGGGTGGCCGCGGTGACCGGCCGGGAGGGGTCCATGCGCATGTCGAGCGGCCCCTCGGACCGGTAGCTGAAGCCCCGCTCGGGGCGGTCGAGCTGCGGCGAGCTGACGCCCAGGTCGAAGAGCGCGCCGCTCGCGCCCGGCCGTCCGAGGCCCGGCAGCACCTCGGCGAGGACCTGGCGCAGACGGTCGAAGCGGGTGCGGCGGACGACGACGCGCTCGCCGAAGCGGGCGAGCCGCTCGCTGGCGGCCGCGATGGCGTCGGGGTCCTGGTCGAGGCCGAGGACCGACAGGTGCGGGTGGGCGTCGAGGAGCGCCTCGGCGTGGCCGCCGCCGCCGAGGGTGGCGTCGACGACGACGCCCGGGGGCACGGGCGCGAACAGCTCGACGACGAGGTCGACCATCACGGGGCGGTGGTGGAAGCCGCTCACAGCTTCAGGTCCCTCGCCGCCTGGCGGAGGGCCGCGTCGGGCCCCTCCTCGATCGCCTCCATGCGCCGCTCCCAGCGGTGGCGCGCCCAGATGCCGAGCCGCTGGCGCGCGCCGACGACGAGCACCGGACCGGAGAGGTCGGCGAACTCCCGCAGCGTCCGGTGCACGACGACGCGGCCCTGGGCGTCGGGCTGGACCGGGAAGGTGGCGGCGACGAAGGCGTCGAAGGCCTCGGACGACACCAGCCCGAGGGCGACGCCCTCCTCCCACCTGGCGAACACGGCGTCGATCTGGTCGTCCGGCCACAGCCCGAGGCAGCCGTCGAGCGGGCCGATGTAGGCCCCGGCCGCCAGCCGGGGCCGGAAGGCCGCCGGGAGCACGAGCCGGTTCTTGTCGTCGACCGAGTGCTCGTAGGTGCCGGTGAAGAAGCGGGGCCCCGCGGCGCGCGCAGTGGTCGCGACCGCGCTCTCTGCGGTCGTGGCGGCGTCCCCAGGGGCGCCCTCTGCTGCTCCACCGCGCTCCACTTCGTGGGACGGTACCCCACCACCCCCCACCCCACAAGGCATCTGCCCACGCCGCGCCCCCGCGTGGCCGCGCCGGGTCACGCCCGCCACCGGGGCGCGCGCCGGGGCGACGGCCCCCGCGGGCGGCGGCCGGCCTCAGGCCGGGAGGTGGCGGAGGACGGCCTCGACGACCTCGTCCGGCGGCCGTCCCACCCCGACCGTGGCGTCGGCGAGCGCCCGGCGCCCCTCGTCGCCCAGCCCGAGCAGCTCGACGACCGGCTCGGGGTCCCAGCGGCTGTAGGCGGCGCACTGGAAGCGGGCGGCCGCCCGGGTGCGGCGCTGGCTGATCCCCACGATCTTCCGGCCGTCGGGCGTCGTCACCTCGCCGGCCCCCACGGTGCCGAAGCAGACGAGCCGCCCCAGCGGCCCGCACGCCATCGCCCCGTCGTGGACGACGGCCGGGCCCACCCCCAGGTCCGCCAGCGCCCGCTGCCACGCCTGCCCGACCCAGCGGGCGGCCCGGCCGACGTCGTCGTCCCACAGCGGGTCGCCGGCCGGCAGGACGACGTCGACCCACGCCGTCGTGGCCGGGTCGACGTAGACGACACCGCCGCCCGACCGGCGGCGCACGACCGCCACGCCGGTCCGGGCCGCCGCGGCGGCGTCGACGAGGTCGTCGCCCTGGGTCGAGCCCAGCACCAGCGCCGGCGCCGTGGCCTCCAGCACCCACACGGCCCGGTGCGGGGCCGCGGGGATCGGCTCGGCGTGGAGGTCGCCCGCCGGCCCCCGCAGCCGGCGGAGCGCCCAGCCCCCGGGCAGCGTCGTCGTCATCGACCGCCCCGCCACCAGCCGCCGGCACGGCGCCCGGCCGACGGGACGGTCACGCGGCGAGCTGCAGGTAGGGCGTCCACGTCTCGGGCACCGAGCCGACCGCCAGGGTGAGCCAGCTCAGCCCGGTCGGCTCGGTCGGTTGCCGCAGCAGCCGCATCGAGGTCTCCTCGAGCAGCCGGTCCCGCTTGCGCACGTTGCACGGGCGGCACGCGGCGACGACGTTGTCCCAGGTGTGCCGGCCGCCGCGGCTGCGCGGCACGACGTGGTCGATGCTCTCGGCCGGGGCGCCGCAGTACTGGCACCGGTGGCCGTCGCGGGCGAAGACGGCCCGTCGGTTGAGCGGCGTGCGCCACCGGTAGGGGACGCGCACGTAGCGGCGCAGCCGCACGACCGAGGGCACGGCCACGACCAGGTGGGCCGAGCGCATGACCGCGTCGCTGGCGTGCAGCATCTCGGCGGTCTCGCACAGCACGAGCACGACCGCCCTGCGGTCGCTCACCACGCAGAGCGGCTCGAACGTCGCGTTGAGCACGAGCGCCCGGCTCATCGCCGGAAACGGTACAAGCGGACGGCCGGTTTCCGCTGGCCGTTCCGCCGCTCGGCCCGCCCGTGGGCTCGCGCCCGGGCCGGTCAGCCGCCCGCCGGCAGGCGCCGCAGCGCCCGGCACCAGCGCAGCCAGGTCACGAGGTCCTCGGCCGCCGGTGGGCCCTCCCCCGCCCCGCCGTAGGCCGTCTGCAGGCGGAAGCGCAGGTAGGCGGGATCCGGCAGCGGCAGGAACGGGCGGCGGCGCCACCACCCGGGCGCGGCGAGCCGCAGCGCCTGGCGGGCCGCGGTGGGCCACAGCGACGGGTGGCGGGCCACGGCCCGGGCCGCGGCCGCGAACCACCGGCGGCCCTCGGCGGCCGCGGCGCCGGTCGCCGGCCCACCGGGCCGGTCGTCGGGGCTCGGGCGGCGGGCGTCCCCGTCGTGCATCGGCACGCACGCTAGCGACGGCGGCTCAGGCCACGCCCAGGTCCCGGCCCTCGCCCCGCCACCCCACCGCCGCCGCCCCGACCAGCGGCCCGGCGTCCCCGAGGCCGGCCGGCACGATGCGGGCGCCGCGGGCGAACGAGAGGCGGGCGCGTGCCTCGAGCTCGGCCTGGGCGGCGGCGAAGAACGTCTCGCCGTAGCCGAGCGCCACCGATCCGGCCACCACGGCGAGGCGGAGGTCGAGCAGGCTGACGACCGAGGCGACCGCCCGCCCGACGAGCGTCCCGGTGCGTCGCCGCACCTCCTCGCCCGCCTCCGCCGGGTCGGCCCCGGTCGCCGCCCGGATGCCGGTGCCCGACGCCTCGGCCTCCAGGCAACCGCGGGCCCCGCAGCCGCACGGCCGGCCGTCCGGCTCGACGATCACGTGGCCGACGTGCCCGGCGTTGCCCGCCGCCCCGTCGAGGAGCCGGCCGTCGAGGACGATGCCGCCGCCGACGCCCGTCGAGACGACCATGGCGATGTAGTCGCGCGCGCCGCGGGCGGCGCCCCGCCACCCCTCGCCCAGCGCCAGCGCCTTGGCGTCGTTGTCGACGTGGACCGGCAGGCCGGTCAGCTCGGCCAGCCGGGCCCGCAGGGGGAAGTCGCGCCAGGCCGGGATGTTGAGCGGCGACACGGCCGTCCCGCCCGGGCGCATCGGGCCGCCGCAGCCCACGCCGACCACGACCTCGTCACCCCGCCGGGCCGCGTCCACCAGCTCGGCGAGGCGGCCCCACAGGTCCTCGGCCGATCCCCGGGCGGGCGTCGGCGCCACCGACCGGTCGAGGACCCGCCCCTCGGCGTCGACGCGGCCCACCGCCAGCTTCGTGCCCCCGATGTCGACGGCGAGCGCGATGTCTGCACGCTGCACGGTCGTGGCACGCTACTCGGGAGGCGCGGGGCGGCTCGCCTCCCGCAGGGCGTAACCTGGCCTGGCCCCGCCCACGCGACGGAGGAGACCGAGGCTGTGGCCAGCATCGAGACGGCGGCACCACGGGGGACGACGTTCTCCGAGACCTTCGACCGCATCGTCGCCAACGTCGAGCGCGTCATCCAGGGCAAGCGGGAGGTCATCGAGCTGATGCTCCTCTGCCTGGTCTCCGACGGGCACCTGCTGCTCGAGGACGTGCCGGGCGTCGGCAAGACCAACCTCGCCAAGTCGCTCGCCACCTCGATCGAGTGCAGCTTCGGCCGCGTCCAGTTCACGCCCGACCTGCTGCCGTCCGACGTCGTCGGCCTCACCGTCTGGAACCGGGGCGCCAGCACCTTCGAGTTCCGGCCCGGGCCGATCTTCAACAACATCGTCCTCGCCGACGAGATCAACCGGGCCTCGCCCAAGACGCAGGCGGCGCTGCTCGAGGCGATGGCCGAGGGGCAGGTCACCGTCGACGGCTCGACCTACCCGCTGGCGCCGCCGTTCATGGTCATCGCCACGCAGAACCCCATCGAGCACGAGGGGACCTACCCGCTGCCGGAGTCGCAGCTCGACCGCTTCCTCATGCGGGTGTCGGTCGGCTACCCCTCGCCCGACGCCGAGCTGGAGATCCTCGACACCCACGGCGACCACGACCCGCTGCGGGAGATCCGACCGGTCGTCACCCAGGCCGACGTCCAGCGCATGTCGGCCGCCAGCCGCAAGGTCCACGTGGCGCCGAGCCTGAAGGCGTACCTCGTCGAGCTCGCCCAGGCCACCCGGCGCAGCACCCACCTCGCCCTCGGCATCTCGCCCCGGGCCACCCTCGCGCTCCAGCGCGTGGCCCGGGCCCGGGCGGCCTCGCAGGGGCGGGGCTACGTCGTGCCCGACGACATCAAGGCGCTGGCCGTCCCGGTGCTCGCCCACCGCCTCGTCGTCACGCCCGAGGCCCAGCTGCAGGGCGTCACCGCGGCCGACGTGCTGGCCGAGGTGCTGCGGGCGGTGCCGGTGCCGACGGGAGCCCGCTGATGGCCGTGCCGGACGCGGGGCGAGCCGGGAGATGCTGACCCGACAGGGCTGGCTGTGCCTCTGGGCGGGCCTGGCGATGATCGCCGTCGCCCGCCTGCTCGGGATCGGGGAGCTCTACGTCTTCGGCGCCGTCGCGCTGGGCCTCGTCGTCGTCGCCCTGCTCTACGTGCGCCTGGTCAGGCTCGACCTGCGGGTGCACCGCGTCGTGCACCCGTCCCGCGTCCACGTCGGCCAGGCCAGCCGGGTCGAGGTCCGCATCCGCAACCTGCGGCGCACCGACACGCCGGTGCTGCGGCTGCGCGACCCGGTGTCGGGCACCACCGGCGCGGAGCTGCTCGTCCCGCCGCTCGACCAGGGGGCGGCCACGTCGGCCACCTACCGCCTGCCGACCGACCGCCGGGGCATCGTGGCCGTCGGCCCGCTGCGGGTCGTCGTCGGCGACCCGTTCGGCCTGGCGCAGGCGGGCGTGGAGGCGGCGCCCCGGGTCGAGCTCACCGTCCTGCCCCGGGTCGAGCCCGTCCGGCCCGTGCCCTACACCTCCGGCAACGACCCGCTCGCCGGCGTGCTGCACCCCACGGCCCTCGGGCGGTCGGGCGACGACTTCTACGCCCTGCGGCCCTACGTCGTGGGCGACGACCTCCGGCGCATCCACTGGCCCTCGACCGCCCGCCACGACGAGCTGCTCGTCCGCCAGCAGGAGCAGCCGTGGCAGGGCCGCACGACGGTGCTGCTCGACGTGCGGCGCGCCGCCCACGACGCCGACTCCTTCGAGGCGGCGGTGTCGGCGGCCGCCAGCATCGTCGCCGCCAACGGCGCCCAGCGCGACCTGGTGCGGCTGGTGACGACCGACGGCGCCGACTCGGGCTTCGGCAGCGGCGGCACCCACGTGCAGGCGCTGCTCGAGCACCTCGCGGTCGTCGACACGAGCGGCAGCGCCAGCCTGCGGACGATGCTCGACCTGCTGCGCCGCGACGGCCAGGGGGCGCTGGTCGTCGTGGTCGGCCGCACCGCCCAGGACGACCTCCGGGCCGCGGCCCGCCTCCGCCAGCGCTTCGGACTGGTGACGGTCGTCCAGGTGACCGACGACGCAGGGGCACCGGGCGCGCCGGCGGCGTCCGCGACGCTCGTGCGGGTCACGCCCTCGTCGCCGTTCGCGCCGGCCTGGGACCGGGCCATGCGCGCCGCGAGCAGCCGGCGCGCCCGGGCGGGGGTGGGCACGTGACGCGGGGCCGTCCCTTCCTGCTGGCGCCCGAGGTGTCGCTCGCCCTCGTGTCGCTGGCCGCCATCGTCGGCATGCACCGGCTGTTCGTCGACGGCTCGTACCGGGCGCCGCTCGTCGTCCAGGCGGTCGCCGCCCACCTGACGGTCGCCCTCCTGCGCCGGGCCGGCGTCCGGCTCGTCCCCGCCGCCCTGGTCACCGCCGCGGCCGGCATCACGCTCATCACCTGGGCCCGGTTCCCGGAGACGACGACCTGGCTGCTGCCGACGGGCGAGACGTTCGGCCAGCTGGGCGCCGACCTGCGCCACTCCTGGGACCTGTTCGGCGAGGTGCGGGCGCCGGCCCCGGTCGAGAACGGCTTCGTCGCCGCGGCGGCGATCGCGCTGTGGGTCGTCGCCTTCCTGGCCGACTGGGGCGCGTTCCGGCTGTCGGCGACCGTCGAGGCGCTGCTGCCCGCCGCCACGGTCTTCGTCTTCGCGGCGGCGCTCGGGGGCGACGGCAGCCCGGTCGGCAGCGCCGCGCTGTTCGCCGGCGCCTCGCTCGTCTTCGTCCTGCTGCACCGCACCGCCAACCAGGAGCGCACCTCCCGGTGGGCGGGCGAGCGGCAGGCCCGGGGCCGGCGCTCGCTCGTCGCCACCGGCGTCGGGATCGTGAGCGCGGCCCTGGTGCTCGGGACCGTCGCCGGGCCCAACCTGCCGGGCGCCGACTCCGACGCCGTCGTCGCCTGGCGGGAGCTGCGGCGCGACGAGCCCACCCGGGTGGTGCTCAGCCCGATGGTGTCGCTGCAGACGAGCCTGGTCGACCAGGCCAACGTCGAGGTGTTCACCGTCCGGGCCGAGCGGGGCGCCTACTGGCGGCTGACCTCGCTCGACCAGTTCGACGGGGAGATCTGGCGGTCGTCCTACAGCACCGACGACGCCCGCGGCGAGCTGCCGCGCCGCTACGAGCCGGCGACCGAGCGGGTCACCGTGACCCAGGAGTTCACCATCGAGGCGCTCAACTCGGTCTGGCTGCCGGCCGCCTACCAGCCGGTGGCCCACGACCCGGGCGACGGGCAGCCCGCGGTCTACGACGAGCGGTCGAGCACGCTCATGGTCGCCCGCGACGTCCCGACCTCGGACGGCTACTCCTACACGGTGACCTCCCAGCTGCCGGTCTTCGACGCCGAGGCGCTCCGGCGGGCGTCGCCCAGGATCCCCGACGAGATCGCGGCGACCTACCTGCAGCTCCCGCCCGACTTCCCCGAGCGGGTCACCAACCTGGCCCAGCAGATCACGGCCGGCGCGCCGACGGCGTACGACAAGGCGATCGCCCTGCAGAACCACCTCCGCAGCTTCACCTACGACGACCGGGTCGGCCCCGGCCACAGCCAGAACGCGCTCGAGACGTTCCTCTTCGGCACCCGGCGCGGCTACTGCGAGCAGTTCGCCGCCGCGTTCGCCGCCATGGCCCGCGCCGTCGGGCTGCCCGCCCGGGTGGCGGTCGGCTTCACCAAGGGCGTCCAGGACCCGAACGACCCGACGCTCTACCGGGTCCGGGGCGTGCACGCGCACGCGTGGGCCGAGGTGTTCCTCGGCGAGTACGGCTGGGTGACCTTCGACCCCACCCCGGGCCGGGCGCCGGTGGGCGCCGAGCGCTACCTCGGCGTGCCGGAGCAGCAGGACACGAGCGCAGGGGGCGCGCCGCCGTCCGACGAGCCGCTCGAGGGCGCCACCGACGCCGCCGGGGACGCCGGCGACGTCGCCGCCGCCGGCACCGACCGGCCCGACCCCGAGGCCGCGCTGGGCGACCCGACCGGCCCCACCGGCGCGGGCGCGGGCGACGAGCACCCGCTGGTGTCCGGACCGATCCGGCGGTTCGCCGCCGCCGTCGGCGTGGCCGCGGCCGCGTACGCCGTCCTCGTGCCCCTCGCCCAGCTCGTCCGGCGCGCGGTGCGCCGCCGGCGGGCGCGCTCCCCCGCGGCGCGGGTCGCGCTGCAGTGGCGCACGGCGACCGAGGCGGCCGGCAAGGCCGGCGTGGCGCTGCCGGCGTCGCTCACCATCGCCGAGGCCGCCCAGCGGATCGCCGGCGCCCTGCCGGACGCCCGCCCCGCGGTGCTCGCCCTGGCCCGCACCATGGAGACGCTCGTCTACGCCGAGGTGGCGCCGGACGACGACCAGGTGGCGGCGGCCACCCGGTGGCGGCGCGAGGTCGTGGCCGCGACCCGGGCCGAGCGGCCGTGGCACCGCCGCCTGCTCGAGTGGTTCGACGTGCGGGAGCTGGTGGGCCGGCGGCGGATGCGCGTCGTGCAGGGCGACGCGGTGGCCGTGCCGACGGCCTGAGCGCTACTCGCCGTCGTCCTCGGGCTCGTCGCGCTTGAACCGCTCGCGCACCCGGCGCCCGGCGCCGCCGAGCGCGTCGCGCAGGCCGTTGGCCCGCACCGAGCGCGTGAGCTCGTCGAGGCCCGCCTTGCCCAGCTTGCGCAGGTTGCGCTCGAACACGAGGGCGCAGGCGAGCATGAGCAGGAAGCCGGCGAAGGACAGCAGGTACGAGGTCGAGAGGCAGGCGACGAGGAAGACCGCGCCGGCGACGAACCCGACGACCGCCCACTTCATCCGGCGGACGGTGTGGCGGTACAGCGTGGTCTCGCTGACCTCCCGCGCGAACGAGGGATCGTCCTCGTAGAACCGCTGGGCGATCTCCTGGAGGATGCGTTCCTCGTCCTCGGAAAGCGGCACGTGAACCCCTTGTCGCCCGGCTGACCGAACCGGCACGACAAGTGTTCCACAGGCCGGGTGGATCGACAACGCGCCGCGGCCGCTTTTCCGTCCGATCGCCCCGCTCAGCCCCGGTGCGGGCGCCCCGCGGCCGGCGCGCCGTCCGGGCCCCAGGGGGCGTCGCCGGTGCGCTTCACCCGGAGCCCGCCGGGGCGGAGCGCGGCCGCCGGGCCGATGGCGTCGCCGCCGAAGCGGGCGCGGATGGCGTCGACCGCGCCGCTCACCTCGTGCCACGCCGGGGCCGGGCCGGCGAGATCGTCGAGGGTCAGCTGGCGGGCGGCGCCCTCGACCAGGCCGCTCGCCGTCACCCCGAGCAACCGCACGCCGGGCGAGGGGTCGACGCGGTCGAGCAGCGCGCTCGCCGCCCGGGCGATCGCCGGCCCGTCGTCGACCGCCTGGGCGGCGGTCGTCGAGCGGGTGATCGTCCGGAAGTCGCCGAAGCGCACCTTCAGCGTGACCGTGCGGGCGGCGAGCCCCGCCCGCCGCAGCCGCCAGGCCACGGCGTCGGCCATGCGAGCGACCTCGCGCCGCAGCGCCTCCCGGTCGTGGTGGTCCCGGGGGAAGGTCTCCTCGTGCCCGATCGACCGGGGCGGCTGGTCGGGCTCGACGGGCCGGTCGTCCTCGCCGGCGGCCAGGCGGCGCAGCTGGCGCCCGGCCGCGGGGCCGAGCGCGTGGACCAGGGCGTCCTCGGGCAGGTCCGCGATGTCGCCCACGGTGCGGACGCCCAGCCGCTCGAGGCGGGCCATCGTCGCCGGCCCCACGCCCCACAGCGCCCGGGCCGGCAGCGGGCGCAGGAAGTCCCGCACCTCCTCCGGGCGCACCACCCGCACGCCGAGCCCCGGCTCCGGCCCGCCGCGCCCCGCCCGGGGCTTGGCCGCCTCGGAGGCCAGCTTGGCCACGAGCTTGGAGGGCGCCACGCCCACCGAGCAGTGCAGCCCCTCGCGCTCGAGCACCTCGGCCCGGATGGCCCGGGCGATCCGCTCGCCGTCGCCGTGGAGCCGACGGGCCCCGGTGACGTCCAGGAACGCCTCGTCGAGGCTGACCGGCTCGACCAGCGGCGTGTAGGCGCGGAACACCTCCATGACCCGCCGGCTGACGGCGGCGTAGTGCGCGTGGTCGCCGGGGAGGAAGACGGCGTGCGGGCAGAGCCGGCGGGCCCGGGCGGTGGGCATGGCCGAGTGCACGCCGTAGGCGCGGGCCTCGTAGCTGGCGGCGGCGACGACGCCCCGGTCGCCGGTGCCGCCGACGACGACCGGCCGGCCCCGCAGCTCGGGCCGGCGCAGCAGCTCGACCGAGACGAAGAAGGCGTCCATGTCGACGTGCACGATCGTGCGACGGCGACCGGCGGACACCGTCACCGCCTCGTCACGACCGCCTGCGACGCGTCGACGCCCCGCACCAGGTACCGGAAGGTGCGGGGCTCCTGCCACCGCTCGGCCAGCCAGGCGCCGAGGGGCTCGGCCACCCACGGGTGGCAGCCCGCCAGGTGGTCGGCGCAGGCGGCGGGGTCGACGTAGGCCGCCTCGACGACGATGCCGTCGGGGTCGTCGACCCGCACCTCGCCGCCGTACTCCACCGCCTCGTGGGCCTCGACCCGCAGGTGCCAGCCCAGGTCCGGGGCGAGCACCTCGACCCGGTAGACCGGCCCCCGCCAGCGGGTGACCACGACGCCGGTCTCCTCCCGCACCTCGCGGGTCAGCCCGTCGAGCAGCGACTCGCCCTCGTCGATCACGCCGCCCGGCGGGCTCCAGTCGTGGTCGCCGTTGCGCCGGCGGTTGCGCACGAGGAGGAGCCCGTCCCGGCCGAGGATCAGGCCGCCTCCCACCAACCACTCACGCATCGGCCCAGTCTGGCACCGCCGGGCCCGCGACCGGGCGCCCGCCGAGTTCGTCGGCCGGCCCGGCCACCCCTACGATGGCCGGGCCATGCCCGAGGCCCCCGCCGACCGCCCCGCGGGCGCCGAGCGCCGCCCGCCCGCCGACGACCACGCGCCGAGCGCCGTGCCATCGCTGGCCGCCCGGGTGCTGGCCTTCGTGTCGATCCTCGTCGGCGGCCTGTGCGGCGGCCTCATCGGCTGGGCGCTCGTCGACCTGCAGTGCGACGGCGACTGCGGCCTCGCCGCCGGGGCGGCCGGCCTGGGCGGCGCGGTCGTCGGGGCCGCCGGCGTGGCGGTCGTGGCCGTGCTCGCCCTGCGGGCCATGGGCGAGTGGCGCACGATCCAGCACCGGCAGGCCCGCGCCCGCGACGGCCGCCGCTGACCGCCCCCCCGGCCGGGCCGGGGCCGGCGGTCCGGCGAAGCGCAGGCGCCGGAAGCTCTCGGCGGGGGCCACCCCCCCCCCGGCGCCGGGCTCGGCCCTGCGCCGCCGCCGCAGCTCCGCCCCCACCTCGGGGGCGGCGCCCGCGCCGCCCCCGGGGCACGGGGCCCCGGGCCG
>PKRH01000030.1 GCA_017577565.1 Thermoanaerobacterales bacterium | reverse complement strand
CGCGGGGGCGGCCGCGCGGCCGCGGGGGGGGGGGGGGCGCGGGGGTGGGGGGGGCGGCGCGCGGGGGGCCGCCGCGGGCGTGGGGGGGGCGCGGGGGGCCTCGGTGGCGGCCCCCGCGCCGGCCCCGGGCCCCGGGCCGTGGACGCCGGAGCAGTGGAACGACGAGGGCGAGCTGCGGGAGGAGGCCGCGGGTGCCGTCGGGCGCAGCCGGCAGCGGCCGGTCGACGGCGCCGGCGCGCCGGGTCCCCGTCCGCGCCCCCGGCGCGAGGGCCGGCGGCCCGCCGGCGAGGCCGCGAGCCCGGGCCGGCGCCGGGGCGGCGAGGACGCGCCCCGCACCCCGCTGGAGGAGGAGCTCGACCGCACGGTGCCGCCGAACCGGCGGGCCCGGTTCGAGCAGCGGCTGCAGGAGGCGATCGAGGCCTTCCGGCGGGAGCGGTTCGAGGAGGCCCGCCGCATCCTGCGGCCCCTGGCCGAGCAGGCGCCCGGCGCGACGTCCGTGCGCGAGCTGTTCGGCCTGACCCTCTACCGGCTCGGCCGGTGGGCGCAGGCCCGCCGGGAGCTCGAGGCGTTCCGCGTCCAGTCCGGCAGCACCGAGCAGCACCCTGTGCTCGCCGACTGCTACCGGGCGCTCGGGCAGTACGCCGAGGTCGAGGAGCTGTGGGACGAGCTGCGGGCCGCCAGCCCGAGCGCCGAGCTCGTCGCCGAGGGGCGCATCGTCGCCGCCGGCGCCCTGGCCGACCAGGGGCGGCTGGACGAGGCCATCCGCCTGCTCGAGGCCGGCGCCAAGCCCACGCGCCGGCCGAAGCTGCATCACCTGCGCATGGCCTACGCCCTCGCCGACCTCTACGAGCGGGCCGGCGACGCGCCCCGGGCCCGCGAGCTGTTCGGCCGGGTGGCCGAGGCCGACCCCGACTTCGTCGACGTCCAGGCCCGCCTCCGGGCGCTGCGCTGAGCGCCCGGCCCGCGCGCCGGGTGGAGGCCCGTGCGGGGCGCCGGGAGCGGCCTCACGGGGCCACGATCCGGTCGATTCGCGCAGTCGTCGTCGACGCAGCGTGGGCACGACTGCGCGTTCGGATCCGCCGCGTCGGGTGAGCGTGGCATCTCTGACAGCGCCCGGTTCGCCGGGAGGGGTACGGCAGGCGATAGGGTCGGAGCAGAGTCACCATCTCGTGTCGAAGGAGACGCGGTGTCAAAGACGACACACCGAAGCCGTGCGCCCGAGGTGGTCGACCGTGTGATCATCCGCTTCGCCGGCGACTCCGGCGACGGCATGCAGCTCACCGGCGACCGCTTCACCGCGTCGAGCGCGCTCTACGGCAACGACCTCGCCACGCTGCCCGACTTCCCGGCCGAGATCCGTGCGCCCGCCGGCACGGTGGCGGGCGTCTCGGCCTTCCAGGTCCACATCTCGGACCACGACATCACCACGCCGGGCGACGAGCCCAACGTGCTGGTGGCGATGAACCCGGCCGCGCTGCGCAGCCAGGTCGGGCGGCTGGCCCAGGGGGCCACGATCATCCTGAACTCGGACGCGTTCGACGAGCGGAGCCTGGCCAAGGCGGGCTACGACAGCGACCCCCGCACCGACGGGAGCCTCGACGGGTTCACCGTCTACGAGGTCCCGATGACCTCGCTGACCAAGGCCGCGGTCACGCCGCTCGGGGTCAAGCCGCGGGACGCCGAGCGCTCGAAGAACTTCTTCGCCCTCGGCCTGCTCTCGTGGATGTACACCCGGCCGGTGGACGCCACCCTCGAGTGGATCCAGCGGAGGTTCGTCAGCAACCCGAAGGTCGCCGAGGCCAACACCGTCGCCTTCAAGGCGGGCCACGCGTTCGGCGAGACGGCCGAGCTGTTCGACCACCCGTTCGAGGTCAAGCCGGCCACGCTGCCCCCGGGCACCTACACCAACATCAACGGCAACACGGCGCTGGCCTGGGGCCTCATCGCCGCCAGCCAGCTCGCCGACATGCCGCTGTTCCTCGGCTCGTACCCGATCACGCCGGCGTCCGACATCCTGCACGAGCTGTCGCGTCACAAGAACTTCGGCGTGCGCACGCTGCAGGCCGAGGACGAGATCGCCGGCATCGGCGCCGCCCTCGGCGCGGCCTACGGCGGCCACCTGGGCGTCACCACGACCAGCGGCCCGGGCATGGCGCTCAAGTCCGAGACCATGGGCCTGGCCGTCAACCTCGAGCTGCCGCTGATCATCATCGACATCCAGCGGGGCGGGCCGTCGACCGGCCTGCCGACGAAGACCGAGCAGGCCGACCTGCTCATGTCGCTCTACGGCCGCCACGGCGAGGCGCCGCTCCCGGTGCTGGCCGCCCGCAGCCCGAGCCACTGCTTCGAGGCGGCGATCGAGGCGGCCCGGATCGCGCTGCGGTGGCGGACGCCCGTCGTGCTGCTCTCCGACGGCTACCTCGCCAACGGCACGGAGCCGTGGCGGCTGCCGGACGTCGACGCGCTGCCCGACCTCCGAGTGGAGTTCGCCACCGAGCCGAACCACGTCAACGAGGACGGCGAGGCCGTCTTCTGGCCCTACGTCCGGGACCCGGAGACGCTCGCCCGCGACTGGGCCCTGCCGGGCACGCCGGGGCTCATGCACCGCATCGGCGGCCTGGAGAAGGAGGACGGCTCGGGCAACGTCAGCTACGACCCGGCCAACCACGAGCGCATGGTCCAGCTGCGGGCCGAGAAGGTGGCCCGGATCGCGTCGTCGATCCCGCCGGTCGAGGTCGTCGGCGACGTCGACGACGCCGACCTGCTGGTCGTCAGCTGGGGCTCGACGTGGGGCGCGGTGGACGGCGCCGTGTCCCGGGCCCGCCGGGGCGGCCACAAGGTCGCCTACGCGCACCTCGTCCACCTGAACCCGTTCCCGCCCAACCTCGGGGAGGTGCTGAAGCGCTACCCCCGGGTGATCGTCCCCGAGCTCAACCTCGGCCAGCTGGCGCACGAGCTGCGGTCCCGCTTCCTCGTCGACGCCAAGCCGGTCAGCAAGGTGCGCGGCCTGCCGTTCACGGCCGCCGAGCTCGAGCAGGCGATCATCGACCACCTCAAGGACTCGTGAGGGGCACGCCATGAGCGAGACGACGATCCCCGTCACCACCCGCAAGGACTGGGCGAGCGACCAGGAGGTGCGGTGGTGCCCCGGCTGCGGTGACTACTCGATCCTCGCCGCGGTCCAGCTGCTGATGCCCGAGCTCGGCATCCGCCGCGAGGACACCGTGTTCGTGTCCGGCATCGGCTGCGCCGCCCGCTTCCCGTACTACATGAACACCTACGGGATGCACACCATCCACGGGCGGGCGCCCGCCATCGCCACCGGCCTGGCGCTGGCCCGGCCCGACCTGCACGTCTTCGTCGTGTCGGGCGACGGCGACGCCCTCTCGATCGGCGGCAACCACCTGATCCACGCGCTGCGCCGCAACGTCAACCTGACGATCCTGCTGTTCAACAACCAGATCTACGGGCTGACGAAGGGCCAGTACTCGCCGACGAGCGAGGTGGGCAAGGTCACGAAGTCGACGCCGTTCGGCAGCCTCGACCAGCCGTTCAACCCGGTCAGCGTGGCCATCGGCGCCGAGGCGACCTTCGTGGCCCGCACCCACGACATGGACCGCCGCCACATGATGGAGACGATCCGGCGGGCCTACGAGCACCGCGGCGCCTCGCTGGTCGAGATCTACCAGAACTGCAACGTCTTCAACGACGGCGCGTTCGAGCAGATCACCGGCAAGGCCAACCGCGAGAGCATGCTGATCCCGCTCCGCCACGGCGAGCCGATCCGCTTCGGCCCCGACGGGTCGAAGGGCGTCGTCATCGACGCCCAGCGTGGGGCGCAGATCGTCGACGTCGCCGACGTCGGCGAGGACGCCCTGCTCGTCCACGACGAGACCCGCGAGGACCCGAGCGTGGCCTTCATGCTGTCGCGGCTGGCCCGCGGGCCCTTCGAGCCCACGCCCATCGGCGTGTTCCGCGACGTCGTGCGGCCCGACTACGGCACGGCCGTCGACCAGCAGATCGCCGCCGCCCAGGAGCAGCGGGGCCCCGGCGACCTGCGGGAGCTGCTGCGCTCGGGCGCCACCTGGGAGGTCGCCTGACGCCCACGGGCGCGGGCGCATGACGAGGCCCGGTCACCGCCCGCCGCCGTGCGGCGGCGGGCGGCCCGACCGGTAGCGTCACGCCCATGCCTGTGTCGTTGCGCATCTTCACCGAGCCGCAGCAGGGCGCCTCCTACGAGGACCAGCTGGCGGTGGCGCGCGAGGCCGAGGCGCTCGGCTTCGACGCCTTCTTCCGCTCCGACCACTACCTCCGCATGGGCGAGGGCTCCGGGGAGCCGGGCCCGACCGACGCCTGGGTGACGCTCGCCGGCCTGGCTCGCGAGACCGAGCGCATCCGGCTCGGCACGCTGGTCACGGCCGCGACCTTCCGGCTGCCCGGGCCGCTCGCGATCGCGGTCGCCCAGGTCGACGCCATGTCCGGCGGCCGGGTCGAGCTCGGGCTCGGCGCCGGGTGGTTCGAGGAGGAGCACACCGCCTACGGCATCCCGTTCCCGTCGCAGCGGGAGCGGTTCGAGCGGCTCGAGGAGCAGCTGGCCATCGTCACCGGCCTGTGGGAGACGCCGCCGGGGGAGCGGTTCTCGCACGCCGGCACGCACTACCGGCTCACCGACTCGCCCGCGCTGCCCAAGCCGGTGCAGTCGCCCCGCCCGCCGATCATCGTCGGCGGCTGGGGGCGCACCCGCACGCCGCGCCTGGCCGCCCGCTACGCCGACGAGTTCAACGTCCCCTTCCCGCGGCTCGACGACTTCCGCACCCAGGTCGCCGCGGTCCGGGAGGCGTGCGAGCGGGCCGGCCGCGACCCGGCGACGATGACCTGGTCGGCCGCCCTCGTCGTCTGCTGCGGCGAGGACGAGGACGCGGTGCGGCGCCGGGCCGCGAACATCGGGCGCGAGCCCGACGAGCTGCGGGCCAACGGCGCGGCCGGCACCGTGAGCGAGGTCGTCGACCGGCTGGCCGCCTTCGCCGAGGCCGGGGCCCAGCGCATCTACCTGCAGGTGCTCGACATGCACGACCTCGACCACCTGCGGCTGATCGCCGCCGAGGTGGCACCGGCGCTGCCCTGAGGCGCCGGCCGCGCGGGGCGGCGGCCCGGGCCGGCGCCCCCCGTCCGCGCTCAGGCGAGGTCGCGGAAGACCAGCCCGGTGGGCGGCTTGGGGTGGAAGAACGTGGTCTTCGGCGGCATGCGCTCGCCGCCGTGGGCCGTCGCCTCGATCTGGGCGATGGTGGCCGGGCGGAGCAGGACGCCGAGCTGCGCCCGGCCCTCCGCCACCGCCGCCCGCACGTTGTCGACCCCGTGCTGGTAGCGGACCTCCGGCCCGCCCAGGGCGGCCAGGGCCACGTCCAGCCGGGCCGAGTCGAGGTCGCGGGTGTCGGCCAGCGCGTCGCTGCGGGGCCGGAGCAGCACCTCGCCGGCCGGGGTGACGGCGCAGAGGGCGCCGGCCTCCTGCATGGCGGTGGTCACCGGCACGCCCGCCGGCGGCGGGCCCAGGGGCTCGAACCACGGTTCGAGCAGCGCCACCGGGTCGCGGTCGGTCGGCAGGCCGTCGACCAGCCGGTGGATGGCCCGCACGGTCAGCTCGTCCTCGACGAGCTCGACGACGTAGGCCAGCGTGGCGGCCGCCGCCCCCGGGTCGCCGGCGGCCTCGCGCTCGCGGCGGTAGGCCAGCGAGGTCTCGTAGCGGTGGTGGCCGTCGGCGATGACGACCGGGTGGGCGGCGACCGCCTCGGCGATCGCCGCGCAGGCCTCGGGGTCGTCGACGACCCACAACGTGTGCTCGACGCCGTCCGAGTCGACGACCTGCGCGTACGGCGGGCCGTCGGGCAGCAGCGCGGTGAGGCCCTTGGCCAGCGACAGGCCCCAGATGGCCGACGTGTTGGCCTTGCACGAGCGCAGCATGTCGAGCCGGTCGCTGCGGGCCTTGGGCGTCGTGTGCTCGTGGGGGAGGATGTCGGTGCCCGGCGGCGTCAGCTCGAGGGCGCCGAGCACGCCCGTCGTGTGCCGGGCCACGCCGGCGTCGTCGACGTAGGCCATGCGGTGGACCGTGAACGTCGGCCGCTCGTCGGTGACGAGCACGCCCTCCCGCCGCCAGTCGCGCAGCAGGCACGAGGCGACCTCGTAGCGGTCGCGCGCCCCGTCGGGGACGGGCAGGTCGACGCGCACGGCGTTGTGGGGGTCGCGTGCCGCCAGCTCGGCCCGGAGCCGGTCGTCGATGACGTCGTAGGGCGGGGCGATCACCCGCGCGAGGTCGACGCGGTCGAGGTCGTAGCGGAGGGCACGGAAGGGCTGGAAGCGGGCCACCCGCCCATCCTGGCAGACGCCCGGACCTCCCCGGGTCCCCGGGCCGCCACGCGCCGCGCCGCCTGGCGGCCCGCCGGCGCCGGCTGCCACCATCCGGCGGTGGCCTGGGTGCTCGACCTCGACGGCGTGATCTGGCTGGCCGACCAGCCCATCCCCGGGGCCCGGGAGGCGGTCGCCGCCCTGCGGGCGGCGGGGGAGCGGGTGCTGTTCGCCACCAACAACTCCTACGCGCCGCTGGCCGCCCAGGAGGCGAAGCTCGAGCGGATGGGCATCCCCGCCCGCGGCGACGTCGTGACCTCGGCGATGGCCGCCGCCACCCTCGTGGAGCCGGGCGAGCGGGTGCTCGTGTGCGGCGGCCCGGGCATCCGGGAGGCCGTGGCCGCCCGGGGCGCCGTGCCGGTCGACGACGGCGACGCCGAGGCGGTGGTCGTCGGGTTCCACCGCGACTTCGACTACGAGCGGCTCCGGGTCGCGACCCGTGCCGTCCAGCGGGGCGCCCGCCTCGTCGCCACCAACGACGACGCCACCTACCCGACGCCGGAGGGCCCGATCCCCGGCGGCGGGGCGCTCGTGGCGGCGGTGGCCTACGCGTCGGGCGCCGAGCCGGTCGTGTCGGGCAAGCCGCACCCGCCGATGGCGGCGCTCGTGCGGGAGGTCGCCGGGACGTCGGGGACCGTGGTCGGCGACCGGCCCGAGACCGACGGCCGCTTCGCCCGCGCCCTCGGGTACCGCTTCGCGCTCGTGCTGAGCGGGGTCACGCGGGAGGGGGACCTGCCGGTCGAGCCCGCCCCGGACGTCGTCGCGCCCACGCTGGCCACGCTCGTGGAGGGCATTGCCACCGTGCGCGACCAGCCGTAACCTCCGGCGGGATGGCGGAGAACGATCTGCTCAAGCGGCTCCTCGACGCCGGGATGACGTTCACGGCGCTGACCCGGCAGCGGGCCGAGGAGGTGGTGCGGGACCTCGTCCGGGCCGGCGCGGTGCAGTCCGAGCAGGCCCAGACCGCCGTGGAGGAGCTGCTCGAGCGGAGCCGCCACAACCGGGATCGGCTCATCGAGACGGTGCGGTCGGAGATCGACCAGCAGATCTCCCGTCTCGACCTCGCCACCCGCGAGGACATCGAGCGCATGGTGCAGCGGGTCGTCGACACGGCGCGCTCGTTCGTCGGCCAGGCCACCGGGCGCGGCGCCGAGCCCGAGGCCGAGGCGCCCGCGGCGGGCACAAAGGCGCCGGCGACGACGGCCGCGGCGAAGACGGCGACCGCCAGGAGGACGGCCCGGAAGGCGTCGAGCGCGAAGGCCACCACGAGGAAGGCCCCGGCCGAGAAGGCCCCGGCGAAGAAGGCGCCGGCCAGGAAGAAGGCCGCGGCGAAGAAGACCTCGACCCGGAAGGCCGCGGCGCGGTCGAGCGGCGGGAGGACGGCGACCGGCGGCTCGTCGGGCGCCGGCGGCGCCTCCTCGGGCTGACGCGGAGGACGACGACGCCGCCCGTCCGCCGCCGCCTCGACGCCGAGCTCGTGCGCCGGGGCCTCGCCGCCAGCCGCCAGCGCGCCCGCGAGCTCATCGCCGCCGGCCGCGTCACCGTCGACGGGGCGCCGGCGCTCAAGCCGTCCCGCCTCGTCGCCCCCCACGAGAACGTGCAGACCCGGGGCGAGGGGCCCCGGTTCGTCTCGCGCGCCGGCGAGAAGCTCGACGCCGCGCTCGACCGCTTCGGCGTCGACCCCCGGGGCCGGCGGGCGCTCGACGCCGGCGCCTCGACCGGCGGGTTCACCGACTGCCTGCTGCAGCGGGGCGCGGCGCAGGTCGTCGCCGTGGACGTCGGCCACGGGCAGCTCCACGAGCGGCTGCGCGCCGACCCCCGCGTCGAGGTCCGCGAGCGCTGCAACGTCCGCCACCTCGCGCCGGGCGACCTGGGCGAGCCCTTCCCGCTCGTCGTCGCCGACCTGTCCTTCATCTCGCTGCGCACGGTCCTGCCCAACCTCGTGGCCCTCGCGGCCCCCGGGGCCGACCTCGTGCTGCTGGTCAAGCCGCAGTTCGAGGCCGGGCGGGCCGAGGCGTCCCGGGGGCGGGGCGTCATCCGCGACCCGGCGGTGTGGCGGCGGGTGCTGGAGGACGTCGTGCGCGCGACGGAAGCCCTCGGAGCCGCCATCATGGGGGCGATGGTCTCCCCGATCACCGGCGCCGACGGCAACGTGGAGTTCCTGTTGCACGCGCGCACCGGCGCCGGCGCGCCGTCGACGCCGCCCGACCTCGCCGCGGTCGTCGCCGAGGCGACGGCCCGGCGGTCGTGAGGCGGCGCCGTGGCGACCGTCGGCGTCATCCTGCACCACGAGCGCGAGCTGGCCGTCGAGCTGGCCCGTGACGCCGCGGCGTGGCTGCTCGACCGGGGGCACGAGGTGCGCCTGCCGCTGCGGGACGCGGCGGTGGCCGGCCTGCCCGACCTCGGCGCGCCCGAGGCGACCTTCGCCCGGGGCCTCGACCTGGCGATCAGCCTCGGCGGGGACGGCACCATGCTGCGCACCGTCGACCTGGTGGCGGGGGAGCGGGTGCCGGTCGTCGGGGTCAACGTCGGTCAGCTCGGCTACCTGAGCGAGGTCGAGCCCCCGGGGCTGCGCATGGCGCTCAAGCGCTTCCTCGCCGGCTCCTACGACCTCGAGGAGCGCATGCTGCTCGGCGTCACCGTCGAAGGCGGCCGTTCCCTGGGCGAGGGCGCCGAGCCCGGCGAGGGCCCGTCCCGGACCTCGAACGACGGGATGTGGCTGGCGCTCAACGAGGCGGTGCTCGAGAAGACGCCGATGGGGCACACCGTGCGCCTGGCGGTCAGCATCGACGGGGAACCGTTCACCACCTACGCTGCGGACGGCCTGATCGTCGCCACCCCGACGGGGTCGACGGCGTACGCCTTCTCGGCCCGGGGGCCGATCGTCGAGCCGACGCATCGCTGCCTGCTGATGACCCCTGTCTCGCCGCACATGCTGTTCGACCGGTCGCTGGTGCTCGCCCCCGAGGCGCGGGTGCGGCTGGAGGTGCTCGGCGACCGCCCGGCGACGCTGTCGGTCGACGGCACCAACCTGGGCACGCTGCGCCGCGGTGACGCGGTCACCTGCACGGCGGCGCCGGTCACGGCCCGGTTCGTGACCTTCGGGCCCCGCAACTTCCTGCGCATCCTGAAGACGAAGTTCGGCCTGAGCGACCGATGACGGAGACGGGGAGGCACGGGTGCTGGTAGAGCTGGCGGTCCGCGACCTGGGGGTCATCGCCGAGCTCCGCCTGCTGCTCGGCGAGGGGATGACCGTCGTCACCGGCGAGACCGGCGCGGGCAAGACGATGGTCGTCGACGCCATCGAGCTGCTCGTCGGCGGGCGCGCCGACCCCATGCTCGTGCGCACGGGCGCCGAGGAGGCCTGGGTCGAGGGGCGCTTCGTGCGGCCGCCCGGGGCCGACGGGGACCTGCCGGAGGAGGTCGTGCTGGCGCGGGCCATCCCCCGCTCGGGCCGCAGCCGGGCCTACGTCGACGGCCGGCTGGCGACGGTCTCCGAGCTGGCCGCGATCGGCGCCCGGCTCGTCGACCTCCACGGCCAGCACGCCCACCAGTCGCTGCTGCACCCGGCCGCCCAGCGGGAGGCGCTCGACCGGTTCGCCGGCGTCGACCTCGCGCGCCTGCGGGCCGCCCGGGTGGCGGTGCGCGACCTGCTGGAGGAGCTCGAGCGCCTGGGCGGCGACGAGCGGACCCGGGCCCGGGAGATCGACCTGCTGCGCTACCAGGTCGACGAGATCGAGGCGGCCGCCATCGAGGGCCCCGACGAGGACGAGCGCCTCGAGGCCGAGGAGGACCAGCTGGCCGACGCCGCCGCCCACCGGGAGGCGGCGGCCGCCGCGGTCACCGCCCTGAGCGGCGACGGCGGCGGCGCGCTCGATGAGGCCGTGTCGGCCGGCGACGCGCTGGGCGTCGCGCTCGCCGCGGTGGCCGGCCGCCGGCCGTTCGCCGCGGCCGAGGAGCGGCTGCGGGCCGTGGCGGCCGAGGTCGCCGACATCGCCGCCGAGATCCGCGGTGCCGGCGAGGCGATCGAGGACGACCCCGAGCGCCTGGAGGCCGTGCGCGAGCGCCGCCAGCTGCTGCGCGAGCTGCGCCGCAAGTACGGCGAGACGCTGGCCGACGTGATCGCCGAGGGCGAGCGCCTGCGGGCCCGGCTGGCCGAGCTCGAGGGCTACGAGAAGCGGGCCGCCGAGCTGGACGCCGAGCTGGCCCGGGCGCGGGCCGAGGAGGCCGCGGCGGCGGCCGAGGTCGCGGCCGCCCGCCGGGCCGCCGCCCCCGAGCTGGCGGCCCGCATCCAGGAGAACCTGGCCGAGCTGGCCATGCCCAAGGCGCGCGTCGAGGTCGAGGTGCGGGGCGACGACCCCGGCGACGACGTCGAGATCCTGCTGGCGGCCAACCCGGGCGCGCCGCCGCTGCCGCTGGCCAAGGTGGCGTCGGGGGGCGAGCTGGCCCGCACCATGCTCGCGCTGCGCCTCGTGCTCACCGAGGCGCCGCCCACCCTCGTCTTCGACGAGGTCGACGCCGGCATCGGCGGCCAGGCCGCCGTCGCCGTCGGGCGGGCGCTGGCCCGCCTCGGTCGCCAGCACCAGGTCCTCGTCGTCACCCACCTGCCGCAGGTGGCCGCCTACGCCGACGCGCAGGTGCGGGTGGCCAAGCACACCGACGACGCGACGACCGTGTCGGAGGTCGCCGTGCTCGACCACGAGGAGCGGGTCGTCGAGCTGTCCCGCATGCTGTCGGGGCAGCCCGACAGCGACGCCGCCCGCCGCCACGCGGCCGAGCTGCTGGCGACCGCCGCCGGGGAACGGGGCCGCTGAGTGGTGCCGCCCGCCGAGCCCGCCGACCACCCGTCGCCGCCGGCCGCGGCCGGCGGCGACGGTGACGACCACGCCGAGCGCACCGGCCCGGCCCGCCGCCGGTGGGGCCTGGGTCGCCTCGAGCGGGTCGCCCGCCGCCGGGCCGCCGGGCCCCCGGCGCCCGTCCGGGGCGTGGCGCGCGTCGACCGGCGCACCAAGCGCCTCGTCAAGCGGCTGCGGCCCGGCGAGGTCGCGGTCATCGACCACGAGGACCTCGACCGCGTCGCCGCCGAGACCCTGGTCGACGCCGAGCCGGTGGCGGTGCTCAACGCGGCCCCGTCGATCAGCGGGCGCTACCCCAACCTCGGCCCGTTGCTGCTCAGCCAGGCCGGGATCCCGCTGGTGGACGATCTGGGCCCGGAGCTGATGGAGCGGGTGGCGGAGGGCGCGGTCGTCACCGTCGACGGCGACCGGGTGCTGGTCGACGGCACCGAGGTCGCCCGGGGCGTGCGCCAGACCCCCGAGTCGATCGAGCGGGCCATGGAGGACGCCCGGGCCAACCTGGGGCCGGCGCTCGAGCAGTTCGCCGAGAACACGGTCGAGTACATCCGCAAGGAGATCGACGTCCTCACCGGTGACCTCGAGCTGCCCGAGGTGCGCTGCGAGATCGCCGGGCGCCACGTGCTCATCGTCGTGCGGGGCATCGACTACAAGGACGACCTCGCCCTGCTGCAGCAGTCCGGCTACCTGCGGGGCGAGAAGCCGGTGGTCATCGGCGTCGACGGCGGGGCCGACGCGCTGCTCGAGCTGGGGGTCGTCCCCGACATCATCATCGGCGACTTCGACTCGGTCTCCGAGGGCGCCCTGCGGTGCGGCGCCCAGCTGATCGTGCACGGCTACACCGACGGCCGGGCGCCCGGTGCCGAGCGGCTGCGGCGGCTCGGCCTGCCCCACACGGTCTTCTCGGCCCCGGGCACGAGCGAGGACGTCGCCATGCTGCTCGCCCACGAGAAGGGCGCCGAGCTGATCGTCGCCGTCGGCACCCACAACAGCATGGTCGAGTTCCTCGACAAGGGCCGGGCCGGGATGGCGTCGACCTTCCTCGTCCGGATGAAGGTGGGCGACCGGCTCGTCGACGCCAAGGGCGTGAGCAGGCTCTACCGCAGCTCGGTTCGCACGCTCGACCTCGTGTGGATGATCCTGGCGGCCGCCTTCACGCTGGCCGTGGCGCTCATGCTCTCGGAGCCCGTCCGGCTGGTCCTCCGCGCCTTCTGGCGCTCGCTCATCTCCGGTTGATGGTCAACTTCCGCTTCCACATCGTCTCGCTGACGGCCGTCCTGCTCGCGCTGGGCATCGGCCTCGTGCTCGGCACCACGTTCCTGGACGAGGCGACGATCGACGGCCTGGAGAGCCAGCTCGACGGGCTCGAGCGCGACCTGGACGCCGCCGAGGAGCAGAACCGGCGGCAGCAGGAGCGCCTCGACATGTTCGAGCGCGAGCGCGAGCAGCTCGCCGAGCAGCTGGGGGACCGCCTCTACGACGGCCTCCTCGAGGGCGACCCGGTGCTGGTGGTCGCGACCCGGGGCGTGGACGAGCGCTGGGTCGACGAGGTGCTGCGCATGCTCGGCCAGGCCGACGCCCAGGTCGTCGGCGTCTGGTGGCTGACCGACCGCCTCGTGCTCGACGACGACGACGAGGTCGGCGACCTCGCCGCGGCGCTCGAGCTGAGCACCGACGACGCCGACCGCCTGCGGCGGAACCTCGCCGTCCAGCTCGCGGACGTGCTCTACGGCGCCTCCGAGGCGCCCGATGCCGTGGCGCCGCCCCCGGCCGACGTCCCCGGCCAGACGGCGCCGGCCGAGCCGCCCCTGCTGGCCCGGCTGCGGGACGCCGGCTTCGTCGAGTACGAGCTGCCCGAGGGGGCCGAGGGCGACGTCGTCCGCCTGCCGGTGTCCGGTCTGCGGGTCGTCGTCGTCGACGGCCCCGGGGCGTCGGTGTCGGTCGGCGAGGTCGTGCTGCCCGTCCTCGAGGAGCTGACCTCCGACGGGCCGATGCCGGTCGTCGCGACGCAGCCCTCGGTCCGGACCGGCGAGGACGTCGACGCCACCGAGGAGCCGCAGCTGGTCCAGGCCATCCGCGGCGACGACGAGCTCGCCGACCGGATCACGACGGTCGACAACCTCGACCACACCGCCGGCCGGGTGGCCACCCTGCTGGCCACGGTCGACGCCGTCCCGGGGTCGCCCACCGTCGGCCGCTACGGCACCGGTGAGGGCGTGGACGGCCTGCTGCCGACGCCGGCGGACGAGGGGTGACGACCGGCATGGCGGGGGAGCGGCGCGCACGGCGCTCGAGCACCACCCGGGCGGCGGCCGGGATGGGCGTCATCACCGCGGTGTCCCGTGCGCTCGGGCTCGTGCGGATGGTCGTCGTGGCGGCCGTGCTCGGTGTCAGCTACCTCGGCAACGCCTTCCAGCAGGCCAACTCGGTGTCGAACGTGCTGTTCGAGCTGCTGGCCGCCGGGGCGCTGTCGGCCGTGCTCGTCCCGACGTTCGTCGACCTGCTCGACCGGGGCGACCGGCGGGGCGCGGAGGAGGTCGCGGGCGGCGTCCTCGGCGTCGCCCTCGCCGGCCTGGGCGTCGTCACGCTGGCGGGTGTCCTCGGCGCGCCGTGGCTGGCCCGGGCGCTGACCGCCGCCGCGCCGGCCACGGTCCGGGACGACCAGCGCGAGCTGGTCGCCTACCTGCTCGTCTTCTTCGTGCCGCAGATCCTCCTCTACGCCGCGGGCACCGTGGCCACCGCGGTCCTCTACGCGCTGCGGCGCTTCGCCGTCACCTCGGCCGCCCCGATCGGCAACACGGTCGTCATGGTCGCCTGCCTGGCGGTGTTCCGGGTCGTGGCGGGGCCCGACCCGGGCCTCGACCTGTCGACCGGCGAGCGCCTGCTGCTGGCGGCGGCGGGCACCGGCGGGGTCGTGGCCTTCGTCGGCGTGCTCGTGGGCTCGTGCCGGCTGGCCGGGTTCCGGCTCCGGCCCCGGCGGCCGCACGGCGACGGCCGCGTCGCCGACGTGCTGCGCCACTCCGGCTGGGGCGTCGTCCTGCACACCGGCGCCGGGCTGCTGCTCGGCGCCGCGCTGGTGCTCGGCGCCGGCGTCGAGGGCGGTGTCGTCGCCTACCAGCTCGGCTGGGTGATCTTCCTCGCGCCCTACGCCGTGTTCGCCCAGCCGATCCACACGGCCATCCTGCCGGAGCTCGTGACCGAGGTGCGCGAGCACGGGACGGCGCGGGCGGCGGTGTCGCTCCGCTGGTCGCTCGAGCGGATGGCGCTGCTGCTCGCCCCGGTGACGGCGGGGATGATGGCGCTGGCGCTGCCGGCCATGCGGGTCGTCGCCTTCGGCGAGACCGGCCCCGAGGGCAGCGAGGTGCTGGCCGCGGCGGTGGCCGGGCTGGCGGTCGGGCTGCTGCCCTACAGCGCGTTCCTGCTGCTGTCCCGGGGGTACTACGCGCTGGGCGACAGCCGCACGCCGGGCGTCGTGTCGGTGGCCGTCGCGCTGGGCGGCGTCGTCGTCATGGTGCTGGCCTGGGCGCTCGCCGACGGCGCGGCGCTGATCTTCGGCCTCGGGCTCGGGCACTCGGCCGCCTACACCGCCGGCGCCGCCGTGCTCGGCGTCGGCCTGGCGCGGCGCACCGGCGGGTCGCTGTGGCCGGCGGCCATCGGCCGGGTGACGGCGGTGTCCGCCGTCGTGGGGCTCGGGGCGTGGGCCGCGGGGCGGGCCCTCGTCGGCGGCGAGACCGGCCAGCTGCCCAACCTCGCCGCCGTGGCCGGGATCGGCGTCGTCGGGGCGGCGCTGGTCGTCGCCGGCTACCGGCTGACCCGGGTGCGGGCCGCGCTGACCGAGCGCACCCCGGTGCCGCCGGCGGAGGGCGCCGCCGTGGGGGTGCCGGCGTGAGCGGGCGCCGGCGCCGCCGGGCGCCCCGGTTGCTCGCGCTGGCGGCCGCCCTGGTCGCCGCCGGGACCGGCTGCGCGTCGGGCGCGGCCGAGGGCATCGAGCGCCCGGTCGAGCGGGTGCTCGTCGTCTCGCTGCCGTACACCGACTGGGCGACCGTCGAGGACGCCGACATGCCGGTGCTGGAGGACCTGGTCGACCACAGCGCCATCGCGGACGTGACCACCCGCATCGGCCGGCGCAGCGCGACCTCGACCGACGCCTACCTGACCCTCGGCGCCGGCACCCGGGCCGTCGCCCCGGCGGTCGACACGGCCGTCGCCGTCGAGCCCGAGGAGACCTACGGCGGCCTCCCGGCCGGCGAGTTCCTCGCCCGCCGCCTCGGTGAGGTGCCGGAGGGCATCGCCTACCTCGGCATCGGCGCGGCCATCGACGCCAACGAGAGCTCCCCGTTCGGGGCCGAGGTGGGCCTGCTCGGCGACCGGCTGGCCGAGGCCGGCGTCCACCGGGCGGTCGTGGCCAACGCGGACGCCGTCGAGGGCTTCGTCAGCGTCGACCCGCCACCGGAGGGGGCCTACGCGCGGGGCGCGGCGACGGTGCTGATGGGGTCGGACGGCACCGTGCCCGACGGCGCCGTCGGCCGGTCGCTGCTCGCCGACGACCCCCGCGCCGCGTTCGGCTGGCGGCTCGACCACGGGAAGGTGCTCGACGCGTTCGACCAGGCGTGGGATCGCGACGGGCGGGTCGTGGCGCTGGTCGAGGCCTCCGACCTCGGCCGCGTCGCCGCCTACGGCCGCCTGGCCTCGGCGTCGCAGCGCCGGGCCCTCCGGGAGCAGGCGCTGGCCGACGCCGACGCCCTGCTCGGCGCCCTGCTCGAGCGGGTCGACCCCGAGCAGGACGCGGTGATCGTGCTCTCCCCGGTGTCGTCGTCGCCGTCCGCCCTCGGGCTGGTGGCGCTGCGGGCCCCCGGCGTCGACGGCGGGCTCCTGCAGTCGGCCACGACGCGGCGCGACGGCTACGTGCAGCTGGCGGACGTCGCGCCGACGGTGCTCGAGCTGCTGGGCGAGCCGGTGCCCGACGAGATGGAGGGCCGGCCCTTCCAGGTCGGCACCCGGGACGTCGGGGACCGGACGGCGCACCTCGTCGAGGCGGCCGAGGCCGCGGCGTTCCGCGACGACACGCTGCCGCTGGCGATCACCGGCATCACCGCGCTGCTCGTCGTGCTGGCGCTGGCCGTGCGGTTCCGGCGGCGCCTGCCCCCGCGGGCCCGGCGCCTCCTCCCGCCCCTCGTCTACGGGGCGCTGGGCATCGTGCCGGCCAGCTTCCTCGTCGGGCAGGTCGGTGCGGCGCGGGCCAACCTGCCGGCCCAGGCCGTGGTCGTCGTCGTGGTCGCAACGCTGGTGGCGGTCGCCGCCGACCGTGCCGAGGCCTGGCGCCCGGGCTCGGGGCCCCTGGTCGCCGTGGGGGCCATCGTCGGGCTCATCGGCGTCGACCTGCTGATCGGCGCCCCGCTGCAGCTCAACACGCTGTTCGGCTACTCGGTGGCGGTCGCCGGCCGGTTCACCGGGGTGGGGAACCTGGCCTTCGCCCTGTTCGGGTCGGCGACGATCGTCCTCGCCGGGCTGCTGGCCGACCGCCTGGGCGAGCGGGGCGTGCGCCTCGCGGTCGCCGTGATGGCCGCCGTGGTCGTCGTCGAGGGGCTCCCGATGCTGGGCGCCGACGTCGGCGGCGTGCTGTCGATGGTGCCGGCCTTCGGGCTGACGGCGCTCGTGCTGTGGGGTCGACCGGTCGGCTGGCGCGAGGTCGCGGGCCTGGCCGTGGGGACGCTGGCCGTGCTGCTCGTCTTCGCGCTCGTCGACGCCGCCCGACCCGCCGAGGTGCAGACCCACCTGGCCCGGTTCGCCGACCACGTGCTGTCGGGCCGGTGGGACACGCTGACCAAGAGCCTCGGCCGCCGCTGGCAGGCCAGCCTGGGCGGCGCCGAGCTGGCCGGCTGGGCCACCATCGGCACGGCCATGGCGACGGCGGGCGCCTACGCCGCCCTGGTGGCCGCCGGCCGGATGGGCCCGGGGGCGACGCGCCCGCTGCGGCACCGGCCCACGATCGCCGCGGCCGCCGGGCTCGGCGCGCTCGCCGTCGTCGGGCTGGTGGCCAACGACTCGTCGGTCGCCGTGCCCCTCACCATGCTCATCGTCGTCGGACCGGCCGTGATGCTGCGGGTCCTGGCCGAGGACCCGGCCGTCCCCGCGGTCGCCGCCCCGCCAGGGGGTGGGCGGTGACCGCCCGGGGCGGGCCGCCGGGGCTCCTACACTCGTCGGGTGCCGTGGCCGCCGATCCGTTCGTGAGCACGTCCCCGCCGCCCGCCCGCCGGGCGCGCCGTTGGTCGGCGGCGCTCGCGGCCGTGCTCGTCGCCCTCGGCGCGCTCCTCGGGCCGGCGCCGCCCGCCGGGGCGGAGGACGAGGACGGCGCCGAGCGCGTGCTGCTGATCTCCGTGCCCGGCCTGACCTGGGCCGAGGTGCGGGACCACGACCTGCCGACGATCGAGGCCCTGCTCGAGCGGTCGGCGCTCGCCGACATGGCGCCCCGGGGCGTCTCGCCCCGGTCGACGCCCGGGGCCGCCTACCTGACGATCTCCGCCGGCAGCCGGGCGATCTCCGACACCGTCGTCGACGGCCAGCAGCTCGCCCTCGGCGAGCAGGCCGGCAGGTCGTCGGCCGGCGACATCTTCGCCCGCCGCACCGGCGCAGAGCCCGACGGCGAGTACGTCGCCCTCGGGTGGCCGACGCTCGAGCGGGTGAACGCCCGCCAGCCCTACGACGCGAAGCTGGGACTGCTCGCCGACACCCTGCTGGAGGCCGGCCTCGGCGTCGAGGTGATCGGCAACGCCGACGGCACCGACAGCGTCGGCACCTCCTACGAGCGGCAGGTCGGCCTGGCCGCCGTGACCGGCGACGGCGTCGTCCCGGCCGGCGAGCTCGACGCCGACCTCATCGAGATCGACCCCGCCAGCCCGTTCGGCGTGCGCCAGGACGTCGACCAGGTGGTCGAGCGGTTCCGCGACGCCTGGCGGGCGCCGGCCGGGCGGGACGGCGGGCTGGTCGTCGTCGAGGCCTCCGACCTCGCCCGGTCGATGCGCTACCGGAACCGGGTCGACGCGTCCCGCTACGCCGAGCTGCGGTCCCGGGCGCTGGCCGACGCCGACGAGCTGGTCGCCCGCCTGCTCGAGGAGGTCGACGAGGACCGCGACGCGGTCTTCCTGCTCGCCCCCTACAACCTGCCCGGCGACCGCGACCTCGTCGTCGCCGCGCTGGCCCGCCCCGGCTCGCCGCCCGGCTACATGCGGTCGGCGTCCACCCAGCGCTCCGGGTTCCTGACCCTCGTCGACGTCGCGCCGACGATCCTCGACACGCTGGACGTCCCCCGGCCGGTGGCGATGGAGGGCCGGCCGGCCGAGGTGCTGGCCTCGGACGACTCCCTGGACGAGCGGGTCGACCGGCTGATCACCCTCAACGCGGCGTCCCGCTTCCGCGAGCAGATGCTGTTCCCGACGACCCTGGCGGTCGTCGTGATCATCGGCGTCGTCTGCGCGCTGGCGATGGCGCTGATCGCCCGGGGCGGCGACGCGCGGGCCCGCCGGGTCGTGGCCACCGCGGCGCTGGCCGACCTGTGCGTGCTGCCGCTCTCGTTCATCGCCCGGGCCTTCCCGCTCGAGCGGCTGGGCGCGACCTTCTACTGGGCCTTCGTCGTCACCACCGCGATCGCGGTGGCGGTGGCCGTCGACGCCGTCGCCCGCTGGCTCGGCCGCCCGCGGGCCGCGCTCGTCGCCGTGCTGGCCTTCGTCATGCTCGTGCCGGTCCTCGACGTCATGACCGGCTCGCGGCTCAGCCTCAGCGCGGCCTTCGGCTACTCGCCGACCGGCAACTCCCGCCTCTACGGGATCAGCAACTACTCGTTCGGCATGGTGGCCGGGGCCGCGTGCCTGCTGGCCGCCCTCGTGGCCCACCGCTGGCCGGGGCGGCGGGGCCAGGCGGCGTCGGTGGCGCTGCTCGTCGCGGTGCTCGTCGTCATCGGCGTGCCGGTGTTCGGGTCGGACGTCGGCGGGATCATCGCCTTCACGCCGACGATCCTCGTGTTCGCGGCCATGGTCACCGGCTACCGCGTGCGGTTCCGGACGGTCGTCGTCGCCCTCGTGCTCACGGTCCTGGCGGTGACCGGGTTCGGCCTGCTCGACCTCGCCCGGCCCCCGGGCCAGCGGGCCCACCTGGGCCGGCTGTTCGAGCGGATCGGCGACGAGGGCGTGGGCCCGCTGCTGTCGATCATGGAGCGCAAGCTGCTCGCCAACCTGCGGGTGACGACCAGCTCGTTCTGGTCCGCCATGGTGCCGGTCGCGGTGGCCTTCGTCGTGTTCCTGGTCCGGTTCCCGTCGCGCCCGATGGCGCAGCTGCGGGCGGCGATCCCCACGCTGCGGACCGGCCTCGTCGCCGCGGTCGTCGCCGCGGTGCTGGGGAGCGCGGTCAACGACTCGGGGATCATCGTGGGAGGTGTGACGATGTTCGTCGTGGTGGGAGCCCTGCTGTGGCTCTCGATGGAGCTGGTCGTCCCCGCCGTCGCCCCGCCGGGCGCCGCGGTCGAGGAGGCCGAGGGGGCCTCGGCCGACGGGACCGACGCCGGGGGGCGCGGGCGGGAGGGCGAGCCGTCCCCGGCCGCCGCGCCGGCGGGAGGGGAGCGGCCGTGACGGCCGGCGAGGTCGAGGCGCCCGCCGACCCGGCGACGCCGCCGGCCGAGGGCGACGAGATCCCGCGCCGCGCCCGGGTGCTGGTGGCGATCGTCCTCGTGCTGCTGCTCGTGCCCGGCGTCATCGGCTTCGACCTGTGGCCGCTCACCGGCTGGCGGCTGTTCAGCCTGAGCCGTGACGCCGACCAGACCCGGTGGGTGCTGCTGGCCGTCGACGCCGAGGGCGAGCGGGACGTCGTCAGCCTCGAGGAGCTGCCGCTCGGCTACCGCCACGCCGAGTGGCCGATGAGCGAGCTGCCGGGCGCCGGCCGGGCGCGCCGCGACGACGTCTGCCGGGCGCTGCTCGGCGCCGTGGTCGAGGCCCGGCCGGGCACGACCGAGCTGGTCATCGCCCGCGACCACGCCCGCCTGGTCGAGGTCGACGGCGAGTGGACGACCCGCCACGACTACGAGCCGTTCCACAGCTGCGAGCCGGGGGAGGAGGGTCGATGAGCCGGGCCCAGAGCTGGGTGGTCCGGGCCCGCCACGCGCTCGACGACGCCCTGTGGGGGCCGGAGACGGCGGCCCGGCTGGTCTTCGTCCACACCGCGCTGGCGGCGCTGATCGGCGTGCGGATCGTCGCCGGCTCCTACCGGCAGCTGGCCGACACGCCGCCGGCCCTGGTCGACCCCGTGCCGATCCTCGGCTTCCTCGACCGCATGCCCTCGGTGGAGGTCATCGTGGCGCTGCAGGTGGTCGGCGGCCTCGCCGCCCTGGCCGCGGTCCTGCGCCGCCATCCCCGCCTGGCCTTCGCCGTGGCCTGGGTCTGCTACCTCGTGCTGGCCGGCCTGCGGGGCAGCCGGGGGAAGGTGCTGCACAACGACCTGCTCCTGCTGTGGGCGTCGGCGCCGTTCCTGCTCGCGCCCGTCGACGTCGACCGGCACGACCCCGTGCCCCGCCGGCGCTACGGCTGGCCGATCCGGGTCGGCATCGTCGTGACCGCGCTCATCTACTTCTTCGCCGGCTACCACAAGCTGCGGCGGTCCGGGCCGTCGTGGGCCTACGGCGACAACATGCGCTACATCGCCCTGTGGGGCCCGGCCATCGGGTCGAGCGGCTGGGCGGGCATCGCCCGCTGGACCGGCGAGCACATCTGGGTGGCGCGGGCCTCCGGCGTGTTCATCCTCGGGCTGGAGCTGGCCTACCCGGTCGTGATCTTCGTGCCGAGGACCCGGTTGTGGTTCGCGGCCGGCGCCGTCTTCCTCCACGTCAGCACGTGGTTCCTGCTGGGCCTCGACTACTGGGCCTGGGCGGTCACCGTCCCGCTGCTGCTCGTCGACTGGCCGGCGGCGCTCGCCCGGCTCCGGGAGCGGCGGGCCCGGCGCCCCGCGGCCGAGGCCCGCCCGGCGACGGCCGGCTGAGCCGGGGGCCCGGGCGTGGTCGTCGCTGCCTTCCTCGTCGGCGCCGTCCTGGCCGCCGTGCTGTGGGCCATGACGGCGCCGGCGTTCGGGGCCCCGGTGTTCGGCCGCGAGAACGTCCGGGGCCGGATCGTGCCGACCGCGGCGGGCGTCCTCGTCGCCCTCGTCGTGGTCGCGGCCGACGCCGCGGTGGCCGTGGCCGTCGCGGCCGGGGCCGAGCCCGATGCCGCCGCGGTCGCCGGGCTGCGGCTCGCCACCCCGGCGGCGCTCGGCTTCGCCGTCCTCGGCCTGCTCGACGACCTCGGCGGGGCGGGGGAGAGCGGGGGGTTCCGCGGCCACCTGCGGGCGCTCGGGCGGGGCCGGCTCACGACCGGCTCGGTCAAGCTGTTCGGCGGCGCCGCGGTGGCCGTCGTCGCCGTCCACGCCGCCCGCCCGTCCACCGGCGTCGGCCGGCTGCTGGCCGACGGGGCGCTCGTGGCGCTGGCCGCCAACCTCGGCAACCTGCTCGACCGGGCGCCGGGGCGCACGACGAAGGTGGCGCTCCTCGCCCTCGTGGCGCTGGTCGTGGCGGTGGGCGCCGAGCCCGAGCTCGCCGGGGTGGCGCTGGTCGTCGGCGCCGGCGCCGGGCTGCTGCCGGCCGACCTGGGCGAGCGCCTCATGCTCGGCGACGCCGGGGCCAACGTGCTGGGAGCCGTGCTCGGCCTCGGCGTCGTGGTCACGTGCGGGCCCACCGCCCGCACCGCGGTGCTCGTCGTCGTGGCGCTGCTGAACCTGGTCAGCGAGCAGGTCTCCTTCAGCCGGGTCATCGCCGCGGTGCCGCCGCTGCGGGCCCTCGACCGCTGGGGGCGCCTGCCCTGAGCCCGGCCGGGCGCGGCGTCCGGTGTGACCTCCGGCGACGATCCGCGTTCAGGTGGGGGTCACCGGGTTAGGCTGTGCTCCCGTGACAAAACACATCTTCGTCACGGGCGGGGTGGCCAGCTCCCTCGGCAAGGGCATCTCCGCGTCGTCGCTCGGTCGGCTCCTCAAGGCACGCGGCCTGCGCGTGACCATGCAGAAGCTCGACCCCTACATCAACGTCGACCCGGGGACGATGAACCCGTTCGAGCACGGAGAGGTGTTCGTCACCGACGACGGCGGCGAGACCGACCTCGACCTCGGGCACTACGAGCGCTTCATCGACGAGTCGCTGTCCCGCGGCAGCAACGCCACCACGGGCTCGATCTACTCGGCGGTCCTGGCCGCCGAGCGGCGGGGCGACTACCTGGGCAAGACCGTCCAGGTGATCCCCCACATCACCGACGAGATCAAGCGCCGCATCACCCGCCTGGCCGGCGACGACGTCGACGTCGTCATCACCGAGATCGGCGGCACCGTGGGCGACATCGAGATCCTGCCCTTCCTCGAGGCCATCCGGCAGCTGCGGCTCGACGTCGGGCGCCGGAACGTCGCCTTCGTCCACGTCACGCTCGTGCCCTTCATCGGCCCGGCGGGCGAGCAGAAGACCAAGCCGACCCAGCACTCGGTGACCGAGCTGCGGGCCCGGGGCATCCAGCCCGACGTCATCGTCTGTCGCAGCGAGCGCCCGCTGAGCGACGCCCTCAAGCAGAAGATCTCCCGGCTGTGCGACGTGCCGCCCGAGGCCGTCGTCAACGCCGCCGACGCCGAGAACCTCTACGAGGTGCCGCTCACCCTCCACGAGGAGGGCTTCGACGACGTCGTCGTGCGGCACCTCGAGCTGGACACCCGCCCGCCGGACCTGACCGAGTGGGAGCGGCTCGTCGCCCGCATCGAGTCGGCCACCCGCGAGGTCCGGGTCGGCATCATCGGCAAGTACGTCAGCCTGCCCGACGCCTACCTGTCGGTGGTCGAGGCGCTGAAGCACGGCGGCTTCCACCACGGCGCCAAGGTCGAGGTCGACTGGATCCAGGCCGAGGAGGTCGAGGGGCTGCTCGCCGAGGGCCGCCTGCGCGACCTCGACGGCATCGTCATCCCGGGCGGCTTCGGCGAGCGGGGGGTCGAGGGCAAGATCGCCGCCGCCGGCTACGCCCGCGAGCACCGCATCCCGTGCCTCGGGCTGTGCCTCGGCATGCAGGTCATGACCATCGAGTTCGCCCGCAACGTGCTGGGCATGACCGGGGCGAACTCGACGGAGTTCGACCCGACGACGCCGTACCCGGTCATCGACCTGATGGACAGCCAGCGGGACGTCACCGACAAGGGCGGGACCATGCGGCTCGGGGCCTACGTCGCCGAGCTGGTCGAGGGGTCGATCGTCGCCCAGGCGTACGGCAAGACGGTGGTCTCCGAGCGCCACCGACACCGCTACGAGTTCAACCCGAAGTTCCGCCACCGGTTCGAGGGCAGCGGGTTCGTCTGCTCGGGCACCTCGCCCGACGGGCGCCTGGTCGAGTTCATCGAGCTGGCCGACCACCCCTTCTGGGTCGGGACCCAGGCGCACCCCGAGTTCAAGAGCCGGCCCAACCGCCCGGCGCCGCTGTTCCGGGAGTTCGTCGCCGCCGCGCTCGACCGGGCCGAGGGCCGCCGGCCCCACCTGTTCCCGGTCGACGACGCCGTCGCCGTGCGGACCGCGCCGTGACGGCGCCCGAGCCCGGGCCCGCCTTCCGGGTCCTCGCCGAGCGGCCCGAGTGGTCGGGCCGGCGCATCGCCGCGGCGGTGCTCGAGGTCGAGGGGCCCGACGGCAGCCGCCACGAGCGCGAGGTCGTGCGCCACCCCGGCGCGGTCGGGGTCGTGCCGCTCCACGACGACGGCACGGTGACCCTCGTGCGCCAGTACCGGGCGGCGGTCGACCGGGACCTGTGGGAGGTGCCGGCCGGCCTGCGCGACGTCGAGGGCGAGCCGCCCGAGGTGACGGCCCGCCGCGAGCTGGTCGAGGAGGCCGGGCTGGAGGCCGAGCGCGTCGAGCACCTGGTGACCTTCCACAACTCGCCCGGCTTCACCGACGAGGCGGTCGTGCTCTACGTCGCCACCGGCCTGTCGCCGGTGCCGGACGATCGGCAGGGGATCGAGGAGCAGCACATGGCGGTGGAGCGGGTGCCGCTGCAGGTCGCGCTCGACATGGTCGACGACGGCCGCATCACCGACGCCAAGACCGTCATCGGGCTGCAGGCCGTGGCCCGCCGGTACCCGCCGGCGGGCTGAGCCGGGCGGCCGGGACGGCGGCCGGGGGCCCGGCGACCGGCCGGGTCAGCCGCAGCCGCAGGCGCCGCCGCAGCAGCCCCCGCCGCCGGCGGCGGGGGCCGGGTCGCTGCCCGTGGCCCGGCCGCCCACGGCGACGAGCGGCATCAGCTTGACGGTGTCGGTGTGGCCGGCGGGGCAGGCCACGGGCGCGGACGCCTCGCTCATCGACCGGCGGACCTCGAAGGTCTCGCCGCACGTACGGCAGCGGAAGTCGTACAGGGGCACGGGTCTCCTCGCAGCGTCGGCCGGTGGGTCGGGACCGGTCCCCGGTCGGGGCCCGGGTGCCACGTTAGCCCTGGCCGGCGCCCTAGGGTGACGGCCGATGCCGTCGACCGGGACCTCCACCCCGCCTCCCGCCGGCAGCGCCGAGGGGACCGACCCGGCGGAGGCGCCGGACCTGCTGCCGCTGGCCGTCGAGGAGTGGCTGACGTGGCTGGCCACCGAGAAGGGCCGGGTGCCGTCCACCCTGGCCGCCTACCGGCGGGACGTCCGCCGCTGGTGGCGCTGGCTGCGGGCGCGGGGCCTCGACCTCGGCGACGTCCGGGAGCCCGACGTCGAGGCCTACATCGCGGACCTGCGGGACGCCGGCCTGGCGCCGGCGACCGTGGCCCGGGCCGTCGTGGCCGTCCGGTCGCTCCACCGGTTCCTCGCCGTCGAGGGCCACACGGCGTCCGACCCGGGGGCGCTCGTCGAGGCGCCCCGCGTCCCGGCGGGCCTGCCGAAGGCGCTCACCGAGGACGAGGTCGCCGCGCTGCTCGACGCGGTCCAGGGCGACGACCCGGTCGCCCGGCGGGACCGGGCGATGCTCGAGGTCCTCTACGCGACCGGGCTGCGCATCTCGGAGCTCGTCGGCCTGCGGCTCGCCGACCTCGACCTCGAGTCCGGGCTGCTGCGGGCCTTCGGCAAGGGGTCGCGGGAGCGGATGGTGCCGATCGGCACACCCGCCACCGCCGCGCTCGTCGCCTGGCTCGGGCCGGGCGGGCGGCCGGCGCTGGTGCCCGAGCGGTGGGCCCGGCGGGGGGACGCGGACGCCGTCTTCCTCAACCGCCGCGGCGGGCGGCTGACCCGCCAGGGGGCGTGGCTCGTCGTGAAGCGGTGGGCGACCGAGGCGGGCCTGGCCCACAAGCTGTCCCCCCACGTGCTGCGCCACTCGTGCGCCACCCACATGCTGGAGCGGGGGGCCGACATCCGGGCGGTCCAGGAGATGCTCGGCCACGCCTCGATCAGCACGACGCAGGTCTACACCCGGGTCTCGACCGAGCGGCTGCTGGCCGCCTACCGGGCCGCCCACCCCCGGGCGCGCCGGTCGTGAGAGGCCCCGGTCCGCCCCCCCGACCACGCCCCGAGCCCGATCGGCGGCGGACCGTCGCATCCGCCACCGTTCCGGTACCCTGCGGTTGATGACCGACCAGACCCTGCTGTCCACGCTGCGCGGCCAGCTCGAGGACGAGCGCGCCCGACTGGAGGCGCAGATCGCGGCGCTCGAGGTCGGTTCCGACGGGACCTACGACGACAACTTCGCCGACTCCGGGCAGGTGACCGCCGAGCAGAGCGAGAACCTGGCCCTGCTCAACCAGCTGAACGACCAGCTGGACGAGGTCAACCACGCCCTGTCCAAGATGGACGACGGGACGTACGGGATCTGCGAGGTCTGCGGCCGTCCGATCGCCGAGGCCCGCCTCGAGGCCATGCCGGCGACCCGGTTCTGCATCGACCACGCGTGACGGCCGCGGGCCGGCTGCGGCACCTGCACCACCTGGCACGGCGGTTCGTCGGGTCGTTGTGGCCCCTCGGTCCGCGGGCGGCCGACGAGCGCTGGGCCCTGGGCGTGCTCACCCCGGGCGAGCGGGCCCTCTGGCGGCGCATGGGCGGCGCCGACCGCCGCCACGCCGTCGCCGTCGCCCGCCGCACCGAGCAGGCGCTCGGCGCCCGGGCCACCCGCCCCGTGCTGGCCGCCGCGCTCCTGCACGACGTCGGCAAGGTCGAGAGCGGCCTCGGGCCGGTGCGCCGGGCCGCGGCCACGGTGGCCGGGGCCCTGGCCGGGCGCGCCCGCGCGGCGCGCTGGAGCGAGCGAGGCGGCGCCGTGGGGCGCGTCGGGCGCTACCTCTGCCACGACCGCATCGGCGCCGCGCTGCTGGCCGCCGCCGGCAGCGACGAGCTGACCGTCGCCTGGGCCCGGGAGCACCACCTGGCGCCCGAGCGCTGGTCGCTGCCGGCCGACGTCGCGGCCGCGCTGAAGGCGGCCGACGACGACTGACCGCCGCGCCGGTGCCCGGCCGGGTCAGAGCGGCGGCAGCCCGAGGCGGTCGCGCACCCGGACCATGGTGGCCGAGGCCGTCTTGCGGGCCTTCTCGGCGCCCATGGCCAGGATGCGGGCCGTCTCCGCCGGGTCGGCCGCCAGCTCGGCGAAGCGCTCCTGCAGCGGGCGCAGCAGCTCGATGACGGCCTCGGCGGTGTCGGCCTTCAGCGGCCCGTACTGGGTGTAACCGGCGGCGACCTCGTGGGGGTCGCGGTCGGTGGCGGCGGCGAGGATGGCGACGAGGTTGGACACCCCGGGCTTGGCCTCGGGGTCGTAGCGGACCTCGGACTCGCTGTCGGTGACCGCCCGCTTGAACTTGCGCTCGATGACCTTCGGCTCGTCGAGCACCAGCACCGTGCCCTGGGGCGAGTCGACGGACTTGGACATCTTCCGCCGGGGGTCCTGCAGGTCCATGACCCGGGCGGCCACCGGCGGGATCGCCGCCTCGGGCACGACGAAGGTCTCGCCGTAGCGGCTGTTGAACCGGACGGCCAGGTCGCGGGCCAGCTCGAGGTGCTGGCGCTGGTCGTCGCCCACCGGCACCTTCTCGGTGTCGTAGAGCAGGATGTCGGCGGCCATGAGCGCCGGGTAGGTGAAGAGCCCGGCCGACACGAACTCGCTGCGCTCGGCCTTCTCCTTGAACTGCGTCATCCGGCGCAGCTCGCCGAAGGACGCCGTGCACTCCATGACCCAGCCCAGCTCGGTGTGCTCGGCCACGTGGCTCTGGGCGAAGAGCGTGACCACCTCGGGGTCGAGGCCGGCGGCGACGAGGACCTGGGCGAGCTCGAGGATCTTGGCCCGCAGCTCGGTCGGGTCCTTCGGCACGGTGAGCGCGTGCAGGTCGACGATGCAGTAGAGGGCGTCGTCGTCGTGCTGGGTGGCGACCCAGCGGCGCACGGCTCCGAGGTAGTTGCCGAGGTGGATCTCACCGGTGGGCTGGATGCCGGAGAACACGCGCGCCATGGGAGCCGATCGTAGAGGCTGCTCCGGCCGGTCCCCGCACCGGTTCCGGGCCCGGCGACGGTCCGCGTCGGCCCGGTGACCTGGTGATTATCATCGCCCCGATGCCCTACGAGGTGCAGACCCCCGTCTTCGAGGGCCCGCTCGACCTGCTGCTCCACCTCATCCTGGCCGAGCAGGTCGACCTCTACGAGGTGCAGCTGTCGACCATCGTCGACGGCTACCTCGCCGAGCTCGAGCGGATGGAGCGCCTCAACCTCGACGTGGCCAGCGAGTTCCTGCTCATCGCGGCCACGCTCGTCGAGCTGAAGAGCCGCCGCCTGCTGCCGCAGGGCGACGACGTGGACATCGACGACGAGCTGGCGCTGTGGGAGGAGCGCGACCTCCTGCTCCACCGCCTCGTCGAGTGCAAGACCTTCAAGGAGGCGGCGGTCGCGCTGTCGGCCATGGCCGCCGAGGCGAGCCGGAGCGTCGGCCGCACGGTCGGCGTCGACGAGCGCTTCGTGGGGCTGACGCCCGACGTGCTGGCCGGCGTCACGCCCGAGGACCTGCGCCGGGCCTACCTGCGGGCGGTCGCCCCCAAGCCGACGCCGCGGGTCGAGCTCGACCACGTCGCCCCGATCCGGGCCTCGGTCACCGACGCCATCACCGAGCTGCTCGAGGAGCTGCCCCGGGTGGGGCGGACCACCTTCCGGGAGCTGACCGCCGACCTCGTCGACCGGATCGAGATCGTCGTGCGCTTCCTCGCCGTGCTCGAGCTGTACAAGGTCGGCATGGTCGACCTGGAGCAGCCCCACACCTTCGGCGAGATCACGGTGGCGTGGCTGGGGCGCGACCACGAGGGCGTGCGCGACCTGGCCGAGATCGACGCCTACGACGGCTGACGCCATGAGCGACGCACCGTCACCGCCCCCGGAGCCCTCGCCCGACGGCGCCGCCGAGCGGGCCCGGGCCGACGCCCGCCGGGCGCTGGAGGCCATCATCCTCGTCGCCGAGCAGCCGGTCTCCACCAACCTGCTCGGCCAGCTGCTGGAGGTGCGCCCGGCCCTCGTCGAGCAGATGTGCCGCGAGCTGGCCGAGGAGTACGAGCGCGAGGGCCGGGGCTTCCAGCTGGCCCGCGTGGCCGGCGGCTGGCGCTACCAGACCCACCCCGACCTCGCCCCCTACGTCGAGCGGTTCGTGCTCGAGGGCCAGAACGCCAAGCTGTCGGCCGCGGCCCTGGAGACGCTGGCCATCGTGGCCTACAAGCAGCCGATCTCGCGGGCCCAGGTGGCCTCCATCCGGGGCGTCAACGTCGACGGGGTCATGCGGACGCTGCAGCAGCGGGGGTACATCACCGAGGTCGGGCGCGACCCCGGGCCCGGGCAGGCGATCATGTACGGCACGACGCCGCGGTTCCTCGAGGCGCTCGGGATCGACTCGCTCGACGAGCTGCCGCCGCTCGGCGACTTCGTGCCCGACGCCGAGGTCGTCGAGCAGCTCGAGCGCGGGCTGCGGCCCGACCGGTCGACCGTCCCGGAGCCGTCCGCGTTCGGCGAGCCGGACGGCGACGGCCCGGCGGGCGACGGTCGTGGGGCCGGGGGGCCCGGGGCCACCGACGCGTGAGCGCCGAGGGCGAGCGGCTGCAGAAGATCCTCGCCCGGGCCGGCATCGGCAGCCGGCGGGCCTGCGAGGAGCTCATCGCGGCCGGCCGGGTCCGGGTCAACGGCGAGGTGGCCGTCCTCGGCGACCGTGCCGACCCCGACGCGGACGTCATCGAGGTCGACGGCGTCCGCATCGGCACCCGCCAGGGCCTCGTCTACTACCTGCTCAACAAGCCGAGGGGTGTGGTCTCGACCGCCTCGGACCCGCAGGGGCGGCCGACCGTCGTCGACCTCGTGCCCCGCCGGCCCCGCGTCTACCCGGTGGGGCGACTCGACGCCGACACCGAGGGGCTCCTCCTGCTCACCAACGACGGCGACCTCGCGCACCGGCTGACCCACCCGTCCTACGGCGTCGAGAAGGAGTACCTGGCCGAGGTGGCGGGGACGCCGTCCCGGGGGGCGCTGCGGCGGCTGCGGGAGGGCGTCGAGCTGGACGACGGGCCGACGGCCCCGGCCACGGTGTCGCTCGTGGGCGACCACCTGCTGCGCATCGCCGTCCACGAGGGGCGCAACCGCCAGGTGCGGCGCATGTGCGAGGCCGTCGGGCACCCGGTCCGGCGCCTCGTGCGGGTCCGCATCGGTCCCCTCGCCGACCGGCGGCTGCCCCCGGGGCGGTGGCGGCACCTGACCCAGCAGGAGGTGCGGGCGCTCGAGCGGGCCGCGGCGGCGCGGCCGGGGCCCGCCCGCCGGGGCCGGCGCGGCCGGGGCCGCCGGCCGCCGAGTGGTCGCCCGGGCAC
>PKRH01000209.1 GCA_017577565.1 Thermoanaerobacterales bacterium | reverse complement strand
CCCCGGGAGGTGGCCTTCGGGGGGCCCCGCCGAGCCGGCGTCCCCTGCGTGCTGACCTCGCCGTGCCCGTCGCTGGAGGCGCTCGCCCTCGCCCGCCCGCTGACCCCGCCCCGGAGCGCCGAGCGGGACGGGTGGCCGGTGGTCGACGTCGTCGACATGCGGCGGGAGGACCCGCGCGCCGGTCTGCTGACGCCCGCGCTCGTGCGGCTGCTGCGCAGCGACCGCCGGGTGCTGTGCGTGCTGAACCGGACGGGGCGGGCCCGGCTGCTGGCCTGCGCCGCGTGCGGCGAGCTGGCCCGGTGCGAGCGCTGCGACGCCGCGGTGGCCCAGCCGTCGGCGGGCGTGCTGCGCTGCACCCGCTGCGGCACCGAGCGGCCGGTCGTGTGCGCCGCCTGTGGCGCCGGCCGGATGAAGGCGCTGCGCCAGGGCGTGACCCGGGTGCGGGACGAGATCGAGGCGCTGGTGCGGGAGCCGGTCGCGGAGGTGACCGGCGCCCGCCCCGCCGGCGACGCCCTCGCGGCCCGGGTCGTCGTCGGCACCGAGGCGACGCTCCACCAACTCGACCGGGCCGACGTCGTCGCCTTCCTCGACGCCGACCAGGAGCTGCTGGCCCCCCGCTACCGGGCGGCCGAGCAGGCGCTCGCGCTGTTCGCCCGGGCGGCCCGGCTGCTCGGCGGCCGGTCCGGCGGCGGGCGCCTCGTGGTCCAGACCCACGTGCCCCGCCACGAGGCGGTGCAGGCGGCCCTGCACGGCGACCCGGTGCGGGTGAGCGAGGCCGAGCACGAGCGCCGCACGCTGCTGCGCTTCCCGCCGGCGACCGCGCTCGCCGAGGTGTCGGGCCCGGCGGCGGGGGAGCTGGTCGCGGCCCTCGGCCACCCGCCCGGCGTGGAGGTCCTGGGCCCGGCCGACGGCCGATGGCTCGTGCGGGCGCCCGACCACCGCACCCTGTGCGACGCGCTGGCCGCCACGCCCCGCCCGGCCGGTCGCGTGCGCGTCGCGGTCGACCCGCCCCGGGTCTGACCCTGCCGCCGCCCGCCGGGGGCGCGGGGCGTTCCGGCGTCCGTCCGGTGTGGTCGTGGCGATGAGGGACGCCGGACGGGGGGTGGGGACGGTGCCCGGGCCGGTGCTGGCCTCGGCTCGGGCGGCTCACGCGCCCGGGCCCGGGCGGTCCGGGGCGGCGCGGGCGGCGGCGACCAGGGCGGCACCGGCGACGGCGTGGCCGGCCAGGGCCAGCACCAGCGCGGGCTCGACGTCGGTGCGCAGGCCCGCGACCCGCGAGCACCAGGCGACGAGGACGGCGTGCACGGCGACCAGGACGAGCGCGTCCCGGACGCCCCGGGCGGGGCGGAGGGCGCCGAGCCGGCGGAGCACCGGCTCCAGCGCCAGCAGGCCGAGGCAGGCGACACCGCCGACGACGGAGCCGAGCCGCCCCCGGCCGTCGAGGGCGACGGTCCAGGCGACGACGGCCACCGTGGCGAGCGCGCCGCCGCCCCCCAGCCGGCCCCAGGCGAACGGCCAGCCGAGCGCGGCCGCGGGGAGGGCCGCCCCGAGGAGGACGGTCGCCATCTCGGTGTCGGGCACGGTGAGGTAGACGCCCGCCACCGTGACCGCCACCAGCACGGGCCCGACCCCCGGCGCCGGCTGCACCCCGGCGCCCGCCCGGGAGGCCCCGCGCCCGGCAGCGCGGTCGAGGTCGGCCGCGGCCGCGCCGCCCACGACCGTCGTGGCCACGACGACCGGCCGGACCCACCCCGGGTCGGTGGGCAGCGCCGCGGCCAGCACCAGCGCACCCGGGACGGCGGCGACCAGGTGCAGGGCCCACCGATCGGCGAGGTACCCGCCCGCCGCCAGCAGGGCGAGGGCCAGCACGACCTGGTCGTCCACCGGCAGGACGTGGCGGTCGAGCGCGGCCACCGCGGCGCCGGCGACGACGACGCCGGCGAGCGGCACGCGGCGGCGGAGGGCCAGCGCGACGGCGGCCACGACGGCGGCGCCCAGCGCCGCCCAACCGCACGCGGCCCGGAAGCCGGGATCGTCGATGAGGTCGGTCAGCGTGTCGATCATGCGCGCGCGCCGGCGGCGCGCCGACGCGTCCCCCGGCGAGCGGCCGAGCCTAGTGGCGCGCCCGGCCGCGGCGCGGGACGTCGGGGCGGGCCCGGCGCGGCCGCCGGGGCCGGGGGGGGCGACGCCCCTGCGGCCGTCGCGCGTGCCAGGATCGGGCCCGCGGACGAGGGCGGGCAAGGAGCGACGTTGGCAGGAGACTGGGACGACGCCGGGCTGGTGCAGGCCGACGACCTCGACCAGCTCGTGCACGCCGCACGGCTGTTGGGCGCGGACGGCTCGCTGGCGCTGGGGGGCGTCGGGGCGGCGTCGGTGAAGGGCACGGTCACGGACGTCACCGGCGAGCCGGTCGACGTCCTGTGGGTCACCGGCCGGGACGCCGACCTGGCTGCGACCGGGCGGGCCGGGCTGGCCCCGCTGCGCCTCGAGCGCCTGACCGTCCTCGCCGGGCTGACGGCGCTCGACGACGACCGCCTCGCGGCCGAGCTCCGGGCCGCGTCGCTCGACCCGGGCGCGCCCACCCCGTCGCCCGCGGCCGTCCTCCACGCGGTCCTGCCGTACCGCTACGTCCTGCAGACGCCGGCGGCGGCCGTGCTCGCGCTGACGGCCACGCCGGGCGGCGCCGACCTCGTCGCCGAGGTCTACGGCGACGAGGTGGTCGTCGTGCCCCACGCCGAGGACGGCCTGGCCCTGGCCCGCCTGCGCCGGCGGGAGGGAGCCCGGCGCCGCCGCCGCGCCTCCGGTTCCTTGGGGGCAGGCTCTGCCGGTG
>PKRH01000002.1 GCA_017577565.1 Thermoanaerobacterales bacterium | reverse complement strand
GGTGCCCGCTCCCCCCGCCCCGGGGCTGCCTCGCCCCGGGCCCGGCCGGGCCTCTCGGTCCGCCCCCCGGGCCAGGCGTCGATCAGCCCGGCCACCCCCGGGCCCGCCGGCTCGGGCAGCCCGAGCACGGCGGGCGCGTCGCCGGCCAGGTCGGCGAGCACCGCGCCGGGCGCCGCGTCGCGGGCGAGCAGCAGGGCGAGCGAGGCGGCGACGACGCTGGTGCCGACCCCGCCCTTGACCGACCAGCAGGCGACGAGCACGGGACCTCCACGGCAGGCGGCGGGCGACGAGGGCGTGGAGCGACGGCCTGCCGCGGGCGGTGGACGGCACCCGGGCATCAGCGAGGGGGCCGAAGGTTACGCAGACGCCACGGGCGACATCAAGGGGTCCGATCCACGGCGCGCCGGAGGTCACGCGGGGCGGCCGGGCGCCCGCCGGTAGGGTCGGCGCCCGTGGAGGCGGCCTTCTTCGACCTCGACAAGACCGTCATCGCCAAGGCCTCGATGGTGGCCTTCAGCGGCCCGCTGCACCGGGCGGGCCTGCTGTCGCGGCGCACGCTGCTGCGGGCCGCCTGGGGGCAGCTGGTCTACGCCCAGTTCGGCGCCTCGCAGCGGAAGCTCGACAAGCTGCGGGACTCCGTGCTGCGGCTGACCAGGGGGTGGGACCAGGCGGAGATCAGCGCCATCGTGCGGGACACCCTCGTCGAGGTGGTCGAGCCCATCGTCTACGACGAGGCGCTCGAGCTCATCCGCGAGCACCGGGCGGCCGGGCGGAAGGTCTTCCTCGTGTCCGCCTCGCCCGAGGAGATCGTGGCCCCGCTGGCCCGCTACCTGGGGGTGGACGAGGCGATCGCCACCCGGGCCGAGCTCGACGAGCACGGCCGCTACACCGGCCGCACCGAGCTCTACTGCTACGGGCCCCACAAGCGCGAGGCCATCGAGGCCGTCGCCGCCCGCGACGGCCTCGACCTGGCGGCGTCGTACGCCTACAGCGACTCGGCCACCGACCTCCCGATGCTGGAGGCGGTCGGGCACCCGGTCGCGGTCAACCCCGACCGCGAGCTGCTGCGCACCGCCCGCCGGCGCGGCTGGGAGGTCCGGCGCTTCACCCGCCGGGTTCCCCTGCGGGAGCGCGTCCCCCTGCCGGCACCCCGCCACGCCGCCGTGGGCGGCGGCGCGCTGCTGGCCGCCGTGGGCGTGGGGGTGCTGGCGCGCTGGGCGTGGGAACGGCGACGGCCCTCACCACCCCCGCGGCGTGGCACCGGGGGAGCGGGGAGGGCCGTCCCGAACGTCAGGCCGAGCGCACCTTCTTCGTGGCGATGGTGGCCAGGGCAGCGATCACGACGAGCAGCAGCAGCTTCTTCATGGCGGCGATCGTAGCGGTCCCGGCGGCCGCGTTCGACGCGATCTCGTGACGCCGGCGCGGCCGGCCCGGGGGTCACGGCGACCCCGTCCGGACGGGCCCGGGCCGCCCTCCCCCGCTTCCGGCGGCCCGCCACCGGCGACGTAATGTCTGCGCTCATGCTCGCGTCTCGTCCGCTGCTGTCCACCCGTCGGCAGTCCGAGGCGCGGGTCATCGGGCGTCGCACCAACCAGACGCTGCTGCTCGCGGCGGTGACCGGCGTCCTCGTCGGCGCGGTCGTCCTGGCCATCGAGCACGCCACCGTCGAGTGGCTCTTCGCGGCGGTCGCCGACCAGCCCCTCGCCCTCCAGGCGCTGGCCCCGACCCTCGGCCTGCTCGTCGCGGGCGTGTGCCTGCGGTGGATCGGCGACGGCGCGAGCCCGACGACGTCCGATGAGTACATCCGCGCCTTCCACGAGCAGGCCGATCACCGCATCGACCCCCGCCCCGCCGTCGCCCGCGTGCTCGCCAGCATCGGCACGATCGGCTACGGCGGTGCGCTGGGCCTCGAGGGCCCGTCCATCTACGCCGGCTCCGTCGTCGGTGCCGGTCTGCAGCGCCGCTTCAGCCGGTTCTTCTCCCGCGAGGACGCCAAGCTGCTGCTCGTCGCCGGGGCGGCCGCCGGCGTCGCCGCGGTGTTCAAGGCGCCGGCCGCGGGCGCGCTCTTCGCCATCGAGGTCCCGTACCGGGCCGACGTGGCCCGCCGCAACGTCCTGCCGGCGATGGTGGCCGCGGCGACGAGCTACCTGACCTTCGCGGCGGTCAAGGGCACCGACCCGCTCCTGCCCGTCGCGGGCACCTTCGGCTTCGGGTGGCGGGAGATCGGCGGCGCCCTGCTGATCGGCGTCCTGTGCGGCCTCGGCGCCCGCCTGTTCAGCGTCGCCATCAACCACCTGCGCAGCGAGCAGGTCGTCGCCGTCCCGTGGCTGACCCGCCTGGCCGTCGGCGGGGCGATGCTCGCGCTGCTGGCCTGGGTGTCCGACGCGGCCCTCGACGCGCCCCTGTCGCTCGGCCCCGGCTACGACGCCATCGCCTGGGCGACCGACCCGGAGCACGGCGTGTGGCTCGTCGTCCTCCTGCTCCTCGTGCGGGTCGCCGCGGTCATGGCCACCTACGGCGCCGGCGGCGTCGGCGGCCTGTTCATCCCGCTGGTGGTCACCGGCGCGCTGACCGGCCGGGTGGCGGCCAGCGCCCTGGGCATGGACGACATCGACCTGCTCGTGGTCGTCGGCATGGCGGCCTTCCTCGGCGCCGGCTACCGCACGCCGCTGGCCGGCGTCGTGTTCGTCGCCGAGACGACCGGCAGCCCGGCCTTCGTCGTGCCGGCGCTGCTCGCCACGGCGGCGTCGCAGCTGCTCGTCGGCGACTCGCACTCGGTGGCCCGGTACCAGCGGGCCGGCCGGCTCGGCCACCTGGAGCGCCGCTTCGAGCTGCCCATCACCGCGGTCATGACGACCGACGTCCGCACGGTGCCGCCCGACGCCACGATCGAGGAGTTCCTCACCGTGCACCTCGTCGGGCAGCGGCGGCGGGCGGTGCCCGTGGTCGACGAGGGCAACCGCTACCGGGGGATGGCGGTCCTCGACGAGGTCGTCGCCGTCCGCCGCGAGGCGTGGGCCACCACCGAGGTGCGGGAGATCGCCCGGACCGACCTCACCCGGGGCCGGCCGACCTGGCTGGTGCGCGACGCCGTGCAGGCGATGGAGCGGGGCGACACCGACGTCCTCGCGGTCGTCGACAACGACGACCGGTTCGTCGGCATCGTCACCACCAGCGACGTGCTGCGGCTGGACGAGATCCTCGAGCGCACGGGCGTGCGCTGACCGGGCCGGCCGGGCCCCGGGCCCGGGCGCGACACGGGGCGCCCCCGGCGGGGCGCCCCGGGAACGTGCCGTTGCCCGGTCGGGCTAGACCGCGAGCAGGTCGCGGGCGCCGGTGTCGGACGACGGGTGCCGCAGCTTCGACATCGCCCGCGCCTCGATCTGGCGGATGCGCTCGCGGGTGAGGTTGAAGTGCTCGCCCACCTCCTCGAGCGTCCGCGGCTCGCCCCGGTCGAGGCCGAAGCGCAGCTTGAGGATCTCGCGCTCGCGCTCGTCGAGCGGGGCGAGGAGCCGGTTGATCTCCTCGGGCAGCAGGGCCGTCGCGGCCACCTCGAAGGGCGACTCGGCCGAGCGGTCCTCGACGACGTCGCCGAGCTCGGCGTCGCCGTCCTCGCGCAGCGGCTCGGACAGCGAGAGCGGCTCGGCGGCGAAGCGCAGCGCCTCGGTCACCTTGTCCTCGGGCATCTCGACCTCGGCGGCGAGCTCGGCCAGCGTGGCCGGCCGGCCCAGCTTGAGCTCGAGCCGGGCCCTCGCCTTCTGCAGCCTCGCCAGCGTGTCACCGGCGTGCACGGGCAGGCGGATGGTCCGGCCCGTGTTGGCGATGCCGCGGGTGATCGCCTGGCGGATCCACCACGTGGCGTAGGTGGAGAACTTGAAGCCCTTGCGCCAGTCGAACTTCTCGACGGCGTGCATGAGCCCGAGGTTGCCCTCCTGGATGAGGTCGAGGAGCGGAAGGCCCGACGCCTGGTACTTCTTGGCGATCGAGACGACCAGTCGCAGGTTGGACTGGACGAACGTGCGCTCGGCCTTCTCGCCCTCGCGCGCCGCGCGGCGCAACTCGCGCTTGCGAGCGGGGGAGAGGTTCTTGTTGCTCTCCAGCTCGCGACGGGCGGCGTTGCCGGCCTCGATGGCTTGCGCCAGGCGAACCTCGTCGTCCTTGGTCAGCAGCGGGTACTGGCCGATGTCGGTGAGGTACAGCCGGACGAGATCTTCCTCGTCGCGCTCGACGCGCTCCTTGGGCAACGTAACGTCCTTCTCGCGTCTGACTCGGTCCGTGCGGAGCCCCGCGTCACCCCGGGGACGGAAACAGCTCCCGGAGCGGACACGGTCGACTCGGTGCCCCAGGTCACCTCCGGGCAACCTGGGCGCGTCAAAGGATACCGGTGCGGTCAAGAGTGACCACCTCGACGCCCACGACGGGTGACGGACCCGACCCCGGCGACCACGGTCACCCGGCGTCGCCGGTCGCCGTTGGCTAAGGTGACCGGCCGGGGACGGCAGCGACGACACCGACCGCCGACGGCCTGGGAGATCCGGGGGGAAGGACTCACGTGCAGTCCAGCGACCGACGGAGCCAAGCGACCACGTCGCCGAGCCGCTTCCGCCGCGACCTCCCGGTCACCGCACTCGTCCACGACGCCCGGGCCGGCTGCCCGATCGCCTTCGAGCACCTCTACCGCCGCTTCGCCGGCCAGGTCGCCTCGTACCTCCGCTGGCACCGGGCCAGCGACCCCGACGGCCTGACCAACGACGTCTTCGCCCAGGTCCACCGCAAGCTGGGCGGGTTCGAGGGCGACGACCGCAGCTTCAGGTCGTGGCTGTTCACGATCGCCCACCACCGGATGGTCGACGACCGGCGGCGCAACAGCCGCCAGCCGATGCTCCAGGGTGAGGTCGGCGTCGAGGACACCAGCGCCGACTGGGGCGACGTCGAGGAGGACGCCTTCGCGCTCCTGTCCCACGAGAGCGTGCGCGAGCTGCTCGGCGTCCTGTCGCCCGACCAGCGCGACGTCGTGCTGCTGCGGGTGGTCGCCGACCTGTCCGTCGAGGAGGTGGCCCGTCTGCTCGGCAAGCGCGAGGGCGCGGTCAAGGCGCTGCAGCACCGGGCGCTGGCGTCCCTGCGCCGCCACCTCGAGAACCAGGTCGCCCTCGTGTGACCGGCCGCCGCCCCGGCGGCAGCGGTCCCCTCCGGCGTGCCCATATCCGGCGCGGCCCCGCGAACGTTCGCGACGGGTAGGGATGTCCTCCACCGAGCTGACCGGGACCGACGCCGAGCGCCTCCTCGCGGGCGAGGTCGCGCGCCCGCGCCCGGACCTCCGGGGACTGACCGAGCTGGCGGCGGTCCTCCGGGTGCTGCGGTCGACCGGCCGCGACGCCCCGCCGCCGCCCATGCGGGCGCCGCTGCGTCGCCTGCTCGGGGTCGATCCCTCGCCGGGCTGACCGGGCCGGGAGCGGCGCCTCAGGTCGGGGGGTGGGGCCCGCCGAGGGCCTCGATCAGCGCCTCGCCCTCGGCCGTGTCCGCCTCGATGTCGGCGGTGACCAGGCGGAGCACGCGGATGGTCGGGCCGTCGGTCACGGGCGTCGTGCGGGCGAGGTGGTCGGCGTAGCGGGCGGCGAGCTCGGGCAGCACCCGCCGGTAGAGCGCGGTGAGCCGGCCCAGGGTGGCCAGGCGGCCGTCCTCGCCCTGCTCGCCGGCGCCGTCCCCGCCGGCCGGCGCGTCGGGCTCCTCGAGCGCCGCGACCAGCGCCGCGTCGCCCTCCGTGGGGGCGACGAGCTCGTCGGTCGGCAGGTGCGGCAGCGCGGGCAGGAGGTCGTGCCACATCTCGGCGTGCCAGGCGTGGTGGTGGCTCTGGCGGGCGAACAGGACCCGGGCGCGGGGCTCGGGCACCGTGCCCGACCACCGGCCGACGACCTCGAACAGCCGCGCCTCGACCCAGGCGTGGCTGCCGATGCGGCGGCCGCTCTCCTCGATGGTCTCGGCGATGTCGGCCATGGGCGTCCTCGGGGGCTCGGGGGCGGGTCCGGACGCCGGCGTCACACGCCGGTGCCGGCGCGGCGGCCCAGCAGCGTATCGAGCGCCCGCAGCGCGTCGGCCGGCGGGTCGCCGACGAGGATCGTGTGCAGGCCGGCCCGGCGGGCGCCCGCGAGGTTGCTCTCGACGTCGTCGAGGAACACGGCCCGCTCGGGCGCCACGCCCCCGAGCAGGTCGAGCGTGTGGGTGAAGATCGCCGGGTCGGGCTTGCGCATGCCCACGGCCGAGCTGTCGACGACGACGTCGAACAGGTCGTCCACCGGCAGCTTGGCCCGCCAGGTCGACGCGCCCTCCCGCACGTTGTTGGTGACCAGCGCCGTCCGGTAGCCGTCGGCCCGCAGCCCGGCGACGTGCTCGACGACGTCCTCGTGGACGGTGAGGTCGTCGAGCAGCGTGCGCATGGGCGACAGGTCGAGCGTCCGCCCCTGCTCCTCCGCCAGGGCGGTGACCGCGAGCAGCCACTCCTCGAGCGTGATCTCGCCCCGCTCCAGGCGGTGCCACGGGTGGTCGGTGTCCTCGTGGTAGGGGCCGGTCAGCAGCTCCAGGTCGCCGCCGGCCGAGGCCTCCAGCGCCGGCCACGGCGAGGAGGTGAGGACGCCGGTGAGGTCGAACAGCACGGCCTGGATCGTCACCGCCGGCCCGTCCGGGGTCGGGGCGGTGTCGGGTCGCGGTGGGGGCATGTCGGCGCTCACGCCCCCAGCTTCGCCGCTGCGGCCGCGCCGGGGGCAATCCGCCGGGCCCCGCGTGCGGCGCGGCGGGCGTCGCCGTCAACCCCGGTAGCGGTTGGTGATCGGCACGCGGCGGTCCTTGCCGAAGGCCTTGGGCGTCACCCGCACGCCCGGCGGCGTCTGGCGGCGCTTGTACTCCGCCGCGTCGACCATCCGGGTGACGCGCTCGACGAGCGCCGGGTCGAACCCCATGCCGACGAGCTCGGCCCGGGTGCGGTCGTCCTCGACGTAGGCCTCGAGGATGGGGTCGAGCACCTCGTAGGGCGGCAGCGACTGCTCGTCGAGCTGGCCGGGGCGCAGCTCGGCGGAGGGCGGCTTGGTGAGCACCTCCTCGGGCACGAGCGCCCGGCCCGCCCGAGCGTTGCGGTCGCGGCACAGCTCGTAGACGAGCGTCTTGGGCACGTCCTTGATGACGGCGAACCCCCCGGCGGTGTCGCCGTAGAGGGTGGAGTAGCCGACGGCGCTCTCGCTCTTGTTCCCGGTCGTCAGGACGATCCAGCCCGGGAACTTGTTCGACAGCGCCATGAGGACCACGCCGCGGATGCGCGACTGCAGGTTCTCCTCGGTGACGTCGGGCTCGAGGCCCTCGAAGCTGGGGGCGAGCATGTCGAGCAGGGCGGCGTGCGCCGGCTCGATGGGGATGACCCGGTGCTCGATGCCCAGCTCGGTGGCCAGCTTCTCGGCGTCGGTCAGCGAGTGCTCGCTGGAGTAGCGGGACGGCATGAGCACGCCGTGGACGTGGTCGGCGCCGAGGGCGTCGACGGCGATGAGCGCCACCAGCGACGAGTCGATGCCGCCCGACAGCCCGACGACCGCGTCGGTGAAGCCGTTCTTGCGCACGTAGTCGCGGGTGCCGAGGACCAGCGCCTCGTAGACCTCCCGCACCGGGGGCAGGGTGGGGGCCACCGCGGGCCGCCGGACGTCGGTGGGGTCGTCGACCCGGGGCGCCGACGAGATGGTCACGACCGGCAGGGGCGCGTCGGTGCGCCGCCCCCGGGGGTCGAGCAGCCGCTTGCGGAACACCGGTTGGACGTCGATGTCGCACACCAGCACCTGCTCGTCGAACTGGCGGGCCCGGGCGACCAGCTCGCCGTGGGTGTCGAACACCATCGAGGCGCCGTCGAACACCAGCTCGTCCTGGCCGCCCACCTGGTTGACGTAGACGAGCGTGCAGGAGGCGTCCGACGCCCGGGTGGCCAGCATGCGCTCGCGCTCGGCCAGGCGGTTGGCGTAGTACGGCGAGGCGTTGATGTTGACCACCAGCTCGGCCCCGCCGTCGGCCTGGGTGGCGATGGGCCCGCTGGGGTTGAAGGCGTCCTCGCAGACGGACACGCCGACCCGCACGCCGGCCACCTCGACGAGCGGCGAGGTGGTCTGGCCGGGGGCGAAGTAGCGCTGTTCGTCGAAGACCGCGTAGTTGGGCAGGTTGCGCTTGTGGTAGACGGCGTGCACCCGGCCCCGGGCGCAGACGGCGGCGGCGTTGTAGAGGTCGCGGCCGGCGTCGACGAACCCGACGACCACGGCGCACTCGCCGGTCGCGGCCGCCACCCGGTCGAGCGCCCGCCGGTTGTCGGCGACGAAGCCGGGCTTCAGCAGCAGGTCCTCGGGCGGGTAGCCGGTCAGCGCCAGCTCGGGGAAGACGGCCAGGTCGCAGCCCGCCTCCTCGGCCTCCCGGGCGGCGCGCAGCACGCGCTCGACGTTGCCGTCGAGGTCGCCGACGGTCGTGTTGATCTGGCAGAGCGCGACGCGGATGCGGGCCACGGCCCTCCAGGGTACGGCCGGGTGCCGACGGGGACGCGACGGAGGCGGCAGACTCGTCCCGTGGAGCTGGCCGAGCTCGTGGACCGCAGCGCGCACCCCGACGCGGTGCGGGCCGCGCTCGGCCGGCTGGGCGACGACGTCGTCGCCCGGATCGAGGCGTCGCCCCCGCTGGCCGAGGCCTTCGTGACCGTCGTGGCCGCCAGCCGCAGCGCGACGCGGCTGATCGAGACCGATCCCGCCGCCCTCGACGTGCTGGCCGACCTCGACGACGCCCAGGGCGGGGCGGCCCACGGCGGCCTGGCGCTCCTCGCCGAGGCGCCCGACGTCGAGACGCTCGCGCGGGCCAAGCGGCTGGCCCACCTGCGGATCATGGCGGTCGACCTGCTCGGGCGGCGCAGCCTCGAGCAGACGACCGCGGCGCTGTCCGACGTCGCCGCCACCGTGCTCGACCGGGCCGTGGCGCTGGTCGGCGCCGCCGGCCTGGCCGTCGTCGGCATGGGGAAGCTGGGCGGGCGGGAGCTCAACTACGCCAGCGACATCGACCTGATGTTCGTCGGCGGCGACGCCCGGGCGGCGCGGGCCGTCATGGACGTCGCCCGCCGCTGCTACCGGGTCGACGCCAACCTGCGGCCCGAGGGCCGCGACGGCGCCCTCACCCGCACGGTGGCGAGCTACCAGGCCTACTGGCAGCGCTGGGCCCAGCCGTGGGAGTTCCAGGCCCTGCTGAAGGCGCGGCCGGTGGCCGGCGACCGCGAGGTCGGGGCGGCCTGGGCCGAGGCGGCCGCGGCCGCGCTGTGGGCGCGGCCCTTCGGCGCCGACGACCTGCGCTCGCTGCGGGCGCTCAAGGCCCGGGCCGAGGCCGAGGTGCAGCGGGAGGGCGTGGCCGACCGGGAGATCAAGCGCGGCCCCGGCGGCATCCGGGACATCGAGTTCGCCGTCCAGACGCTGCAGCTGGTGCACGGGCGGGCCGACCCCGAGCTGCGGTCGCCGACGACGCTCGTCGCCCTGGCCGAGATGGACGCGGCCGGCTACGTCGCCCACGACGACGCCGTGGCGCTGGCCGACGCCTACCGGTTCCTCCGTCGGGTCGAGCACGCCCTGCAGATCGAGGACGAGCGCCAGACCCACACCGTGCCCGCCGACCGGGCGCACCGGCGCCGGATCGCCCGGGTCCTCGGCTACCGGGGCACGCGGGAGGCCGGCCCGACCGAGGCCTTCGACCGCGACCTCGCCCGGCAGCGGAACGTCGTGCGGTCGGTCCACGAGCGGCTCTACTTCCGGCCCCTGCTCGACAGCCTGGCCGGGGCCGGGCGGCTGTCGCCCGAGGCGGCCGCCTCGGCGCTGGCGAGCTTCGGCTTCACCGACGCGGCCCGCACCCGGGAGGCGGTGCGCGAGCTGACCCGCGGCCTGACCCGGTCGTCCCGGATGATGCAGCAGCTCATGCCGCTGGTCCTCGACTGGCTGTCGTCCTCGCCCGACCCGGACCTCGGCCTGCTCGGGCTGCGCAAGCTGGCCTCGGGGCAGCAGCGCTCGATGGCGCTCGCCCAGGCCTTCCGCGACAGCCCCGACGTGGCCCAGCGGCTGTGCCTGCTGCTCGGCACCAGCGCGCTGCTCGGCGACATCCTCGTCGCCAACCCCGACCTGATCGAGCGGCTGGCCGAGGAGGCGCGGCTGCGGACGCTCGACCGCGCCGGGCTCATCGCCTCGGCCGCGTCGACGGTCGACTGGCGCCCGACGATCGCGGAGAAGCAGCGGGCGCTGCGCCGGTGGCGGGGCCGGCACCTGCTGGGCGTGGCCGCCCGCGACGTGTTCGGCCACGCCGACGTGCCGGTCGTGGCCGCCGACCTCACCGCCCAGGCCGAGGCCTGCCTCGAGATCGCCCTGGCCCAGCTCGAGCCCGAGGTCCCGTTCGCCGTCGTGGCGCTCGGCCGGTTCGCCGGGGGCGAGCTGTCCTACGCCAGCGACCTCGACGTGCTGTTCGTCCACGACGGCGCCTCCCCCGCCGACCACGAGGAGGGGTTGCGGGTGGCCGCGGGCGTCCTGCGCTTCCTGGCGGGCGACACCCCGGCCCGGCGCATCTACGAGGTCGACGCCGACCTCCGCCCCGAGGGGCGCCACGGCCCGCTCGCCCGCAGCCTGCAGGGCTACGCCGCCTACCTGGACCGCTGGGCCCAGACCTGGGAGCGCCAGGCGCTGACCCGGGCCCGGCCGGTGGCCGGCGACCCCGAGCTGGGCCGGCGGTTCCTGGCCCTCATCGAGGAGGCGGTGTGGGAGCGGCCCTTCGAGGCCGTGCACGAGCGGGAGATCCGGCGCATGAAGGCCCGGGTCGAGCGCGAGCGGATCCCGCCCGGCGAGGACCCCCGCTTCCACCTCAAGCTCGGGCGGGGCGCGCTGGCGGACGTCGAGTGGACCGTCCAGCTGCTGCAGCTGCGCACCCGCACCCGCGCCCCGTCGACCATGCAGGCCCTCGACGTGCTCGAGGAGCAGGGCGTCGTCTCGCCCGAGGACGCCGCGGTGCTCCGGGACTCCTACCGGTTCTGCGAGCGGACCAGGAACCGCTGGTGGCTCGTCGGCTCGGCGCCGACCGCGGTCGACTCCCTGCCGACGCGGCCGCACGACCTGCTGCGCCTGGCCCGCTCGCTCGACACCACCCCGACCGAGCTGCGGGAGGAGCACCGCCGCCGCACCCGCCGGGCCCGGCGGGTCGTCGAGCGCCTCTTCTACGGCACCGGCTGAGGGGCCGCCCACGCCCCGCGGTGGGTGTGGCGGCCGTCACGGCCGGCCGCGATGATGACGGTCCCGTCAGTCGCTGGGAGGGACGATGCCGGTCACGCCCGAGGTCAAGAGCATCCTCGACTTCATCGCCGCCGCGCAGCCCGAGGGCGGTGTGCCGCTCACGCCGGAGGACATGCGGGCCGCCTACGCGGCGCTGTGCGCCACCGAGTCCCGCCCCGAGGTGCACCGGGTCACCGACACGGTGGCCCCGGGGCCGGCGGGCGACATCCCGGTGCGCGTCTACGTGCCGACCGACGAGCCCGGCCCCCGGCCCGCGCTCGTCTTCTTCCACGGCGGCGGCTGGGTCATCGGCAGCGTCGAGACCCACGACGGGACCGCCCGGCACCTCGCGCTGGGCAGCGGGGCGACCGTCGTCTCGGTCGACTACCGCCTGGCGCCGGAGCACCCGTTCCCCGCCGCGGTCGACGACGCCGTCGCCGCCGTGCGCTGGGTCGTGGAGCAGGCCGCCGAGCTCGGCGTCGACCCGGGCCGGGTCGCGGTGGGCGGCGACTCCGCGGGCGGCAACCTGGCGGCCGTCGTCTGCCAGCAGCTGGTGGCGGCCGGCGGGCCCCGGCTGCGCTTCCAGCTGCTCGTCTACCCGGTCACCGACGGCTCGATGTCCCACCCGTCGATCGAGGAGAACGCCGAGGGCTACTTCCTCACCCGGGAGACGATGGCGTGGTTCTGGCAGCAGTACGTCGGCGACGGCGACCGCACCGACCCCCGCTGCTCGCCCCTCCACGCGCCGGACGAGGTCGTGCGGGCCGTGCCGCCGGCGCTCGTCGTCACCGCCGAGTACGACCCCCTGCGCGACGAGGGCGAGGCCTACGGCGCCCGCCTGGAGGCGCTGGGCGTGCCGGTCACCGTCTCCCGCTACGACGGGGTGATCCACGGCTTCTTCGCCATGCGCGACCTCGTGCCCGAGGGCAAGGCGGCGACCGAGGAGGCGTGCGCCGCGCTGCGCGCCGCGCTGGCCTGAGCCGCCGGGCGCGAGCGGGCCGGCCCCGAGGGGCCGGCCCGTCCGCTGCGCAGTCGCCCGAGCCGCGGGTCAGCGCGACCCGTGGGCGGGACCGGCGCCGCCGTCACCGCCGCCGAAGGTGCCCTCGGGCCCGGCGGGGTCCGGCAGCGGGAAGGGACGCCCGGGCACCCGGCGGCCGGGCACGCCGTTGACGTCCTCGGTGCTGTAGGCGAACGTCAGCGCCGCGAAGGCCATGGCGTCGCTGTTGACCTCGATCGCGTCACGGTCGACGTTGTCGATCGTGTCGCAGGCCTGGTGGTAGCAGGGGTCGAGCCAGTCGCCGGCCGTGCCGCCCCAGATCGCCGCCTGCTCCGCCGTCTTGGTCTCCTCGGCGCCCGTGAACAGGCCGCTCGCCGGGATGCCGTTGAGGATGAACGCCTGGTAGTCGCTGCGGCCGGAGAAGGCCGTGTCGTCGTACGGCACGCCCAGCCACGTGTAGAACGACTCGTAGACGTCCTCGATGGCCGTCGAGCCCTCGGGCACCTCGACGCCGAAGTCGGCGGCCGCGAAGGTCGACTCGTCGGCGTCGTAGACCATGAGGATGTAGTTCGGCGAGCCGACCATGTCGTAGTTCATGTACAGGGCGATCCGGTCGAGCTCGTCCTGGGGCAGGTTGTCCACGTAGTACCAGGAGCCGATCAGGCCCGACTCCTCGGCGCCCCACCAGGCGAAGCGGAGCTTGTTCGGCGCGTGGACCTTGGCCATGTTCAGGGCCACCTCGAGCAGCGCGGCCGAGCCCGACCCGTTGTCGTTGATGCCCGGGCCGGCGGTGACGCCGTCGAGGTGGGCGCCCGACATCACGACGTTGTCGGGGTCGCCCCACGGGCTGTCCGCGATGACGTTCTCGGTCGTGCGGAACTCGAGGAACGTCTCGGTCGCCACGTGCGCGATCGTCCCCGGCTGGCTGAGCGTCACGCCGTCGTCGAACGACGCGCCGACGACCGGGATGGTGACGGCGCCGGCCGCCTGCTCGCCGAGCGTGCCGACGATCAGGTCCAGGCGCCCGGGGTCGTTGCCCTGGTTGAAGATGACCACCGCCTCGGCGCCGGCCTCCTGCGCGTTGAGCGCCTTGACGCCGAACTCGCAGGTGCCCCGCTGGACGAGGGCGATGTCGGCGTCGCCGCTCAGGTCGAGGCCGGCGAAGTCCTCGGGCTCGCAGCCGCTGTCCGACGCCCGGTCGCCGTCGAGGTTGACGTCGACGGGGACCACGGGACCGGTGACGTCACCCGAGCCGGAGAACTCGAACGTGCCGGTCTCCAGCAGCGCCGGCGTGGGGCTGACGACCTCGAGCACCGGGTCGGCCAGCTCCTCGAAGTACGGGAACTCGAAGCGCTGGCGCGTCACCTGGTAGCCGGCCTGCTCCAGCTTGCTCGCGACGTAGTCGGCCGAGGCGTCGTAGCCGGGCGTGCCCGACGCCCGGGTGCCGCCGTTGTCGTCCGCGATCTGCTGGAACGCCTCGAGGTGCTCGAACACCCCCTCGGCGTCCACGCACTCGAGCAGCTTGTCGTAGGTGTTGTTGGCCCGGCGCTCGCAGGCCCGGTCGTGGCCGTGCCCCCCGCCCCCGTCGGGTGCGGCGTCGGCGGGCAGCGAGGCCGCGGCGACGGCCGACAGCGCGACGGCGAGGGCCGCCAGCGCTCGACCGACCCGTGCGCGGGTCGGTTCTGGACGATCTGACATCTTGCATCCCCCCTGCATTGGCAAGAAGATCGCCCGCCGAGCCGAATGGCTAACACATCGCGCCGGTGAGCGCGCTGCGATGTGGCCCGCCGACGCCCCGTGGCCGCCGGGACCAGGGCGGTCGCCGGTGGGTGGGGGTCGCCGCGGGCGAGAATGTGGCCGCCATGAGCCCGCCCCTCGCCCTCCGCTTCGTCACCTCGGCCGAGTCCGTCGACCGCCTGCCCGCCTCGCCGGCCGAGGTGGCGGTCGTCGGGCGGTCCAACGTCGGCAAGTCGTCGCTGCTCAACGCCCTCGCCAACCGCCGCGGCCTCGCCCGGACCTCCAAGACCCCGGGCCGCACCCGGCTGCTCGACTGCTACGCCGTCGGCGAGGCGGGTGGGCCGACGCTCGTCGACTGCCCGGGCTACGGCTACGCCAAGGTCTCGAAGGCGGAGCGGGGCCGCTGGCAGCGGATGATCGAGGGCTACCTGCTCGAGCGCGAGCCGCTGACGATGGTCATGGCCCTGGTGGACGGCGAGGTGGGGCCGACCGACCTCGACCGGCAGCTGCTCGCCTGGCTGCGGGCCCAGGGCCTGCCGCACACCGTCGTGGCCACCAAGCACGACAAGGTGCGGCCCTCGAAGCGGGAGCGGCGCAAGCGCGACCTGGCCGCGGCCTGCGACCTCGAGCGGGGCGACGTCGTGTGGACGAGCGCGGAGCGGAACGTGGGCATCGACCGCCTGCGCGACCTCGTGCGCGTCTGGCTCCGGCTCGCCTGAGCGCCCGTTGTTTCGTCAAGGGCCGTTTGCTTTAGACTGCGAGCGGTGCCGCGCCGGCCCTGCCGGCCGGCGGGCGGCCGTCGAGAAGGCCGGAGCCGTGAGCGAGCAGACCGATCGGACACGAGGCGACGACCTGGGCGCCCTCGCCGCGCTCGGCGACGGCTCGCGGCGGGCGCTGTACGAGTACGTCGTGGCCGCCGGGGGGTGGGTCAGCCGGGACGAGGCCGCCCGGGCCGTGGGCGTCGAGCGGGGTACGGCCGCCCACCACCTCGACCGCCTCGCCGCCGACGGCCTGCTGGAGATCGACTACCGGCGGCTGACCGGCCGCCAGGGCCCGGGCGCGGGGCGGCCCGCCAAGCTCTACCGTCGAGCCTCCCGCCAGTTCGAGGTCACCCTCCCGCCCCGCGACTACGAGCTCGCCGGGCGACTGCTCGCCGCCGCCGTCGACCGGGCCCGGGCCGAGGGCGTCGACGTCGACGCAGCGCTCGAGGAGGTCTGCGCCGCCGAGGGCCGGGCGTTGGCGGCGCGGGTCCGCGAGCGGGCGGGGCGGCGCGCCCCCCGCTCGGCGATCCTCGGGGCGCTGGAGGAGATCGGCTACGAGCCCGTCGCCCGCGACGACGGCACGGTCGTGCTGCGCAACTGCCCGTTCCACGACCTCGCCCGCCGCCACACCGACCTCGTGTGCGGCATGAACCTCGGCCTCCTCGGCGCCGCCGTCGCCGACCTCGACCCCGGCCTGGAGGCCCGCCTGGAGCCGGAGCCCGACCACTGCTGCGTCCGCCTCCGGCCCCGACGGTGACACCGGCGGCCCGGACCGGGGCCCAGCCGGGCACGGCGTCGCGCCCCAGCCGCTCGATCGACGCCGCCAGGGCGGCCACGTCGACCGGCCGGGCGGTGTCCACCTCCAGGACCGGCCACCCGCCGGCGACGGGTCGCGTGACGTCGGCGTCCCACAGCTCGTCGAAGGGGCGGGCGCCGTCGAAGTGCCCCGGGTGGCACGAGCCCGCCCGGGCCCGGAACCGCCGCTCGGTGACGTCGCGGTCGCAGCGGCAGAACACCTCGACGACCCGGCCGCCAACGACCGGGAGCCCCAGCTCGGCGGCGAGCGGCGCGGCGAGGGTCGACTTGCCGCTGGCCGGCGGCCCGGAGACGACGACGTGGAGCGGGCTCACTCCCCGGTGCGGCCGTCGAGGTGCTCGCAGAGGATGTCGAGGTGGCCGAGGTGGCGGGCCGTCTCCTCGATCATGTGGACGAGCGCGAAGCGCAGCGTGAACTCGCCGCGGGGGTGGGGGTCGGCGCAGACGTCGTCGAGCTCGTGCGCCTCGGTGACGGCCCGGGACCGGGCGACCGCCTCCTGGTAGCGGGCGACGTTGAGCGCGAGGGGCTCGTCGCGGGCGCTACGGAAGTCCCAGTCGGGCTCGCGGTCCTCGTCGAGGTCCGGCCACAGCTCCTGCCCCGCCCGGCCGGCGAAGCGGATGCTGAACCACCCGTCCTCGACCAGGGCGAGGTGCTTCACGATCCCGGCGACCGACGTCTCCGACCGCAGCGGCCGGGCGACCGCGTGGTGCTGCCGCAGGCCCTCGACCTTGCGGACGACGCCGTCCCGGTACCAGTCGAGCATGCTCGTCAGCAGCTCCCGCTCGCCCGCCGTGCGCACCGGCGGGAAGGGCCGGACGCCGGTGTCGATCGGGGCGGGCACGTCGTCCCGCTCGGCGGCCGACCGCTCGACGCACAGCTCGTTGCCCTCCGGGTCGGCCATGACGACCCAGCCGGAGCCGTCCTCGGCCCGGCGGTCGGCGACGACCGTGCCCCCGAGGGCGAGCACCCGCTCGACCATCTCGTCGCGGGACACCTCCGGCCGCAGGTCGAGGTGGACCCGGTTCTTCACCGTCTTCGGCTCGGGGACCGGGACGAACAGCAGGCCCGGGTGGTGGCCGGTGGGGTCGACGATCAGGGCCTCGGGGTCGTCGGGCGCGTTGGGGTTGTCGGGGTCGTCGACGAACCCCAGCACCTCACCCCAGAACCGGGCGAGGCGGTACGGCTCGCGGCAGTCGAAGGTGATGTGGCGGACGCGGGCGGTCACCGGAGGCCTCCACTGGTGACGGACGGGCACCGCGAGCCTGCCCGAGCGCGGGGTGGCCGGGCACGCGAGTTCGCGCGCCCGGCCACCCCGCGCCCCGGCGTCCCTCAGCCGCACACGGCCGACCCGGCGACGCCGGATCGCCCGACGGGGCGGCTCAGATGTCGTAGTAGAGCGCGAACTCCCACGGGTGGGGCCGCAGGCGCATCTCGTCGACCTCGTGGGTCCGCTTGTACGAGATCCACGTCTCGATGAGGTCGTCGGTGAACACCCCGCCGGCCTTGAGGAACTCGTTGTCCTCCTCGAGCGCGTCGAGCACCGCCTCCAGCGACCCCGGCACCTGCGGCACCTGCGCCAGCTCCTCGGGCGGCAGGTCGTAGAGGTCCTTGTCGACCGGGTCGGGCGGCTCGATCCGGTTGTTGATCCCGTCGAGCCCGGCCATCAGCATCGCCGAGAACGCCAGGTACGGGTTGCACGACGGGTCGGGGCACCGGAACTCGAGCCGCTTGGCCTTCGGGCTCTGCGTGTAGAGCGGGATGCGCACCGCCGCCGAGCGGTTCCGCTGGCTGTAGACGAGGTTGACCGGCGCCTCGTAGCCCGGGACCAGGCGCTTGTAGCTGTTGGTCGTCGGGTTCGTGAACGCCAGGACGGCCGGCGCGTGGGCCAGCAGGCCGCCGATGTACCAGCGGCCGATGTCGGAGAACCCGGCGTAGCCGGCCTCGTCGTAGAACAGCGGCTCGCCCGCCTTCCACAGCGACTGGTGCGTGTGCATGCCCGAGCCGTTGTCCTGGAACACCGGCTTGGGCATGAACGTGACCGTCTTGCCGTACTGCAGGGCCACGTTCTTCACGACGTACTTGAACAGCATGACCTTGTCGGCCATGCGGCTCAGCTCGTCGAAGCGGATGTCGATCTCGGCCTGGCCGGCCGTGCCGACCTCGTGGTGCTGCAGCTCCACCTCGATGCCGACCTGCTCGAGCGTCATCATCATCTCGGTCCGCAGGTCCTGGAAGTGGTCGGCCGGCGGGAGGGGGAAGTAGCCCTCCTTGTACCGGATCTTGTAGCCGAGGTTCGGGCCCTCGTCGCGGCCGGTGTTCCACGCGCCCTCGACCGAGTCGACCGAGTAGCTGGCCGAGTGCTGGTCCTGGTGGAACCGCACGTCGTCGAAGATGAAGAACTCGGCCTCCGGGCCGATGTAGCAGGTGTCCGCGATCCCGGTCGACCGCAGGTGCTCGGCCGCCTTGCGAGCGACGTAGCGGGGGTCGCGGGAGTAGGGCTCGCCGGTGAGCGGGTCGTGGACGTAGGCGTGGATGGCCAGCGTCTTGCGGCTCCGGAACGGGTCGACGAACGCCGTGCTGGAGTCGGGGATGAGGATCATGTCCGACTCCTGGATCTCCTGGAAGCCGCGGATCGACGAGCCGTCGAACCCGAGGCCCTCCTCGAACACCTCGGGGGTGAGCTGCGACGCCGGGACGGAGAAGTGCTGCATCAGGCCCGGCAGGTCGCAGAACCGGACGTCGACGACCTCGATGCCCTCGTCGGCGATCAGTGCCAGGACCTCGTCGGGGGTTCGCTCCTGCACTCGTTGCTCCCTTCAGGTGCTCGATCGGCTTCGCACGCTAACAAGCGGGGTGTCGGCGCACCGGGACGGTCGGTGCGGGCCGGCCCGGTGCCCGTCCGCGCCACCGGGGCGCCCGCACGGGCGCCCCGGCCGCGGTTCCCCCCGCGAGGAGAGCCGTTGGCTCACTGCTGCTGCTCGGCCGAGCAGATCGTCTCGACCAGCAGCCGGGTGACGACGTAGGGGTCGCAGTTGGCGTTCGGGCGGCGGTCCTCGATGTAGCCCTTCTGGTCGACCTCGACCTGCCAGGGGATGCGGACCGAGGCGCCGCGGTTCGAGACGCCGTAGCTGTAGGTGTCCCACGGGGCCGTCTCGTGCATGCCGGTGAGGCGGTGCTGGATGTCGGCCCCGTAGCCGTCGATGTGCTTCTGCGGGTCCTTGCCGAGGGCTTCGGCGGCGGCGATGACGGCGTCGTAGCTCTCGCGCATGGCCTTGGTCGAGAAGTTGGTGTGGGCGCCGGCGCCGTTCCAGTCGCCCTTCACCGGCTTGGGGTCGAGGGTGGCCGAGATGCCGAAGTCCTCGGCGATCCGGTAGAGCAGCCACCGGGCCACCCACAGCTCGTCGGCGACCTGCGGCACGCCGACCGGGCCGACCTGGAACTCCCACTGGCCGGGCATCACCTCGGCGTTGATGCCCGAGATGTGCAGGCCGGCGGCCAGGCAGGCGTCGAGGTGGGCCTCGACGATGTCGCGGCCGAACACCTCGTCGGCGCCGACGCCGCAGTAGTAGCCGCCCTGCGGGGCGGGGAAGCCGCCGGGCGGGAAGCCCAGCGGGCGGCCGTCCTTGAAGAACGTGTACTCCTGCTCGATCCCGAAGATGGGCTCGTGGTCCTTGTAGCGCTCGGCGATCTCGACGCACCGGGCCCGGGTGTTGGAGGGGTGCGGGGTCATGTCGGTGTTGAGGACCTCGCACAGCACGAGGACGTTGTCGCCGCCCCGCACCGGGTCGGGGCAGGTGAACACCGGCTGCAGCACGCAGTCGGAGCGGTCACCCGGGGCCTGGTTGGTGCTCGAGCCGTCGAACCCCCAGATCGGGATCTCCGCGCCGTCCGGCAGGATCTTGGTCTTCGACCGCAGCTTGGCCGTCGGCTCGGTGCCGTCGATCCAGATGTATTCGGCCTTGTACGTCATGGGGGGTGGATCCTCCCGTTCGGCGAGTCCAGCGTGACGGCTCCGCAGGCTGGCAACGGGCAGTTTCCGACCTGTTGCCCATGTGTGAACGGACTGTGAACCGACGAGGCCCTGGTTGCGGCGCCGCCCGGGGCGGCCCCACCATTCCCCCCATGGAGAGCTCGGAGCGCCAGCGAGACTACGTCCTCCGCACGGTCGAGGAGCGCGGCGTGCGGATGATCCGCCTCTGGTTCACGGACGTGCTGGGGCAGCTGAAGTCCTTCGCCATCTCGCCGGTCGAGCTCGAGGGCGCGTTCGAGGAGGGCATGCGGTTCGACGGCTCGTCGATCGACGGCTACTCCCGCGTGCAGGAGTCGGACGTCCTGGCCCGCCCCGACCCGAACAGCTTCGAGATCCTGCCCTGGGCCGACGGCGTCGGCACGTCGGCCCGGGTGTTCTGCGACATCATCAACCTCGACGGCAGCCCGTTCGAGGGCGACCCCCGCCAGGTCCTTCGCCGCAACCTCGAGAAGGCGCGCGAGAAGGGCTTCAGCTTCTACGTCGCCCCCGAGATGGAGTTCTTCTACTTCGCGGACGGCGACCCGTCGAAGCGCCCCGAGCCTCTCGACCAGGCGTCGTACTTCGACCTGACGACGGCCGACGTGGCGACCGACCTGCGCCAGCGGACCATCCACACCCTCGAGGCCCTGGGCATCCCGGTCGAGTACAGCCACCACGAGGACGCGCCCAGCCAGCACGAGATCGACCTGCGCTACACCGACGCGCTGACGATGGCCGACAGCGTCATGACCTTCCGCCTCGTCGTGAAGGAGGTCGCGCTGGAGGCCGGCGTGCACGCCACCTTCATGCCCAAGCCGCTCACCGGTGTGCAGGGCTCGGGGATGCACACGCACGTGTCGCTGTTCGAGGGCGACACCAACGCCTTCTACGACCCGGACGACGAGTACAGCCTGTCCGAGGTCGCCCGCGGGTTCATCGCCGGCCTGCTGCACCACGCGCGGGAGATCACCGCGGTGACCAACCAGTGGGTGAACTCCTACAAGCGGCTGGTGGTCGGCTACGAGGCGCCGATCTACACGTCGTGGGCCCGCAACAACCGGTCGGTCATCGTCAACGTGCCGCCGATCAAGAAGGGCAAGGCCGAGAGCGCCCGCCTCGAGTACCGGGCGCCCGACCCGGCCTGCAACCCCTACCTGGCGTTCTCGGTCATCCTCGCCGCGGGCCTGCGGGGCATCGAGAAGGGCTACGAGCTGGCCGACGAGACCGTCGTCAACCTCTACGAGCTGACCGAGGCCGAGCGCATCGCCGAGGGCATCGACACGCTGCCGCAGTCGCTGTCGGACGCGCTCGACGAGATGGAGCGCTCCGAGCTGGTGGCCGAGGCGCTCGGCGAGCACGTCTTCGAGTGGTTCATCCGCAACAAGCGGCAGGAGTGGATGGAGTACAAGACGCACGTGACGACCTTCGAGCTCGAGCGCTACCTCCCGCGCCTCTGAGCCCGACGCGCGCGAGCGGCACCCGATGGAACCGCTGCTGATCCACCCGGACCCCGCCCCGCCGGAGCTCGCCCAGGCCCTCGACCTCGCCGGCTACCCGTGGAAGGCCGTCGCCGACGAGCGGGCGGCGGCGCGCGACGAGCCGGCCGACGGCTGGTCGGGGGCGGTCGTCGTCGCCGTCCAGGAGCCCGAGAGCGCCTTCCGGCTGTGCCGGGCGGTGCGCAAGCGCGACACGCCCCTCGAACCCCTGCTCCTGTTGGTGTCCGGTGCGCAGCTGGGCGACCTGGAGCTGCGCGAGGACCTGTTCGACGACTTCTGCCTGTACCCGTTCCAGCCGCTGGAGCTGGAGGCCCGGCTGAAGCACCTGTTCTGGCGGAGCGGGCGGGGCACGCGCCCCGAGCTCGTCGAGTACGGCCCCCTGGTGCTCAACCTGGAGACCTACCAGGCGGCCATCGACGGCCAGCCGCTCGACCTCACCTACATGGAGTACGAGCTGCTGAAGTTCCTCGCCGCCCACCCCGGTCGGGTGTTCACCCGCGAGGTCCTGCTCAGCCGGGTGTGGGGCTACGAGTACTTCGGCGGCGCCCGGACGGTCGACGTCCACATCCGCCGCCTGCGGGCCAAGCTCGGCGAGGAGCACGCCAGCCTGATCCAGACCGTGCGCTCCGTCGGCTACCGCTTCGGCCAGGCGCGCTGGACCCCGTAGCCCCGGCCGCCCCTGCCGGCGGCCGCGGGGCGCTCAGCGGTTGAGCGCGATCAGCTCGCTGCCCTCGTGGCGGCGCTCGGCGTCGGCCTTCAGCGACCAGCCGAGGACGGCGGCGATGATCGGCGTGGTGACGAGGACGGCGACCGGGATGACGACGACGAGCGCGATGACGATCAGGACAGCGCCGAGCATGGGCCCATCATCCCCCGACCCACGCCCAGGCCTCCACTTCGACCAGCGCGCCGAGCGGGAGCTCGGCCACGCCGATGGCCGAGCGGGCCGGCCGGTGGTCGCCGAAGACCTCGGTGTACACCTCGTTCATGACCGCGTAGTCGCTCATGTGGCGGAGGAAGACGGTGGTCTTCACGACGTCGGTGAGCGAGGCGCCCTCGGTGGCCAGCTGGGCCTCGAGGTTGGCGAGCGCCTGGCGGGTCTCGGCCGCCGTGCCGCCCGGCACGAGCCGGCCGTCGGCGATGCCGACCTGGCCGGACACCACGAGCCACCCCCCGGCGCGGACGACGGGCGTGTAGGGACCGACGGGCTTCGCAGGCGTGGACATCGGCTCGACGGTAGCCCGCGGCGCGGCGGGCCGGGGCGGGCGCGCCCGCCCCGGTGCGGCCGTCAGCGCAGCCGGACGCCGGTCGGCCAGGCGGGCGGCGCGCCCTGGGCCAGCCACGCGGCCGCGGCCACCGCGGCGAACACCGCGTCCGAGCCGTTGACCGGCGGGCCCGAGGCCGCCCGGTCGAGCGCCACCTCCACCGGGGGCATGTCGACCGCCCGCAGGATGCCGAAGCTGCGGATGGTCAGGTCGTGGACGCGGCCCTCGTCGTCGACCGCCAGGCCCTCGCTCGTCACCCAGCCGAGCGCCATGTGGGCGGCGCCGATGCAGTAGGAGCGCAGCACCACCTCGTCGAGCACCTCGCCGCACGACACCTCGACCGCGACCCGCGGGTCGTCGCCGGTCACGACCTCGGCCCGGGCCACCGCGCCGTCGGGCGAGCGCAGCGCCACCGCGCCCCGCCCCGCCCCGTCCGCCCCGGCCTCCCGCTCCACGGCCAGGACGCCGGGGGCGTCCGCCCCCTCGTCGAGCACGGCGCCGGCGCCGGCGGCGAGCACGAGGGCCTCGGCCCACCCGGCCGCCCGGAGGTCGAGCGACGTGGCGGGCCCGGGCACCTCGACCTGCTCGACGTGCAGCCGGGGCGCCACCCGGGCCACGACCTCGCCGATCCCCGGGGTGGCGACGACCCGCAGCACGCCGGAGCCGTCGGCCCGCATCCCGCCGGCCACCGGCGGGCGCTTCGGGCCCATCCGGACCGCGTCCTCGCGGGCGAGCAGGACCCGCACCGGCCGGCCGTGCCGGTCGGCCAGCTCCCGGGCCGCCGTCGTGACGACCGTCGAGAGCTTCCCGCCGAACGCCCCGCCGTTGCCGAGCGGGGAGGCCGGCTCGCCGCCCGGCTCGCACCACGACGCGTCCAGCTCGAGGTAGCCGGGCTCGACCCAGGTCGTCACCAGCGTCGCCGCCCAGTCGCCCGGCGGCGGCTCGAGCGGGTGGCGCACCTCGACGGTGGTCCGGCGGCCCTGCACCTTCCCGGCGGCCGCCCGGGCCTCGGCCAGGGTCTCGCCGACCGACCACCCCCCGGCGCCGTCGGGCACGGCGACCAGGGCGCCGTCGGGGGCGCCGTCGTCGGCGAAGCCGCCGTGGCCGAGCGCCACCTCGGGGGACACCGCTTGGGGCGTCCGCCCCTCGATCGTCGCCCGCCGCGCCGCGGCCTCGAGGTCGCGGTCGGGGTCGCCGGCGGCGCGCCCGCCGACGTGGGCCGCCCAGGCCTCGAGGATGGTGCGCCAGCCGGTGCAACGGCAGAGGTGGGCCAGCAGCGCCTGCTCGACCGCCGCCGTGTCGTCGGCCGCGGTGCCCTTGGCGGCGAGGCCGGACAGCCGGACGACGATCCCCGGCGTGCAGAAGCCGCACTGGCTCGCGCCGGTGGCGCAGAACGCCTCGGCCCACGACCGGCGCTCGTCCTCGGGCAGGCCGTCGAGCGTGGTGATCGTGCGGCCCCGCACCCGGCGGGCGGGCGTCACGCAGGCCACCCGGGGCTGGCCGTCGACCAGCACGGTGCAGCAGCCGCACTGGCCCTGGGGGCTGCAGCCGTCCTTGGCCGAGCGGATCCCGAGGCGGTCGCGCAGGACCCCGAGCAGGCTGGAGCCGTCGTCGGGGACCTCGACCGACCGGCCGTCGACGGTGAAGGTGAGCGGGGGGCGGTTGGGAGGGGTCGGCGCGGTCACGGGGCGAGGATAGGGCCACCCGCGGCGGCCCCCGCCCGGGGACGGGCGGCGGTCAGGCGTCGCCGATGGCGTAGAAGAGCCCGCCCCGCGTGCCGACGAAGATCCGCCCGTGCCACAGGGCGGGCGTCGACTCGATGCAGCCCTCGAGGTCGACGCGCCACAGCTCGGGCGGGGCGACGGTCGTGTCGGAGACGTCGTAGGCGTGCAGCCCGCCCTGGCAGTCGCCCTGGACCAGCGTGTCGTCGACGACGACGGCCGACTGCCAGGTGGGCGGCGGGAGCTGGAAGGTCCAGCGGACCTCGCCCGTCTCCCGGTCGACGCCGTAGACGGTGCCGCCGTCGGAGGCGGCGATGACGATGTCGCGGTGCAGCGCCGGGGTCGCCCAGAAGCCACCGCTGTCGTGCACCGACCACACGAGCGGGTCGTCGGGCGAGCGGGGGTCGAGCTTGAGCAGCTGCCCGACCTCGGCGGACCGGCTGTTGCCCCGCTCGTTCTCGACCGCGACGTAGAGGTAGCCCTCCTCGTCGACGACGATCGAGGCGTCGATGTCGTCGCCGGCCCAGAACCGCAGCACCCGGGTCGGCGCCACGCCCTCGGCGATGCCCGACACGTCCCAGCCCTGGACCAGGCCGCCGGAGTTGGCGAAGTAGACGACGCCGTCGTGGTAGGCGACGGAGTTCTCGATCGACACGTCGTTCCGCCGGGTCTCCAGCGCCGCCAGCAGCTCCTCGTCCCACCCCGGCGTGTTGAACACGAGCTCCGGCGCCACCTGGACGAGCCCGTCGTCGCCGATGGACCGGTTCAGCTTGACGATGTGGAACTGCGAGTTCTCGCCGCCCTCGTAGAGGTAGTCGCCGAGCACGAGCGGCGAGCCGTCCCAGTCGTCGTTCCACATCGTGGGGCTGACGTCCCGGGCGTCGAGCGACCACAGCTCGGTCGGCTCGGGGCGGTCGATGGCGATGACCCGCAGCTTGTTGTCCCGGCTGCCCGTGTAGACGAGCGGCAGCCCGTCGGGGTCGACGGTGACCGAGCCCTTGATGATGTCGCCGGTCTCGAAGGGCGGGAGGATGTCCTCGCCGGTCTCGTAGTCGACGAAGTGGACCATGCGGTCGTAGGCGCCGAACACGACCCAGGTGCGGCCGTCGCGCTCGAAGACCGCCGGCTGGCCGGTCCAGCCGCTGCCGCACCACACCTTCACCTCGTCGCCGACGGCGGACTCGGCGCACATCCCCTCGCCGTCGGCCGGGTAGGTCCACAGCACCCGGGGGTCGGTGGGGACGGGCCCCTCCCCGTGGTAGCTGCGGGTGGGGCTGCCCCGGAACGTCAGCAGGCCCGGGGTCGGGAAGCCGGAGGCCGGTGCGGCCTGCTCGGGGGCGGCCGGGGCGGTCGTCGTGGTGCCGACGACGAGCGGCTCGTCGGGCGCCCCGGCCAGGTCGTCGGACGTGTCGGCGTCGTCCCGGACGAGCTGGACCACCTGGTGGGCGGCGGCGGCGCAGCCGAGGACGAGGGCGGCGACGAGCACCAGCGCGCCGAGGCGCCGGCGGTCGTAGCGGGGGGCGAGGTGGGCCGGCGACGAGCGGCGGGGCCGGTCGGGCATCCGCCCCACCGGGTCGGCGAGGCGGCCGTGCAGGCGGTCGGGTCGGCCCGCGGCGGCGCCGCTGTAGGCCTCGGACCGCGGGGGCGCGCCGCCGGCCTCGGGGCCGATCCGGCCGTACGCGCCGCGGTCGCGGGCGGGCGCGCCGACGCCCGGGCCGTACGCCCGGGTCTCGCGGTAGGCGCCGGGTGCCCGCCGCTCGGGCGGGCGGGTCGTCCCGGTGCCCCGCGGTGGTCCGTGGGCGGCGGGGCCGGCCGGGCGCGGGGGCGCCGGGTCGACGGGTCCGCCCCGGTCGCGCCGCGACCGGGAGCGGCCGGCGCGACCGCCGGACCCGTCGGCGGCGGGCCCCGGCGCGTCGCGCCCTCGTCTCGATCGTCGCCTCACCAGCTCCCCAGCTGCGCCGGCCCGGACGGCTCAGCGCGTCGTCGTCAGCTGAAGCTCTGGCCGCACCCGCACGTGCGCTGGGCGTTGGGGTTGTCGATGGCGAACCCCGCGCCCTGGAGGCCGTCCTTGTAGTCGAGGGTCGCGCCCTCGAGGAGCATGGCGCTCGACGGGTCGACGACGACCTTCACGCCGTCGTACTCGGCCGTCTTGTCCTCGTCCGACACGTCGGTGTCGAAGAACATCTCGTAGCTGAACCCGGAGCAACCGCCCGGGCGCACGGCCACACGCAGCGCGAGGTCCTCGGCCCCCTCCTGCTCCATGAGGGAGCGGACCTTCTCGGTTGCGGCCGGGGTGAGCGCGATCACGTCTCTGGAGCCTCCTCCGGTCTGGCGTGGAAACCGGACGTTCCCGGGAACGGCACCAGGGTACCGGGGCGCCGCCGTCGGCGGCGACATGTCGCGCTCAGCGTGACAGCGCGAGCTGCACCTGGCAGGCCGACGGGTGGGTGAGCGGGTGGAACGCCTCGACGGCCGCGCCACCCAGCGTGTCGACGATGCCCTCGACCAGGCCCTCGTGGAGCGCGCAGACGATGTCGGGCTGCGCCTCGGCCAGCTCGCGGAACGGGCAGTGGGTGAACGCGACGGTGGCCGTCTCGTCGTCGCCGGCGACCGCCGGGTCGAAGCCCAGGGCGTCGAGGCGTGCCAGGAGCGCCTCCAGGCAGGCGGCCGCCGGGGGCACGCCGTCCGGCGGCGTCATCGTCGCGGCGTCGGCCTCGCCCTGCTCCCGGCCCGCCTCGACGACCTCGTCGCGGCCGAGCTCGGCGGTGGCCGCCACCCGCAGGAGCATGCGGGCGAGCACCGGGAACGTGGCCGGCTCGAGGCCGAGGGACGGCGCGTCGGGGGCCAGCGAGTAGAGGTGCTGGGGGCGGCCGACGGTGCCGCGGGCGTCGGTCTCGATGGTGAGCAGCCCGACCTCGCGCATGCGCTCGAGGTGGGGTCGGACCGTGTTCGGGTGCAGCCCGAGCGTCTCCGCCACCTCGGCCGTGGCCAGCGGGCGGGGTGACCGGGCGAGCTCGAGGTAGATCGCGTACCGCGTGTTGTCGCCGAGCGCCTTCAGCACGTCGAGCCGCGGCGTGGCGGGCGCGTTCCGAGCGACCTCGGTCACGTCGGGGGAGTCTACCCCGGCTCCCGGTTTCCCCGGCCTCCGCCGGTAGAATCCGGCCCCGTGGATGTGAACCGGTCGCTGCCGACGTCGCAGGACGTCATGGGCGTCCTCCGCGGCGTCGTCGACCCGGAGCTGGGCAGCGACATCGTCGAGCTCGGCATGGTCCGCTCGGCCGAGGTGCGCCCCGACGGCGCCGTCGACGTCACGGTCGCGCTGACCACCGCCGGGTGCCCGCTGCGGGCGCAGATCAAGAAGGACGTCGTCGCCCGGCTCGAGTCCCTCCCCGGGGTCACCGAGGTGCGCCTGCACTGGGGCGAGATGACCCCCGAGGAGCGCTCGGCCGCCATGGCCACCGCCCGCCTCAAGGCGGCGCAGCGACCGGAGCAGACCTCGGTGCCGCTGTCGGCCAAGGTCGTCCTCATCGCGTCGGGCAAGGGTGGCGTCGGCAAGTCGTCGGTCACCGTGAACCTCGCCGCCGCCCTGGCCGCCCGGGGCCTGACCGTCGGCGTGCTCGACGCCGACATCTGGGGCTTCTCCGTCCCCCGCATGCTCGGGGTCGAGGGCCGGCTGGCCGGCACCGTCGAGGACGGTCGCAAGCAGATCGTGCCGATCGAGCGGCCGCTCGGCGACGGGGTCCTGCGGGTCGTGTCGATGGGCCTGCTCGTCGACGACGAGGAGACCGCGCTGATGTGGCGGGGCCTCATGCTCAACCGGGGCGTCCAGCACTTCCTGCAGGACGTCCGCTGGGGCGACGACCTCGACTACCTGCTGGTCGACATGCCCCCGGGCACCGGCGACGTGCAGATGGGCGTCGCCCGGCTCGTGCCCCGGGCCGACGTCGTGGTCGTGACGACGCCCGCCCGCGCCGCCCAGAAGGTCGCGATCCGGGCCGTGGGCATGGCCCGCAAGAGCTACCTGCGGGTGGCCGGCGTCATCGAGAACATGAGCGCGTTCCGGTGCGACCACGGCGAGAGCTACGCCCTCTTCGGCGAGGGCGGCGGTCGCCAGCTGGCCGAGGACGCCGGCGTCCCCCTGCTCGGGCAGGTGCCGCTCGAGCCGTCCGTGTCGGCCGGCGGCGACGAGGGCAGCCCGGTCGTGCTGGGCGAGGGGCCGGCGGCCGAGGCCTTCCGGGCCATCGCCGCCCGCATCGTCGAGGAGGCCGTGCCCCCGGCGGCGATGGCCGGGTGCAGCGCTCGCATCCTCGCCGCCGCGGAGACCGCGCTCGAGATCCGCGGCGCCGGCACCTGAGCCCCGGCGGCGCCGCTCCCGCGCGCTCGCCGGGCTCAGGACGAGGGCGAGGCGAGGGCGCGCTCGGCGGCGGCCTCGGCCTCCCGGGCCAGCGCCACGCCGAAGAAGCTGGCCACCGTCGCGGTCGCCAGCGGCCGCAGGCGCTCGACGGCCTCGGTCAGGGCCGTCCAGGCCTCGGGATCGTCGGCGTGGTGGTCGGAGGGCCGCCACAGGTGCTCGACGAACAGGTCGACGACCGCCCGGGCCATGGCCTGCGCGTGCTCGTGCAGCGCCTGGCCGACCTCGACCCGCTTGTCGGCGGGCACGCCGGCCCGGGCGAGCTCGGCCGCGGCCTCGAAGGCCGACGGCACGAGGACCTGCCAGCGCCCGTCCTCGAGCACGCGGGCCATCCCCATCCGCTCGACGAGCTCGGGGTCGACCTCGTCGACCGCCATGCCGAGGCGGGCCGCGCCCTCCTCGGCGGAGATGGTCTCGGTGCCCTCGTCGGCGGTCTGGGCGACCGCCGCCTTGACGAAGGCGAGGGCCGTGCTGGCCGCGTGGCCCGGCGCCTGGTCGAGCAGGCGGCGGATGGCGGTGAGCGTCAGCCCGTGGGCCTGCAGGTCGCGGATGGCCTCCAGGCGGGCCACGTGCTCGTCGTCGTAGACGGCGACCCGGCCCGACCGGCGGGGGGGCGGCAGCAGCCCCTCGGACTGGTACCAGCGGATCGTGCGGACGGTGGCGCCGGTCAGGCGCGCCACCTCGTCGACGGTGTAGCCACCGGTCCGCGCGTCGTCGGCCGCGCTCCTCCCACTCACCACTGCCCGCACCCTAGAGAAGCGGTCAGGCGGCCGACCACTTGCCGTCGAGCCGCTCGCCGGTCACCGCGCCCTCCGTGGCCAGCTTGCGCAGGTGCGCCCAGACGGTGCGGCGGGCCATGGGGTGCAGCTCGGCGGGGACGTCGGTGTAGATGGCCTCGACGAGCTCGGCGATGGTGGCGGTGCCCCGCGACCGCAGCTCCTCGAGGACCTGCGCCTCGCGGGCCAGCCGGTGCTCGACGACCTCGTCGATGGCGGCGATCGGGTCGGTGATCACGTGGCCGTGGCCGGGCGCGATGGCCCGCAGGCGGGGCCGGATGGCCTTGACGCGCTCGAGCGACGCCAGGTAGGCGGCCATGTCGCCGTCCGGTGGGCTGATGACCACCGTCGATCCCTGCATGAGGTGGTCGCCGGTGAACAGGGTGCGCTCCTCGTTGAGGAGGTAGCAGAGGTGGTTGGACGCGTGGCCCGGCGTGTGGATGGCGGTGAGGTGGAACTCGGTCGCCTCGATGACGTCGCCGTCGGCCAGCGTGCCGTCGAGCCGGACCTTGCCCTTGCCGTGCCCGGGCCCGAACCCGAGCACCGGGGCGCCCGTCCGCTTGCGGAGGCCGGTCGCGCCGGGCGAGTGGTCCTCGTGGGTGTGGGTCAGCAGGATCCAGCGGATGCGGTCGCCGCCGCAGCCGGCGATGGCGTCGAGGTGGGCGTCGTCGGCCGGGCCGGGGTCGATGACGGCGATCTCGTCGATGCCGACCAGGTAGGTGTTGGTGCCGGGCCCGGTCATGAGGCCGGGGTTGTTGGCGACGATGCGCCGCACCATCGGTGACAGCGCGCTCGCCACCCCGTAGACGATGGGCTTCGGCTGGTCGTCCGCAGAGGCGTCAGTCATGGGCCTCTCCGAGCTCGTGGCGCAGCGAGGGTCGCGCCGGCTCCTCCCAGCTCTCGACGTCCCACACCTCCGCGCCGCCCCACCGGGCGCCCCGGACGACGGTGACCCGCCCGCGGCCCACGGCCCAGCGCACGAGCGGCGCCCGCACGAGGGCCCGGGTCGGGGGCAGCAGCAGGACGACGGCGAGCGCGTCGCTGATGAACCCGGGTGCGATCATCAGCGCCCCGGCCAGCAGGATCAGGGCGCCGTCGGCGACCTCCCTGCTGGGCAGCTCGCCCCGGGCGATCGTCGCCTGGATGCGGCGGAGGACGCCGAGCCCCTCCCGCTTGGCGAGCCACGCGCCCACCAGCGACACCAGGACCAGGAGGCCGATGGTGTTCAGCACCCCGATCGCGGCGCCCACCTGGATGAGCACGGCCAGCTCGGCGAGCGGGGCGACGACGAAGACGAGGAACAGCAGGAGTGCCATGCGGGACGGCGGCGGACGGTCGGGTGAACCGGGAGCCGCTGGGCCCCCAGCCTACCGCCGGCCCGCCCCGCCGGTGGCCTGCCCACGCGCCTCGCCTGGGCGGACGCACGCCGTGACGTGACCCTCTTCACATCCGACGTCCCGATGGTTACGATGCCGCCACCGACGGGGGAGGGGATCCTCGTACGGCGTGGCTGGAGCGTGGCGCCGACCACGGGGGGCCAGGCGGTGCCGCCGGCTCGGAGAGCGGTGGCACCGCAGAGGATCGGCGCAGCGCTCCGGCCACGCCAAGGTCGCCGGCCGGTCCGCACCGGGCCGTGCGGACCCGAGGGTGCCGCCGCGCGCCCCTCCCGGGGCCCGGCCGGTGCCACCGTGGTGGGCGGCGAGCGTGGCGGCCGGGACCGGCCCGAGACGCGGCCGGCGCGGCGCCCTCCCCCTCCGGGGACGGCGCCGCGCCGGCCGTGCGTCGCGCTGACGTGTCAGTTCTGCTGTGCCGCCAAGGCTGCTCGGCGCTCTGCCTCGCTCAGGCCCCCCCAGATCCCGTGAGGCTCACGGATGCGGAGCGCGTACTCGAGGCACGGCTCGCGCACCGAACACGTGGCGCAGATGGCCTTGGCTTGCTCCTCCCGACGCAGCTTCTCGCTCTTGCGCTCGAAGTGCGACGGCGGGAAGAACACGGCGGCCTGCGGGCCGCGACACGCGGCGCGCATCTGCCAATCTTCTTCAACGCGCTGTGCACTCACAGACATACCCCCCCTTCCTCCGGCGGACGATAACGCCGTCGGAAGGAACCGGACAAGGGGCAGTTTGGGGCGCGGCGGCCGGACAGACCCGGCGATGTCCCAGGTCAGGCGCTTGTGAACAGGCGGTAACCGGAACCTTCAGCGCTATGACGGCCGGCGCGGGTGGGTCGAAATGGCGACGGCGCGAATGGGGAAGGAGGGGCGGTCCGGCGCCGTGGCTACTGCCGGGAGCGGGCGCGCTCCCGATGGTCCCGGGCGCCGCCCTCCTCGGGCTCGACCTCCAGCACGAGCCCCTCGATGGCCACGACCCGGGCCCGCTCGCCCTTGCGGATGGGCGTCGCCCGGTTGGTGCGGGCGCGCCAGGGGGCGCCCCGCAGGGTGATGACCCCGTCGGGGGCGATGTCGGTGCGGGCGTCGCCCATCTCGCCGATCATCCAGTCCCGGCCGATCGTCGGGGTCGAGAACCGGCTCCGCACCATCGTCGGCATGCCGGAGACCATGGCGAGCGTCATGCCGACGAAGGCGACGAGAAGCGTGATCCAGCTCGCCGAGACCCCGTCGTAGAGCAGCAGCGAGCCGAGCACGAAGCTCACGGTGGCGATGCCGGTCCACACGCGGGGCACGCCGGTCTGCACGTCGACGCCGTAGCCGAACATGGCGAACAGCAGGAGCGCGACGCCGACCGGCCGGAACGGCAGCACGGACAGCCCGTAGCAGCCGAGCACGAGCGAGCCGGCGCCCACCATGCCGGCGATGCCCACCCCCGCCGTGAAGAGCTCGAACAGCAGCAGCCCCAGGCCGATGACGAACAGCAGGTAGGCCACGTTGGGGCTGGCGACGGTGTGCATGACCTCGCCGAACACGTCGAGCCCGGTGAAGGCGACCTCGGTCGTCGGGCGGCGCTCGCCGTCGACGACCTCGGTCCGGAACCCGTCGATCTCCACGACGAAGGTGAGGATCGTCGGGGCGTCGTTGTCGACCAGGTCGAGCTCGACGGCCCGGCGGGCGCCGACCCGGTCGCCCACGTCGACCGAGCCCAGGTCGCCGGGCTCGAGGCCGCGGGCCTCGAGCAGCGCGGGGGTCACCTCGACGCTGGAGCCGACCGACACGCCGGTGAGGTCGGCGGCGGCCAGGACGCGCACGGCCTCGTCGGCCGCCTTGGAGCCCGAGGGCCCGACCCACACGGCCACGGGCACGGGCGACCGCTCGATCGTCGCCACGAGGTCGTCCATCTCGCCGTCCGAGATGACGGCGCCGCCGCTGTCGAACTGCAGCACGAGCGCCAGCGGGCAGGTCTCGGCGGCGTCGGCGACCTGGTCCTCGATCAGGTCGGCGAGCACGGGGTCGATCAGCCCGTCCACCTCGACGACCACCACCCGGTCGCTCCGCTCGGCGCACCGGTCCCGGGCGCCGCCGGGAGCAGCGACGGCCACCAGCCCCGCCCCGGCCACGGCGAGCGCCGCCACGGCCCGGGCGGCCCACCGGCGGGGTCCACGCGCACGCCGTCCGGGCCGGGGCCGCGCCTTCGCTACAGTCCCGCGAGCCGCCGCGGAGGTGGCCGACGACGACGTGCGCTGTGGATCCTGAACAGTTCTTCGCTGCATCCCGGCTGGTCATCGTGGCCGGGAAGGGCGGGGTCGGCAAGACGACGGTCAGCGCCACGCTGGCCCGGGCCGCCGCCCTCGCCGGCCTGTCGACGCTCGTCGTGGAGGTCGAGGGCCGCTCCGGGCTGGCGTCGATGTTCGGCCAGGGCGAGCTCGGCTACGAGGAGGTCGTGCTGTCGCCGGGGGGCGGGCCCGACGGCGCCGCGGACGTGCGGGCCCGCACGCTCACGGCCGACGCGGCGTTGCTCGAGTACCTCGAGGACCACGGCATGTCCCGCATCTCGCGGCGCCTCGTCGCCACGGGCGCGCTCGACGTCGTGGCCACCGCGGCGCCCGGCATCAAGGACATCCTCCTGCTCGGCAAGGTGAAGCAGCTCGAGCGGGCCGGGGTGGCCGACCTCATCGTCCTCGACGCCCCGGCCGCCGGCCACGCCATCACCTTCCTGCAGTCGGCGCGCAGCCTGCTCGACACCGTGAGCGTCGGCCCGATCAACGCCCAGGCCCGCGACGTGCTCGAGCTGCTGGAGGACCACCGGCGCTGCCAGGTGGTGCTGGTCACCATCCCCGAGGAGACGCCCGTGAACGAGGCCGTCGAGACGGCGTTCTCGCTGGAGGACCGGGTGGGCGTCGGGCTGGGGCCGATCGTGGTCAACGGCGTCTACCCACCGGTCGACGGGCTCGTGACCACCCCGGCGGAGGTCGAGGCGGCGGCGGCCGAGGCCGGCGTGGCGCTGCGCCCGGGCGAGGCCGAGGTCCTGGCCGAGGCGGCCCGGTTCCGGCTCGACCGCATGGCGCTGCAGGCCGCGCAGATCGAGCGGCTGGCCGCCGGCCTGCCCCTGCCGCAGATCCGGCTGCCGTTCCAGTTCACCGCCGAGATCGGTCCCGCCGAGGTGGACGCGCTGGCCCGGGCCCTGCTGGCCGAGGTCGAGTCCCTGGCGGGGCTGCCGCTGTGACCGGGACCGGCAGCGTCGAGGCGGGCGGCGACGTGCGCACCGCCCCGACCCCCGGCGCCCGGCTGCGCGAGCTCGTGGCCGAGCGGCGCATCGTCGTGTGCTGCGGCTCGGGCGGCGTCGGCAAGACGACCACCTCGGCGGTCATGGCCCTGGAGGGTGCCCGGCTGGGGCGCCGCACCGTCGTCGTGACGATCGACCCGGCGAAGCGGCTGGCCGACGCCCTCGGCCTCGCCAGGCTGACCGACCGGCCCAGCCGGATCGACGGCGACTGGCCGGGCGAGCTGTGGGCCACGATGCTCGACACCAAGTCGACCTTCGACGCCCTGGTGCTCAAGCACGCCCGCACGCCCGAGCAGGGCGAGCGCATCCTCGCCAACCGGTTCTACCGGAACATCTCCGGGGCCCTGTCGGGCACCCAGGAGTACATGGCGATGGAGAAGCTCTACGAGCTCCACGAGGAGACCGACTTCGACCTCGTGGTCGTGGACACCCCGCCGACCCGGCACGCCCTCGACTTCCTCGACGCGCCGCGGCGGCTGTCCCGGTTCCTCGACCACCGCCTGTTCCGGTTCCTGATGGCGCCGAGCCGGGGCTTCGTCCGGGCGGTCAACGTCGCCGCCCAGACCTTCCTGCGCACGGTGTCCAGGGTCGTGGGGGGCGACGTGGTCGACGACGCCATCGCCTTCTTCCAGGCCTTCGAGGGGATGGAGGAGGGCTTCCGCCAGCGGGCGGCCCGCGTCAACGAGCTGCTCGCGGCGCCCGAGACCGCGTTCGTGCTGGTCGCGTCGCCCCGCCGGGACACCGTCGAGGAGGCGCAGTACTTCGCCGACCGGCTGCGGGAGGGCGGCATCGCGGTCCAGGGGCTCATCGTCAACCGGGTCCACCCGTCCTTCGCCGTCGGCGGGGGCCCGGTCAGCGAGGTCGTGGCCGCCGGCACGGCCGAGCGGGCCAGGAGCCTGGCGGGGACGGCGATCGGCGCCCTCTACCGCAACCTGGCCGACTTCCAGGCGGTGGCGGGCAGCGAGCACGCCCACCTGGCCGGGCTGGCCGAGGCCGTGGCGCCGGCGCCGGTCGTGTGGGTCCCGTTCCTGCGCAGCGACGTCCACGACATCGCCGGCATGGAGCAGATCGCCCGGCACGTCTTCGCGCGGTCCGGCGCCTAGGGGGCGGGCCGGTCCCGGGCGCCCGGCGCCGCGCGCCGCCCGGTCCGGCCTACTCGGCCTCCTCGGCGGCCTTGGCCGCCTCGTCGAGCGCCGCCACGGCGTCCTCGACCGTCTCGGTGACCGGCACGATGCGGTCGAACCCGGTGGTGTGCAGCAGGCGGGTGAGGGTGGGCCGGCTGCAGGCGACGGCGACGTCGCCCCCGGCCTCGCGCGCCCGGCGGATGCCCCCGATCAGCGCGCCGAGGCCCGCCGAGTCCATGAACGGCACCGACGACAGGTCGATGAGCAGGTAGCGCTTGTCGGCCAGCTCGCCCAGCGCGTCGCGGAACTGCCCGACGGTGTAGGCGTCGAGCTCGCCCACCGGGCGGCACACGGTGTAGCTGTCGGCCTGGTCTACCTGGATGTCGAGCACGAACTTCTCCTCCCGGGGACCCGGTCCGGCGATGGTAGCGGTGCCGGGACGCCCTGTCGGCCGCCTTCACGGGACCGTTCGGGACCTGTAGCGAACCCTCCACCGCCGGCGCTGGAACCCGGGCGGGCCCGGCCCGTAGCCTCCCCACCGTGCCCGACGTGCTGATCGCCACCGACGCCGACTGGATCTTCGAGGACGTCGACCAGGCCCTCGCCGACGAGGACACCCGGGTGCTGCGGGTGCGCCGGGGCCGCGACGTCCCGGAGGCGGTGCGCAAGGTCCAGCCCGCCCTGGTCGTGCTCGACCTCCAGATCGGCAACATGGGTGGCATCGCCACGGCGCTGCACCTCGAGCAGGAGTTCGACGCCGGCACGCTGACCCCGGTGCCGATCCTGCTGCTGCTCGACCGGCCGGCCGACGTCTTCCTCGCCCGCCGCTACGGCGTCGACGGCTGGATCTTCAAGCCGCTCGACGCGTTCCGGCTGCGGCGGGCGGCCCGGACGCTGCTGGCGGGCGAGGACTACCAGGAGAGCCCGGCGCTGGCGTCGTGACCCCCGGGCGGCCGGCCCGCGGCGCGGCATGCCGTTTCCAGGCTGCGCCACGGAGCGGGTAGAGTGTCTGACCCGGTCGACCGGTTCCCACGGCGGGCCCGGCGGCCGGCATCCACTCCGGGTGGTGGCTCAGCTTGGCAGAGCGCTGCGTTCGGGACGCAGAGGTCGCGAGTTCAAATCTCGCCCACCCGACCACGGAGAGGGCCTGGTCACAGGCCCTCTCGTCGCGTTCGGGCCGGCGTGGTCCCGGTGCTGCGCCCCCGGACCGTCGACGTCGTCCGTCAGCGAGAACGAGGGGAGGGTCACGATGAGCCTGGGCCTGCTGTGGAGGCGTGTGGACCCTGCCGATCCCGAGGGGCGACCGGGGTCGGCGGGCGCCCACCTGCTGCGCCGCCCCCTGGTGGTCGGTGCGCTGGTCCTCGACGTCGTCCTGCTCGTGGTCGGGGTGTGGCTCGTGGCCAGGGGGGACGTGCCTCTCGGCGTCCTCGTGCTGGTCCTCTCGAGCGTTGTCACGGGCAGCGTCCTCACACGGGTCGCCCGGACCCGGGCGGCGGAGGCCGCCGAGGCGCCGGGGACGCCGGCCGGTGGGCCATCATGAGGCGGTGACGACCCGGGGGCGCCGAGGGGACGGGGAGCCGGCGGCCGGTGCCGCCCGGCGCCGGTCGCGACCGGGCGCCGCGTGGGCGGCGGCCGCCCTGGCCCTGGCCGTGCTCGGGGCCTGCGGGGGCGGCGACGGCGAGCCCGCGCCGGAGGCGGGGGCCGGCGACGAGGCGGGGGCGGCGGCCTCCGCCGAGCACGGCACGCCGCTCGAGGTCGACGTGACGACCGAGACCTTCGTCGACACGACGCGGCCGACGCCGGCGGGGGCCGAGACCCCGGCCCGGCCCGACCGCACGATCGTCACCCGCATCACCCACCCGACCTCGGGCGGGCCCTACCCGCTCCTCGTCCTCTGCCACGGGGCGAGCGGCCACCCCGACGAGTACACGGAGACGATGCGGGTCTGGGCCGCCGACGGGTTCGTCGTGGCCGCGCCGCACTTCCCGCTGACCAACCGGGACGTGCCCTCGGCGCTGTCCAACGTCCCCGACGTCGTCAACCAGCCGGGCGACGTCTCGTTCGTCATCGACCAGGTGCTGGCCGCGTCCGAGGACCCGTCCAGCCCGCTGCACGGCCTCGTCGACCCCGAGGCCGTCGGCGTCGTCGGCCACAGCCTCGGCGGCGCCACGACCTGGGCGGTCGCGTTCGACACCGCCACCCGTGACGACCGCGTCGACTCGGCGGTCGTCTTCGCCGGCCTGACGATGCCGATGCCGGGCGGCGAGCTGGACCTCGACTCGGGCCTGCCGCTCCTCGTCCTGCACGGCGACGCCGACGACGTCCCCCTGGAGCTCGACCTCGAGCCCTTCGAGCGGGCGGCGCCGCCCAAGTGGTTCGTCACGCTCCACGGCGCCGACCACCGGGTCGCCTTCACCGACGACGAGTCTCCCTACGACGAGCTCGTCACCCGCACCGTGCTCGACTTCTGGCACGGGACCCTCGACGGCGACGACGAGGCCCTCGCCCGGGTGGCCGAGGACGCCAGCCACCCGACCCTGTCCACGGTCCGGCACGAGTAGCGGCCCCGCCGGTGTCACGCGGGCCGGACGTTGTGGTTGCCGCGGAAGACGTTGCCGGGGTCCCACTCCCGCTTCAGCGTGGCCAGGCGGCCGTACTTCTCGTCGCCGTACGCCGCCCGCACCCGGTCCTGGCCCTCGTCACCGACGAAGTTGAGGTAGACGCCGCCGTTCGTGTAGCGGGCGATGTCGCGCCGGAAGGCGCGCGCCCACTCGACGTTGCGGTCCGTGTCGGCCGGGTCCTCCCACACGGCGAACGGGTGGGTGATCCACCGGGCCGACCGCTTCGTCATCGGCGTGGCGTCCTCGGGCACCCGGGCCACGGCCCCGCCCCACGGGAAGAGGATCTGCTGGGCGAGCGGCGACTGCCGCTCGAACCCGTACTTCACGAAGACGTCGAGGGCGGCGTCGGGGAACTCGTCGTGGTACTCGGCCGACCAGTAGTTGCGCATGCCCGGGGGGTCGTCGATCAGGCACTGGAAGTCCGTGTACGGCATCGGCCCGACCAGGTCGACCTCGGGCGCCAGGGCGCGGAGGGGGGCCATCGCGTCGGCGCCGTCGTCGATGTCGCCGTCCCACATGCCGACCACCGCGACGAGGGTCTGGCCCTGCAGGTGCGGGGGGACGAACTCCTCGGGCGGGCCGGTGATGAACACCAGGCCCGAGCCGAGCTCGTCGGGCGCCGTCCCGGCGACGTCGCGGTAGAGCCGGGCGACGTCGGTGGCGGCCTCGCCGGGCCAGAGCAGGAGGCCGGCGGTCACGATCGGCCCGACCGGGTGGAGCCGGAACACGAACGACGTGGCCACGCCGAAGTTGCCGCCCCCGCCGTGCAACCCCCAGAACAGCTCGGGGTTCTCGTCCTCGCTGGCCGTGACCTGGCGGCCGTCGGCGGTGACCAGGTCGACCGACACGAGGTTGTCGCAGGCCAGGCCGTGCGAGCGCTCGAGCCAGCCGGACCCGCCGCCCAGTGTGAAGCCGGCCACGCCGGTGGTGGAGACGCGCCCCCCGGTGGTCGCGAGCCCGTGCTCCTGGGCGGCGCGGTCGAACTCGCCCCACGTCACGCCGGCGCCCACCCGGGCCTGCCGGGTGGTCGGGTCGACCTCGACGTGCTTCATCGGGCGCACGTCGACCACCAGGCCGCCGTCGTTCGTCGACATGCCCGCGACCGAGTGCCCGCCGGCGCGGACGGCCACCTCGTAGCCCTCCCGCCGGGCCAGGTCCAGGGCGTCGGCGACGTCCTCCGGCGTGGCGCACCCGGCGATCACCGCCGGGCGCTTGTCGATCATGGCGTTGAAGAGCGCGCGCGCCTCGTCGTAACGGGGATCGCCCGGGGAGATGACGTCCATGCCCGCCTCCAGGTCCGCTCGGATGCGTCGCGTGCCAGTCCACCACGGCACGTGGTGGCTGTACAGGGCCGGCAGCGGGATCCGTCCGGTCCGGGTCCGTCGTCGGTGCCGCGGTCGGATCTCGCCGACGATCCGCGCGCACGGTTGACCCGTCACCCCGCCCGGTGGTCGACTGGGCGACCACCCCGACCGGAGGTGAGCGATGTCCGGCCTCGTGGCGGCCCACGGACCGTTCGACCCCGCCGTCGGGCAGCGCATGCTCGACCGGCTCGCCCACCGCGGCCCCGACGGCGAGGGGACCCGCGCCGTCGGCGGCGCCTGGCTCGGCCACCGCCGGCTGGCGGTCGTCGACCTCGAGCGGGGCGCCCAGCCGCTGGGGACCGCCGCGGGCGACCTCTGGCTCGTCGGCGACGGCGAGGTGTACAACCACGAGGACCTGCGGGCCGAGCTGGGCGAGCACCGCTTCCGCACCCGCTCCGACCACGAGGTGGTGCTGCACCTCGTCGAGGACGCCGGCCTGCGGGCGTTCGAGCGGCTGTGGGGCGCCTTCGCCTTCGTGCTCGCCGGCGAGGACGGGCGCTTCGTCGCCTGCCGCGACACGCTGGGCATCGCCCCGCTCTACTGGTCCCGTCGGGGCGGTACGACCCTGTTCGCCTCGGAGCTGAAGGCGTTCGAGGGCGAGTGGCGGTCGGTCGTCGAACCGTTCCCGCCGGGCAACGCCTGGACACCGGCGCGCGGGCTCGTCCCCTGGCGGCCGCCACCCACGCCGACCCCGGTGCTGCTCCGCAGCCGTCGCCCGCACGACGACCCGCCCCGGTGGGTGTTCGACGCGCTGCGCGAGACCCTCGTCCGGGCCGTCGAGCACCTGCTGGTCGCCGACGTCCCGGTGGGGGTCTTCCTGTCCGGCGGGGTCGACTCGAGCATCGTCACCGCCATCGCCGCCCGCGCCGCGGCGGCCGCCGGGCGCACCGTCCCCACCTTCGCCGCCGGGATGGCCGGCAGCCGCGACATCGCCGCCGCCCGGGCCGTCGCCGAGCACCTCGGCACCGACCACCACGAGCTGATCTACACCGCGTCGGACGCGATCGACAGCGTCCCGGAGGTGATCGAGGTGCTCGAGTCGTTCGACCCCACCCTCGTCCACAGCGCGGTGCCCAACCACCTCGTGGCCCGGCTGGCCCGCCGTCACGTCAAGGTCGTGCTGGTGGGCGAGGGCGCGGACGAGCTGTTCGCCGGGTACGAGCACCTCCACCGGCTGGAGAGCGCCGACGCCCTGCACGACGAGCTGGTCGACCTGCTCGGCGGCATGCACATCGGGGGCCTGCAGCGGGTCGACCGGGTGACGAGCGCCAACGGGCTGGAGCCGCGCCTCCCCTTCCTCGACCTCGACCTCGTGGAGCTGGCGCTGGCCCTGCCGCCCGAGTGGAAGCTCGTCGGCCCGGGGCGGCCGAGCAAGTGGCTGCTCCGCCGGGCCTTCGAGGGCTGGCTGCCCGAGGAGGTGCTGTGGCGGGAGAAGCAGCAGTTCGGCGAGGGCACCGGCATGGACGAGGTGCTGCGCGAGCACTTCGGCGGGCTGGTCGGCGAGGACGAGCTGGCCCGCGAGCGCCACGCCGTCGACCCGCCGCTGCGCACCCGGGAGGAGCTGGCCTACCACCGGCTGTTCACCGAGCGTCTCCCGGGGGTGCCGGCCCAGGGCACGATCGGCCGGTTCGCCGAGGCCTGAGCGGGTCGGCGCCGCCGCCCCGCAGCGGTCAGTCCAGGTGGGCGGCCGGGGACCGCAGGCCGAGCAGCGCGTCCTCCTCCTCGGTGGCGAACACGTGCAGCCCGAGGCGGACCGAGATCTCCCGGCACACGTCCACGCCCCGGATGCTGTTGCCGTGCTCGTCGAGCCCGGGGGAGTAGACCCCGATCCCGAGCTTGCCCGGGATGGGGACGAGCAGACCGCCGCTGATGCCGCTCTTGGCGGGGACGCCGACCTCGAAGGCCCACTGGCCCGCGAAGTCGTACATCCCGCACGTGTACATGACGGTCAGCACGTCGCGGGCGTAGCGCCGGGGGAACGCGGCGTCGCCCGTCACCGGGTTGACGCCGCCGTTGGCCAGTGTCGCCGCCATCGTCGCCAGCGTGCGGCAGGTCACCGTCACCGAGCACTGCTGCAGGTAGAGGGCGAGCACCTCCTCGGGGTCGCCGTCGATCATCCCCTCGCTGCGCAGCAGGTAGACGATCGCCCGGTTGCGGTCGTCGGTGCGGATCTCCTGCTGGAAGACGTCCTCGTCGACCTCCAGCGGCTCACCGGCCGCCACCTGCATCAGCTCGAGGATGCGGGCCCGCTTGGTCGCCAGGTCGTCGCCCTCGACGAGGTCGACCGTGACCAGCGCACCGGCGTTGACCATGGGGTTGTAGGGGCGACGGGCCCGCTCGTCGAACACGATCGACCGGAACGAGTCGCCGCTCGGCTCGACGCCGACCCGGGACAGGACGTGCTCGCGGCCGTGGTCGGCCAGCGCCAGCGCGTAGGTGAACACCTTCGAGATCGACTGCATGGCGAACGGGACCTCGGCGTCGCCGACGCCGTGGTTGTCGCCCTCGAGGCTGGCCAGGGCGAGGCCGAAGTGCCGGATCTCCTCGCCGTCCGGCGCGTGGTAGCCGCGGCCCGGCGTGTAGCAGCGCACCTCCCGGTCCGGCGGAAGCTCCCGGTGCCGGCGGTGCAGGTCCTCCAGGCGGGCGTCGATCTGGCGCCGGATCTCCGAGGTCGTCATCGGTGCCTCCTCGGGGGCGAGGGTACGGGGCGGTCGGTGCCCGCCACGCATCGTGTCGCGCCGGCGGGGGTAGGGGGACCGGGCGGCGATGGACTTCTTCGACTACCTGGGCAACGTCCCCGAGTACCTGAGAGACGAGTGGCGGTCGTACCTCGACCTGGCGATCGACCACGCGCAGATCGTCGTCACCGCCATCCTGATCGCGACCGTCATCGGCGTCGGCCTCGGGGTCCTCACCTATCGGCGGCCGCCGGCGGCCAAGGTCGTGCTCACCGTCACCGGCACGTTCCTCACCATCCCGTCGTTCGCGCTGTTCGGCCTGTTCATCCCGATCTTCGGCCTCGGCTCCCGCCCGGCGATCGTGGCGCTGGTCATGTACGCGCTGCTGCCGATCGTGCGGAACACGATCACGGGCCTGCGCTCGGTCGACCCGGCGGTCACAGAGTCCGCGGTGGGCATGGGCCTGTCGCGCGGCCAGCGCCTGGCCCGCATCGAGCTGCCGCTCGCCTGGCCGGTCGTCGTCACCGGCATCCGGGTCTCGACGCAGCTCACGGTCGGCATCGCCGCCATCGCCGCCATCGTCAACGGCCCAGGGCTCGGCGGCCCGATCTTCCAGGGCCTGCGAGCCACCGGCACGCAGCGGGGGTTCAACCTGGCCTTCTCGGGCACCGTCAGCGTCGCCCTCCTGGCCCTGCTGTTCGACCTCCTCTTCCAGGTGATCGCCCGCCTGACGACCTCGAAGGGGCTCCGATGACCGACGCCTCGCGCTCGCCCGAGCCGATGATCCGGCTGGAGTCGCTGACCAAGCGCTACCCGGGCCAGGCCGTGCCCGCGGTCGACGGGATCACGCTCGACATCCCCAAGGGGGAGATCGTCGTGCTCGTCGGGCCGTCCGGCTGCGGCAAGACGACGGTGCTCAAGATGATCAACCGGCTCATCGAGCCGACGTCCGGCCGGGTCCTCATCGGCGGCGAGGACGTGACCCGGGCCGACGCCGACGAGCTGCGGCGCCACATCGGCTACGTCATCCAGCAGATCGGCCTGTTCCCCCACATGACCGTGGCCGAGAACGTCGGCATGGTCCCGAAGCTGCTGCACTGGGAGAAGCAGCGCATCGCCGCCCGGGTCGACGAGCTCCTCGAGCTGGTCGGCCTCGACCCCGCCGAGTACCGCGACCGCTACCCGAAGGAGCTCTCCGGTGGACAGCGCCAGCGCGTCGGCGTCGCCCGGGCGCTCGGGGCCGACCCGCCGGTCATGCTCATGGACGAGCCGTTCGGGGCGATCGATCCGATCACCCGGGACCGCCTGCAGAACGAGTTCCTGCGCATCCAGGCCGACGTGCGCAAGACGATCGTCTTCGTCACCCACGACATCGACGAGGCCATCAAGATGGGCGACCGGATCGCCATCCTGCGCGAGCAGTCGCACATCGCCCAGTACGACACGCCCGAGGCCATCCTCACCGCCCCGGCCGACGGCTTCGTCGAGGACTTCATCGGCGCGGGCGCGGCGCTCAAGCGGCTCAACCTGACCCGGGTGCGCGAGGTGCCGCTCGACCACTGGCCGGCCGCCTCGGTGCACGAGGACCGCGCCCGCCTGCGCCGCCTGCTGGCCGAGAGCGAGCAGGGCTCGCTGCTGCTGCTCGACGAGGAGGACCGCCCCCTGCGGTGGGTCACCGCCCGGGACCTCGCCCGTGAGCGCGAGCCCCTGCACCGGGTCGGCCTCCCCGCCACGGCGGTCGTCGAGCCCCACGCCACCCTGCACGACGCCCTCGACGAGATGGTCACCTCGACCGTCGGCTGCGCCATCGTCGTCGACCGGCGCGGCCGCTACCAGGGCGTGGTCGACCTGGGCACGGTCACGAGCGCCATCGACGAGATGCGCAGCGACGTCCGCCGACGCGACCGGGCCGTCGCCGAGGCGGAGGCCGCCCCCGGCGACGCCGTCGGGGAGGTGGGCTGAGTGACCGCCCCCACCGTCGACCGCGGCGGCGACGTCGCCGGCGCCGGCGACGCCCTCGCCGCCGAGGAGCTCGTCGAGGAGCTGGGCGGCCCGTCCCCGCTGTGGCGGTGGGTCGGCACGCCGGTCGTGCTCGCCGGCGTCTGCGCTGCGCTCTACGTCTACGTCCAGGGGCAGGACCTCGACCGCATCGAGGAGGCGGCGCTCAACGCCCCCATGATCCGCCAGCGCGTCCTCGAGCACCTCGAGCTCACCGCGGTGTCGACGTTCTTCGTGATCGTCATCGCCGTCCCGCTGGGGATGCTGGTCACGCGCCCGGCCACCCGCCGGCTCGCGCCCGCGGTCCTCGCGGTCGCGAACGTCGGCCAGTCGATCCCGTCGATCGGCATCCTCGTGCTGCTCGCCGTCGTCGTCGGGATCGGCTTCGAGCAGGCGATCACGGCGCTCGTGCTGTACGCCGTGCTGCCGGTCCTGCGGAACACGATGGTCGGGCTCGACCAGGTCGACCGGTCGCTCATCGAGGCCGGTCGGGGCATGGGGATGACCGCGCGCCAGGTGCTGCTGCGCATCGAGCTGCCGCTCGCCGTGCCCGTCATGCTCGCGGGCATCCGCACGGCGCTGGTCATCAACGTCGGGACCGCCGCGCTGGCGACGTTCATCGGCGCCGGCGGCCTGGGCTGGATCATCAACCAGGGCAACATCCACGACCGGACGCCGGTCCTCGTCACCGGCAGCGTCCTGACCGCGGTCGTCGCGCTCGCCCTGGACTGGATCGCGGGGATCGTCGAGGACCTCCTCCGACCGAAGGGGACCTGAGCGTCCCGCCCCGCCGCCACGGCCGCGACCAGGAGGAAGAGACCACATGCACACCACGCGCAGACTGACGAGCGGCCTCGCGGCGCTGTCCGCGGCGGCGCTGCTCGCGGCCGGCTGCGGCGACGGCGGCGGCGACGCCGCCGACGTGTCGATCTGCGTCGGCGGCGAGTTCGCCACCCGCCCCGACGGGCTCCCCGGGCTGGAGGAGGCCTACGACTTCGAGTTCCCGGCCGACGCCGTCACCGCCCTCGACGAGGACGCCCTGGTCTACAGCGAGGTCGACGCCGGGAACTGCACGTTCGGCTCGATCTTCGCCACCGACGGGCGGGTCGGCGCCCTGGGGCTGACCGTCCTGGAGGACGACGAGGGCTTCTTCCCGCCGTTCAACGGCTCGCTCACCGTGCGTGCCGACGTGCTGGAGGCCAACCCCGAGCTCGAGGAGCTGTTCGCCCCCATCTCCGAGGTGCTCGACGACGAGACGATGGTCGAGCTGAACGCCCAGGTCGACGTCGAGGGCGAGGACCCGGAGGACGTCGCCCGGGCCTGGCTCGACGAGAACTCGGACCTGGTCGAGGACGTCGACCTGTCCGGCGCGTCGTTCACCGTCGGGTCGAAGGAGTTCACCGAGCAGCTCATCCTCGGCCACCTGACCATGCTCGTGCTGGAGGAGGCCGGGGCGGACGTCCGGGACCGGACGGGCCTGGTCGGCAGCACGACCGTCCGGGAGGCGCTGCTCTCCGGCGACATCGACATGTACTGGGAGTACCTCGGCACGGGCTGGGTGACCTACCTCGACAACACCGAGGCCATCCCCGACGTCGACGAGCAGTACGAGGCCCTGCAGGCCGCGGACGAGGCCAACGGCGTCGCGTGGCTCCCGCCGGCGCCGTTCAACAACACCTACGCCATCGCCATGACCGAGGAGCGCGCCGACGAGCTCGGGATCTCGACGATCTCGGAGATGGCCGAGCTGGTCCGCGAGGAGGGCTGAGGGCCGGCCGCGGGCCGGGCCGCGCCTAGCGGGCGGCCCGGCCGGTGGTGGTCAGCTCGACCGCCGCCCGCCACGACGCCGGGTCGACCGCCACGGCGGCCCGGTCGCCGTGGCCGAGGATGCGGCGGCAGTCGTCGATGGCGGCGGTGAGCATCTCGCGCAGCACGCGGTCGGGGTCGGGGATGCAGGCCTGGGCCACCCCGACGACCGCCTGGCGCAGCGTGTTGGCGGCGGCGTAGCGGCGGAAGCCCTTGAGGCTGGTGCGGATCTCGCGGGTGAAGCTGCGGGCCCACCGCTCGGCGTCCGGCGCCTGGGCGAGCGCCCACCGGCTCCCGGGGCTCAGCGTCCCCGGGGGCCGGCCCTCGAGGTCGTCGCGCATGCGCTCGGCGGCCAGGATCGACACGGCGAGCACCCGCTGCCGCTCGGCGGCGACGACCGGCAGCGCCGTCGTCGCGGCCCGGAGGGTGACCTGCACGTCGACGGCGGGGTCGTCGCCGTTCAGCCCGATCACCGACGGGACGAGGGGCGCGAGCTCGCGGCGCCCGGCGTCGGAGGTGTGGTCGTTGACCAGCCGGGCGAGCGCGGCGAGCAGGGGGTGCGTGCAGGCCGGGTGGTCGCTCCACCGCTCACCGGCCAGGAACGAGGCCAGCTCCATGAAGCAGGCGCCCTTCCTCGGGTTGCGGTGCTTGCCGCGGGACAGCTGGGGGACCAGCTCGGGCACGGGGCCGTCGTGTCGGGTCATGAGGCACCCCCGGGGTCGTCGGGCCTCTCGCCTCCTAGTCTGCGACCTGTGCGGCGGCCTGGCCACCCCCTGTCACCCGGCGGCACGGGCGGTCCGGCGGCCGAGGGCCCGGCGGTCGTGCTGCTCGCCGGCGGGCCGCAGGCCGTCGAGGAGCTGCGCCGGGCCGGCGTGCGCCGCGGCGCGCCGGTCGCCCTCGCCGTCGACGCCGCCGCCGGGGTCGGGATGGCGGCGGCCGGGCGCCGGCTGGCGGTGCCGGCGGCCGACGCCGACCCGGCGTCGGTCGTCGACGAGGTGGAGCGGGTGCTGCGGCCCCGCTGGGTCTGGTGGGACGCCGGCACGGCCGTCCGGCTCGTGGCCGCGGGGGTGCGGGTGGCGACGTGCTGGGACCTGGCGGCGGTCGACCGCCTGCTGCACGGCGGGTGGCGGGTCGACCCGGCCGTCGTCTGGGCCCGGGCCCAGGGGCTGCCGCTCGACGCGGCCCCGACCGGCCCGCCCGACCTGTGGAGCGTGGCCGCCGACCTCGACGAGGACGGCGGGGGCGACGGCGCCGCCGACGGGCCGGTCCGGCGTGACGGCCACCTGAAGGCGACCTGGGTCGACGGCGGTTGGGCGGCCGCGCCCGACCGGCTGGCCGCCTGGGCGGCGGCCGCGCTGGCCGCGGCCGAGCGCCAGCAGGAGCGCCTCCGCCAGCTCGACCGGCCCGTGGCCGCGGCGGTCGCCCGGTCGGAGTCGACGGCCGAGCTGCTCTGCGCCGAGCTGGCCGCCGACGGCCTGCCGGTCGACCGGGCCGAGGCCGAGCGGATCATCGCCGCCGTCGTCGGGCCCCGGGCCCGCTCGGAGGCCGAGGCCGCCGCCCAGCGGGCCCGGCGTGACGCCGAGGTGCTGCGCCACGTGCCCGGGCTCGAGGTCGACCTGCGCAGCCCCGGGCAGGTGCGCTCGCTGCTGCGCCGGGTCGGCATCGAGGTCGCCGACACCCGGGCGTGGCGGCTCGAGGCGCTGCGCGACCGCCACCCGGTCGTCGAGGCGCTCCTCGCCTGGCGCAAGGCCGAGCGGGTCGCCACGACCTACGGCTACGGCTGGCTCGATCGCCACCTGGGCGCCGACGGCCGGCTCCGGGGCGAGTGGACGGCCAGCGACGGCGCCGCCGGCCGGATGACCGCCACCGCCGGCCTGCACAACCTCCCGGCCGAGCTGCGGGGCGCGGTCGTCGCCGAGCCCGGCCACGTGTTCGTGCGCGCCGACCTCGGGCAGATCGAGCCCCGCGTGCTCGCCGCCGTCTCCGGCGACCGGGCGCTGGCCGCGGCGTGCGCGACCGACGACCTCTACGCGCCGGTGGCCCGCAGCCTCGGGGTCGACCGGGAGACGGCCAAGGTGGCGATGCTCGGGGCGATGTACGGGCAGACCACCGGGCGGGGGGCCCAGGTCCTCCGGCGGCTGGAGGCCGCCTACCCGGTGGCCATGGCCTACCTGGCCGCGGGCGACGAGGCCGGCCGGATGGGCCGGGACGTCCGCACCTACGGCGGCCGGCTCGTGCGGCTGGGAGCCGGAGACGAGCGCCGCCTCGACGAGCGCGAGGCCCGGCGGCGGGCCGCCGCCCGGGGGCGCTACGGGCGCAACGCCCTCGTGCAGGGCGCGGCGGCGGAGCTGTTCAAGATGTGGGCCGTGACCGTGCGGGCCCGGGCGGCGCCGCTCGGCGCCCGCATCGTCCTGTGCCTGCACGACGAGCTGCTCGTGCACGCGCCGGCGGACCAGGGCGACGAGGTGGCCCGGGTCGTCGCCGCGTGCCTGGACGAGGCGGCGGGCCGGTGGGCACCCGGCACCGACGTGCGCTTCGTCGTCGACGTCCAGGTGGTGCGGCGCTGGTCCGACGTCCGGGGCTGACCCGGCCGGCCGGGGCGCCGCTCGCCCGCGACCGGGGGCGCGCCGCCCGGCCGGCCTCTACGCTCCGGCCGGCGCCCGTCGACGGCCGGCGGCCGCCGGCCGGACCCCGGGAGGTGAGGCCATGACCGACCGCTCGCCCGCCCTCACCTACTCGTCGTACCTCGCGCTCGACGAGCTGCTCGCCGCCCAGCGCCCCCGCTCGGACGAGCACGACGAGATGCTGTTCATCGTCGTCCACCAGGTCTACGAGCTGTGGTTCAAGCAGCTCCTGCACGAGCTGGCCCACCTGCAGGACCGGCTGGCGGCGGGGGACACGGCGCACGCGCTCCACACGCTGAAGCGGGTGCTGACGGTGCTGAAGGTCGCCGTCGCCCAGGTCGACGTCCTGGAGACGATGACGCCCCGCCAGTTCCTCGGCTTCCGCGACCGGCTCGACCGGGCGAGCGGGTTCCAGTCGGCCCAGTTCCGCGAGCTCGAGGCCGTGCTCGGGCGGCGGGACCGCAGCGTGCTCGACGCCTACGCCCCGGACTCGCTCGAGCGGGCCCGGATCGAGGCGGCGATGGAGCGGCCGTCGCTGTTCGACTCGTTCCTCCGCTACCTGCACGTCCGGGGCTACGACGTGCCCCGGGCGGTGCTCGACCGCCACGTCGGCCGGCGCTGGCGCCCCGACCCCGAGGTCCAGGAGGTGCTGCTGCAGGTCCACCGGGACGACGGCGGGCCGGCGATGGTGGCCGAGCGGCTGGTCGACCTCGACGAGGGCCTGCAGGAGTGGCGCTACCGCCACGTGAAGATGGTCGAGCGGACCATCGGCACCCGCGGCGGCACCGGCGGCTCCTCCGGCGCCGACTACCTCCGCTCGACCCTGTGGCAGCCGATGTTCCCCGACCTGTGGGCCATCCGGAGCCGGCTGTGATCACCGCCGAGGACCTCGCGGCGTCGCCCAACCCGCTGGCCCGGCACTACCGCCGGTTCCGGGTGGAGGAACGGGTGCTGCTCACCGGCCACTCCCACCAGGCGTGGCCGGACGTGGCCGCCGAGGGCCAGCTCGCCGCCCTGGAGGACGCCGCCGCGCTGGTCGACGACAAGTGGGACCGGGCCCTCGCGGTCGCCGACGAGGTGCGCGCGGGGTTCCGGCGGCTGCTCGCCGACCCCGGGGCGGAGATCGCCCTGGGGGCCAGCACGCACGAGCTGGTCGTGCGCCTGCTCTCCGCCCTCGACCTCGGCGGCACCCGCCCCCGGCTCGTGTCGACCGACGGCGAGTTCCACAGCCTGCGCCGCCAGCTCGCCCGGCTGGCCGAGGGCGGCGTCGAGGTCGTGCTCGTGCCCGCCGAGCCGGCCGGCACGCTGGCCGAGCGGCTGGCCGCCGCGGTCGACGACCGCACCGCCGCCGTGCTGGTCTCCGCCGTGCTGTTCGCCTCGGCCCGCATCGTGCCCCACCTCGACGGGCTGGCCGCGGCGTGCGAGCGGCGGGGCGCCGAGCTGGTCGTCGACGCGTACCACGCGCTGGGGCCGGTCCCGCTGCCGGTGCACGAGCTGGGCCTGGGCTCGGCGTGGGTCACCGGCGGCGGCTACAAGTACCTGCAGCTCGGCGAGGGCAACTGCTTCCTGCGCCTGCCGCCGCAGGCCGACCGGTTCCGGCCCGTCGTCACCGGCTGGTTCGCCGAGTTCGGTGAGCTGGCCGCCCACCACGACCCCGGCCGGGTCGCCTACCCGCGCGGCGCCGGCCGCTTCGCCGGCGCCACCTACGACCCGACCAGCCACTACCGGGCGGCCCGGGTGCTGCGGTTCTTCGCCGAGCAGGGGCTGACCCCCGAGCTGCTGCGCCGCTCGTACCAGCGCCAGCTCGCCGTGCTCGCGGCCGGCTTCGACGCGCTGGGGGTGGACGACCGGCTGGCCACCCGCGACCGCGACGCACCGCTGGACGCGCTCGGCGGCTTCCTCGCGCTGCGGACGCCGCACGCGGCCCGCCTGCAGCAGGCGCTGCGGGACCGGGGCGTCGCCACCGACAGCCGTGGCGACGTGCTGCGGCTGGGACCCGCGCCCTACCTGTCGGACGCCCAGCTCGAGGCGGGCATCGCCGCCCTCGGCCAGGCGCTGGCCGACCCGGCCCTGCCGCCGGCGACCTGATCCGGCCGCCGGCCGCCACAATGGCGGCGTGACCGACGCCGCGCCCCCGCCGTCCCCGGTGTTCCTCTACGACGGCGACTGCTCCTTCTGCACCAGCTGCGCGACCTTCATCGAGCGCCGCATCCCCACCTCCGCCCGGGTGGTGCCCTGGCAGTTCGCCGACCTCGACGCGCTCGGGGTCACGCAGGCCCAGGCCGAGGAGGCGGTCGTGTGGGTGGCGCCCGGCGAGCCCACCCGCCACGGCCCCGAGGCGATCGCCCGGATGCTGGTCGACGCCGGCTCGTACTGGCGCCCCCTCGGCCGGCTGCTGGGGCTGCGGCCGGTGCTGTGGGTGGCGTGGCCCGTCTACCGGTGGGTGGCCCGCAACCGGCACCGGATGCCGGGGGGCACGGCGGCCTGCTCGCTGCCCCAGGCCGAGCGCGAGGCCCGGCGCCCCGCCTGAGCGCGCGACCGGTTGCCCGTCGCGCGCGGGCCTGGTTCACTGGTGCCGCCGGATCCCATGACCCGCCGGGACGCCGGCGAGACGATCCCGGTACACCGCCGCCGCACATGGACCAGACGACCACCACGGCCGTCCCGGCTCTCGCCGGGCACCTCCACGCCGAGCTCCCGGCCACGCCGTCCTCGGTCCTGCTGTCCCGGCCCCGGCTCGTCGCCGGGCTGTTCGCCGCCTTCGTGACGCTCGCCACCGGCGCCGCCCTGTGGGGCGGTGAGCTGCTGCTGACCTGGGACGAGCCGATCCAGCGCAGCGTCGAGTCCCGGCGCACGGCCTTCCTCGACGACCTCTTCCTGAACATCTCCCGCCTGGGCTCGACCATCCCGGTGCTGGTGCTCGGCGCGGTGACCGCGGTCGTGGCCTGGCGCCGCTGCCGGGCCGTCGGCACCGCCGTGCTGGTGGCCACCGTCAGCCGGCCGGTGGTCGAGTTCACCGTCAAGGCGCTCGTCGACCGTGAGCGGCCGGACTTCGAGCGCCTCGTCGCGGGCAACGGCCCGTCGTTCCCGAGCGGCCACGTCATGGCGGCCGTGGCGCTGTGGGGCCTGATGCCGGTGGTCGTGTCCCTCTACACCCACCGGCGGGCCGTGTGGTGGGCCTCGGTGGCGATCGCCGCCGCCCTGGTGGCCGGCATCGCCGCCAGCCGTGTCTACCTCGGTGTCCACTGGTTCTCCGACGTGACGGGCGGCCTGATCGTGGGGGCGTTCTTCCTGCTGGGGATCGAGGCGCTGCTCATCCGCCAGCACGCCCGCCACCCCTGCCGCCTGCTCGGCGAGTCGTGGCGACGACGACCCTCGTCACCTGGAACCTGAAGGGCGCCGAGGACCCGGACGCGCAGGCCGTCGCCGACCACCTGCGCGCCGAGGGGGCCGACCTCGTCTGCCTGCAGGAGGTCCAGTGGCACCAGGCCCGCCGCATCGCCCGGGCGCTGGGCGCCCGGTCCTGCGGCTGGAGCTTCAAGCACTGGCCCGTGCGGACCTGGCCCGAGGGCATGGCGATCATCGGGGTCGACCGGCCGGTAAGCGTGCGGGCCCGGGCGCTGACGGCGCGGTGGCGGGTGCTCAGCTGGCGCCGCCGCCTCCTCCAGGCCGGCAGCGTCCACGGCGCGCCGCCCCTCACCGTCGTCAACCTGCACCTCTCGCCCCACGACCTGTCGACGCTGCGGACCGTCGAGGCCGCCGCGGTGCTCGACCACGTCGCCCGGACCCCCGGGCCGGTGGTCGTCTGCGGCGACCTCAACGAGCGCCCGGGCGGGGAGCTCCACCACCGCTTCGCCGCCGCGGGCCTGCGGGACGCCTCGGCCATCGCCGCCGGCGCGCCGGACCCCCCGGTGGTCTCGGGGGCCGCCGACGGGCCGGACGGGCCCACCGTCGGGGTGGCCGACGGGCCGGACGGGCCCGCCGCCACGAGGCCCCGCCGCGGCGCCGACCGGCTGCCCACCAACTGGCACGGCTGGCGGCGGGGCACGACCGAGCCGCCCACCCAGCAGCTCGACTTCGTCTACCTCGGCGAGGGCGTCGAGGCCGCCGAGGTGCGCATCCCGCAGGGGGAGGAGGTCACCCGCTTCGGTGTGATCTCCGACCACCTGCCGGTCACGGCCGTGCTCGGGGTCGGCGGGCCCGGCGGCTGAGCGCCGTCCGCCGCTCGGCGCCCGGGAGGGCGGCCGCGGGTCCCGCGGGCCTCGCGCCCCCCGGGCCTACGATCGCCCCCATGGCGTCCGGGACCAGCACCAGGCTGCGCCGCGAGCTGGTGCAGGCGCTGCGCGAGCAGGGCCACCTCCGGGACGACCGGGTGGCGGCCGCCTTCGAGGCGGTGCCACGGGAGCTCTTCCTCGCCGAGCACGCCCAGCGCCACGGGCTGGCCGCGGTGTACCGGGACGAGCCGATCGTCACCCGGCGCGACGCCGCCGGCACGCCGCTGTCGTCGTCGTCGCAGCCGGCGATCATGGCCCGGATGCTCGAGATGCTCGGGGTCCGCCCCGGGCAGCGGGTGCTCGAGATCGGCGCCGGGACGGGCTACAACGCGGCGCTGCTGGCCCACCTCGTCGGCGAGGAGGGCACGGTCGTCTCCGTCGACGTCGACGCCGACACCGCGGTGGCCGCCCGCCGGGCGCTGCTGACCGCCGGCGCCGGGGCGCGCGTCGAGGTCGGCGACGGCGCCCGGGGCTGGCCGCCGGGCGCGCCGTACGACGCGGTCATCGCCACCGCCAGCACCGAGGCCGTGCCCCGGGCGTGGTTCGACCAGCTGCGACCCGGCGGCACGCTGGTCGTCCCCCTGCGGCTCAGCACCGTCGTCTTCTGGCTGCAGGCGGTGGTCGCCTTCCGCAAGGGCGCCAACGGCTTCGTGTCGACGGCCGCCACCGGCGGCGGCTTCATGGCCCTGCGCCCGGGGCCGGACGCCGACCCCCAGGCGGTGGCCCGCCCGACCCGCCTCGTCGCCGGCGAGGTCGCCGACCCCCGGCGCGACCGGGTGCTGCTGGAGATCGCGGGGCCGGCCCTGGCGGGGCTCGACCGCTCGGACCGCCAGCGCCTGATCACCACGGCGCTCGGCTTCGGCCGGACCCGCGACCTGCCCCTGCGGGGCGCCTCGCCGCACGCGCTGATGACCTGGGTGGCGCTCGCCCTGCCCGAGCAGCGCCAGGTCGAGGTCAGCCGGGGCGGGCCGCGCTCGACGACCGCCCGGCAGGCGCTCGGCGTCGTCGACGTGGCCGACGGCAGCCTCGCCCTCCTCGTGCCCGCGGCCGGGCTGGGCGGCGGGGTCCGGCTGGTCGCCCACGGCGGCCGCGGCGCCGAGCGCGCCGTGCTCGCCGCGGTCGAGCGCTGGCACCTGGCCGGGCGGCCGGGCATCGCGGAGGCCCGCTTCACGATCCGCTACGGGGCGGTGCGGCCCCACGGCTGGTACAGCGCCCGCCGGGGCGACCAGTGGCTGGCGCTGGACTGGGTCGCAGCCCGTCGCCGGGGCCCGGCGGCGGCCGGCGCCGGGCCGGGGCCGGTGGCCGCCGCCCGGGGCGACGCGGCCCGGTGAGGGGCCGTGCGGGGCGGGCCCCGGGCGCGCCCTACGCTCCCGGCCCATGGACCTGGCGGCGTTCCAGCAGCTCATGGCCGACACCTACGGCGCCCGCGACCGGGCCCGGGGCCTGGCGGCGACCGTGGCGTGGCTGGCCGAGGAGCTGGGGGAGCTGGCCCAGGCCGTGCGCAAGGGCGACCGCGCCGACCAGGTCCACGAGCTCGGCGACGTGCTGGCCTGGCTGGCGTCGCTGGCCAACCAGCTCGGCATCGACCTCGACGAGGCCGTGGCCCGCTACGCCGACGGCTGCCCCCGCTGCGGGGGCGTCCCCTGCACCTGCCCGTGACCGCCGGTCGGGCCGCGGGGCCCGGCCCGGCGCTGGTCAGATCCCGCGGGCGATGAGCAGCTCGGCGAGCTGCACGGCGTTGAGCGCCGCGCCCTTGCGGAGGTTGTCGTTGGAGACGAACAGCGTGAGCCCGTGCTCGACCGTCGGGTCGCGGCGGATGCGGCCGACGTAGGACGGGTCGCGCCCCGCGGCCTTCAGCGGGGTGGGCACGTCGGCCAGCGCGACGCCGGGCGCCTCGGACAGCAGCTCGACCGCCCGCTCGGGGGGCAGGTCGCGGGCGAACTCGGCGGTGATCGACAGCGAGTGGCCGGTGAACACCGGCACCCGCACGCAGGTGCCGGTCACCCGCAGGTCGGGGATGCCGAGGATCTTGCGGCTCTCGTTGCGGAGCTTCTGCTCCTCGTCGGTCTCGCCCGAGCCGTCGTCGACGATCGAGCCCGCCAGGGGCACGACGTTGAAGGCGATGGGCTCGGCGAACACCCGGGGCTCGGGCAGGTCGACGGCCGTGCCGTCGTGGGTCAGGGCGGACGCGCCGTCGGCCGCCTTGCGCACCTGCTCGTCGAGCTCGGCGACGCCGGCCAGGCCGGCGCCGGACACGGCCTGGTAGGTGCTGACGACCAAGCGGGTGAGCCCGGCCTCGCGGTGCAGCGGGGCGAGCACCGGCATGGCGGCCATCGTCGTGCAGTTGGGGTTGGCGACGATGCCCTTCGGCCGGTGGTCGAGCGCCTCGGGGTTGACCTCGGCGACGACGAGCGGGACGTCGGGGTCCATCCGCCAGGCCGAGGAGTTGTCGATCACGGTGGCGCCGGCCGCCGCCACCGTGGGCGCCAGCTCCAGCGAGGTCGCCTTGCCGGCCGAGAACAGGACGATGTCGAGGCCGGTGTAGTCGGCCGTGGCCGCGTCCTCGACGACGACCTCGGTGCCGCGCCAGGGGAGGGTGCGCCCGGCCGAGCGGGACGACGCGAAGAACCGGATGTCGGCGACCGGGACGTCGCGCGCCGCGAGGACGTCCCGCATCACCCCGCCGACCTGGCCCGTGGCGCCGACGACGCCCACTCGCACTGCTGACATGGCAGGCAAGGCTACGGCGGCCCGGGGGCGCCGCCCAACCGGTTCCGCAGCCGCCGTCCCGGCCGCGCGCCGGGGCCGTCAGGCGACGGCGTCGAGCTCGAACGCGGTGTGCAGGCTCTGGACGGCCCGCTCGACCTCGTCCTCGCGCACGACGCAGGAGATGCGGATGGCCGAGGTCGAGATCATCTCGATGTTGATGCCCTCGCCGGCCAGCACCTCGAACATCTTGGCGGCGACGCCGGGGTTGGACTTCATGCCGGCGCCGATGATGCTCACCCGGGCGATGGCGCTGTCGGACGACACGCCGGTGGCGCCGATGTCGGCGGCCAGGCGCTGGCACACCTGGGTGGCCAGGGGCAGGTCGTTGCGGGGGACCGTGAACGAGATGTCGGTGACGCCGCGGTCGGACACGTTCTGCACGATCATGTCGACGTTGACGTCCACGTCGGCCAGCTCGCGGAAGAGGCGGGCGGCGATGCCCGGGCGGTCGGGCACCCCCGACACCGTGACCTTGGCCTCGCTGGTGTCGTGCGTGACGGCCGAGACGATCGCCTGTTCCATCGTGGGGTCCTCCTCGACCACCCAGGTGCCCGGCTCCCACGTGAAGGCCGAGCGGACGTGCAGCTTGACCCCCCACCGGCGGGCGTACTCCACCGAGCGCATGGCCGGCTTCGGGCACCCGGTGGCGGTCATCTCGAGCAGCTCCTCGAAGGAGACCTTGGCCATGCGCCGGGCCTTGGGCACCAGGCGGGGGTCGGCGGTGAACACGCCGGGCACGTCGGTGTAGAGCTCGCAGAACTCGCCCTCGAGGGCGTGGCACACCGCCACGGCGGTCGTGTCCGAGCCGCCCCGGCCCAGGAACGTGACGTCGTGGTCGGTCGAGACGCCCTGCGCGCCGCCGATGACCGGCACCCGGCCGGCCTCGATGGCCTTGCGCAGCCGGTCGGGCCGCAGCTCGACGATCTTGGCGTTGGTGTGGTTGGTGTCGGTGATGAAGCCGGCCTGGCTGCCGGTGAAGCTGTCGGCCGGCACGCCGACCGAGTGCAGCGCCATGCACAGCAGCGCCATCGCCTTGCGCTCGCCGGCGGTGATGAGCATGTCCATCTCGCGACCCGGCCGGACGTCCGACACCTCGGTCGCGAGGCGGATGAGCTCGTCGGTCTCCTTGCCCATGGCGCTGACCACCACGACGACCTGGTTGCCGCGGCGGACGGTGCGCGCGACGTGGTCGGCGACCTCGCGGATGCGGTCGGGGTCGGCCACGGAGGTGCCGCCGAACTTCTGGATGACCAGGGGCACGGGCGACAACGCTACCGGCGCGCCGAGGTGGCCGGCGACAACGCCGTCGCCGGCCGGGCCGGCGCCGGGGCGCGCCGGGACCGCCCGCCCGATCCGCCCGCGCCGGAGGTCACGACCCGGTGGTCAGGAGAGGTCCGAGGGGCTCTCGACGAGCGCGCCCCACGACTCGAGGCGCTTGACGGCGTCGGCCGTGTCGGTCTGGAGGAGGGCGCTGATGGCCCGCAGGTCGTCGCGGCGGAGGGTCAGCACCCGGCCGTTGTAGTCGCCGCGCTCGACGATGATGGACCGGACGAACCGCTGGACGGGGGCCGCCTCGGGCACCCGGTTGAGCGCCTCCAGGTCGAGGACCAGCTTGGGCGGGCCCTCGGTCGGGGTCGGCTGCTCACCGAGCAGGACCGACACGGACACGTCGTAGAACTCGGCCAGCTCGTGCAGGCGGGGGAGGCTGAGGGTGCGGAAGCCGCGCTCGTAGGCGCCGATGGCGGATGCGCTCCAGCGCCCGGAGGATTCGCGCTCGACGTCGTCGAGCGACATGCGCCGGGCCTTCCGCAGGGCCCGCAACCGCCGGCCGACCTCGATGGTCACGTTCGTCGGCGTCGTCTCTTCATCTGGCTGATCGTTGCTCATGTGTGGTTCTCGTGGTGGGGAGAGGTCACGTGGAACCGCCTCAGCCACGCATTGTCGCACGTGTGACCCCGAAGAGTGCAGTCCGGACCCGCTCGCGTGGTGAGGGGGTCGGCCGGAGTGCCCTGGTGGAGCGGCTGTCGCTAGCCTCGCCCCCTCGTGGGTACCGCCAAGCGAGAGCGTCAGAAGGCCGCACGGATCGAGAAGGCGCTGGCCGAGGCGGCCGCCGCGAAGCGCGCGAGGCGTCGCCGGGCCCTCGTGCGCATCGTGATCGGCTCGGTCGTCGTGCTCGCCGTGCTGTTCCTGGTCTCGACGCTCATGGGTGACGACGGGGGCGACGACGCCGAGGGCGCGACCGAGGACACGTCCGAGGACACGACGACGACCTCCACGACGGCGCCGACGACGACCTCCTCCACGACCCCGCCCTCGGCCTACAGCAACCCCGAGCTCGCCGCCGAGATCATCGACCGCATCCCACCGATCCCCCAGCCGCCGCCGGAGGACACCCCGCCCGACGCGCTCGAGGTGACCACCCTCATCGAGGGCGAGGGCGAGGGCGCCGCCGTCGGCGACACCGTCGTCGTCCACTACGTGGGGGTGCTCGAGGACGGCACCGAGTTCGACTCGTCCTGGGGCGGCGACCCCTTCGAGGTGACGCTTGGTGCGGGCACCGTGATCCAGGGGTGGGACGAGGGCCTCGTCGGGGCCAGGATCGGCGAGCGCCGGCACCTGCTCATCGGGTCCGAGAAGGCCTACGGCGCGGAGGGCAGGGGCACGATCCCGCCGGACGCCCCGCTGGCCTTCGACGTCGACGTCGTCGACATCCGGCGCGCCGGCGGCTGAGCGCCGGTGGGGCCGGCCGCGGGCGGACCGCGGCCGGCCACGGGGTCACGGGGTGAGCACGACCTTGAGCGCCCCGGTGTCGCCGGCCCGCTCGAAGGTGTCGTAGGCCTCCATGAACTCGTCCATGGCGAACCGGTGGGTGACGAACCGACCGGCGTCGAGCTGGTGGCCGGCGAGGAGCCGCAGGAGCATCGGCGTCGAGTAGGTGTCGACCAGCCCCGTCGTCACGGTGACGTTGCGGATCCAGAGCTCCTCCAGGTGGAGGGCGACGGGCTCGCCGTGGACGCCGATGTTGGCCACCCGGCCGCCCGGCCGGATGAGCCGGGCGGCGAGCTCGAAGGTCGGCGGGACGCCGACGGCCTCCATGGCCACGTCGGCGCCCAGCCCGTCGGTCAGCCCGGCGACGACCTCCCAGGGGTCCTCCCGGCCGTTGTTGACGGTGACGTCGGCGCCGAACGCCTTGGCGGCCTCCAGGCGGCTGTCGGCCAGGTCGACGGCCACGACGTGGGACGGGCTGTAGAGGCGGGCGCCGGTGATCGCCGCGAGCCCGATCGGGCCCGCGCCGACGACCACGACGACGTCACCCGGCTGGACCCGGCCGTTCAGGACGCCGACCTCGAAGCCGGTGGGGAGGATGTCGGCGAGCATGAGCAGCTGCTCGTCGCCGACGCCCTCCGGCGCCTTGTAGGTGGAGGTGTCGGCGAACGGGACCCGCACGTACTCGGCCTGGGTGCCGTCGATCTTGTGGCCGAGGATCCAGCCGCCGCCGTTCAGGCACTGGCCGTAGGCGCCCTGCCGGCAGTAGCGGCAGGTGCCGCACGAGCTGATGCAGGACACGAGCACCTTGTCGCCGACCTGCACGTCCCGCACGCCGGGCCCGACCTGCTGGACGGTGCCCACGGCCTCGTGGCCGAGGATGCGCCCGTCGGTCACGGCGGGCACGTCCCCCTTCAGGATGTGGAGGTCGGTGCCGCAGATGGTCACGGCGTCGACCCGCACGATGGCGTCGGTGTCGTCCTGGAGGGTGGGGTCCGGGACCTCCTCCCAGGCCTTCCGACCGGGACCGTGGTAGACGACCGCACGCATGGTGCCTCCTCGGGGCCGAGCCCGCCGAGGTCGACTGTAGGACCACTCGCCCGTGGCGGGAAGAGCCCCACGTCCCCAGGGGGTCGGGCGGTCCGGGCCGGCGGACGCGGCCGGGGCCCGTCAGGCGGGCAGGGCGTCGAGGCCGGCCTCGCGCCCGTCGACCCAGACGCTGACCGTGCCGGCGCCCCCGGACCGCCAGGTGCCGTCGGGCTCGCGGATGAGCGCGGTGCGCTCGTCGATCTCGACCAGCGGCACGCCGGGCGGGGTGAGCTGCAGGGTGCGGTGCAGCTTGTCCTCGGACCAGGTGTCGGCCCGGGCCACGACGGCGATGCCCCGCAGCAGCCCGAGGCCCACGGTGAAGGCGCCGCCCCGGGGGTCGACGGCCGGGTCGCACAGCACGGTGGCGCCGGCGCCCGAGGCGGCCAGCACGGCGCCGCCCTGCCAGGCGGCGACGAGGGCGTCCCACAGCGGGCTGTGCAGCAGCACCGACCGCAGGTGCATGGGCGACCCGTCGGCGAGGTAGACGAAGGCGGCGTCCCGCACGGCGGCCACGTTGCCCTCGTCGTGGGCGCCGGCCCGGTCGACGGCGTGCACCGGCCGCACGGTGGCGCCCGCGGCCGCGAACCACTCGGTCGCCCGCCGGACCACCAGCTCGGGGTGCTCGTAGGCGGCCGCCGTGGGCAGCACGACGACCTCGTCGCCCGCGCTGGCCGCCAGCAGGTCGCGGTCGAAGTCGCAGCCGTCGCGCCACTCGCCGCCGCCCACGAGGGCCAGGGGTCCGCTCATCGGGCCCCGACGCTAGCGAGCGGCGCGCCCTCCCGGGGCGCATGCACGGGCACGGAGCGTTGGCGCCGTCCGACTTACCGTCAGTAGCCTCGTTCGATGGCAATCGAACGACTGGGCATCGTCGGATCGGGGATCATGGGATCCGGCATCGCGGAGGTCGCCGCCAAGGCGGGCGTCACGGTGGTGCTGCGGTCCCGCAAGCAGGAGACCGCCGACGCCATGCTGGCCTCCCTGGGCAAGTCCCTGGAGAAGCAGGTCAGCAAGGGCAAGCTCGACGAGGCCGCGGCCGCGGCGGTCCGCGACCGGGTCACCGCCACCGCCGACCTGGAGGCGCTGGCCGACTGCGACATGGTCGTCGAGTCGGTGGTCGAGGACCTCGAGGTGAAGAAGCAGCTCTTCGCCGAGCTCGACCGCATCGTGCGCGAGGGCGCCATCCTCGCCACCAACACCTCGACGCTCCCGGTGATCGAGATGGCGACCCAGACGTCCCGCCCCGAGCGGGTGGTGGGGGTCCACTTCTTCAACCCGGCCCCGGCGATGAAGCTCGTCGAGGTCGTGCGCACGCTGGTGTCGAGCGAGGAGACGGTGGCCGAGGCCGTCGCCTTCGCCGAGGCCTGCGGCAAGAACCCGGTCGTCGTCGAGGACCGGGCCGGGTTCATCGTCAACGCCCTCCTCTTCCCCTACCTCAACAACGCGGTGCGGATGCTCGAGAACGGCACCGCCAGCCGCGACGACATCGACGCGGCCATGCAGGGCGGCTGCAACTTCCCGATGGGGCCGCTGGCCCTGCTCGACCTCGTGGGCCTCGACACGTCGGTCGCCATCCTCGACGCGCTCTACGAGGAGTTCCGCGACCCGAACTACGCGCCGGTCCCGCTGCTGCGCCGCATGGTGTCGGCCGGCCACCTGGGGCGGAAGTCGGGCAAGGGCTTCTACGACTACAGCTGACGGGCCGGCGTCGCGGGCGGGTGCCACGGCGTCGCCCGCCCGCGACGCCGCCGTCCCCCGGCCGGGGCGCCCCGGCCCGGGTGGCCGCGCCACACTCGGGTGGATGCCCCGCCTGCCCGTCCCGACCTTCCTCGACCGTGCGGCCCGGTCCGGTGCCGGGCCGGACGGCGACCCCGAGCCCGGCGGCGAGGCCGGCGCGGACGAGCGCCGCCGGGCGCAGATCACCGCCCTCGCCGCCTCGGCCCGCCGGGCCGGCCGGGGCGCCGTCGCCAGCGGGCGGTGGCTCGCCGAGACCGTCCTCGACGTCGCGCCCCGGCTGCCGGTCCGGGACGCCGAGACGCTCTCGGCCCACCACGGCGGCCGCACCGGCGACGCGCTGGCCCGCTCGGTCGTCCGGGCCGCGGGCCGGGTCTCCGGCGGGATCGCCGCCGCGACCGGCGGCCTCGTCACCGCCCAGGAGGTGTCGCTCGCCGGCATGGTGCTCGTGCCGTTCGAGCTGGCGGCGGCCACGGCGCTGGTCGTGGCCACCGAGGTGAAGCTGGTCGCCGAGCTGCACCAGCTGGCCGGCCGGCCCCTGCCCGGCGGGCCGCGCCGGGCCACCGAGGCGGCGATCGCCTCGTGGATGTCGGGCCGGGCCGCGCCCGGCGGCGGGGCCGACGTCCGGGGCGACGCGCTCGGGCCCGCCGGCCGCCGGCGCCTGCGCGCGCTGCTGCGCCGGCGGTTCACCCGCAACCTCTCGGCCCTCGGCCCGGCGTTCACCGGGGCCGTCGCCGCCGGCTACCTCAACCGGCGGGCGACCGTCGCCGTGGGCACCCGCGTCGCCCGCGACCTCGGGCTGCGACCCTGAGGGCGGCCGGTACGATCGCAGCCCCATGCCCGTCGAACCCCCGCCGCCGCGCTGGGCGTTCCCCCCGGCCGACAGCGCCGACGAGGACGGGCTGGTCGGGGTGGGCGCCGACCTCGAGGCGGGCACGATCCTCGCCGCCTACCGGCGGGGCCTGTTCCCGATGCCGCTGGGCGGCCGGGGCCCGCTCGGCTGGTGGTCGCCCGACCCGCGGGGGATCATCCCGCTCGACGGCCTGCGGGTGTCGCGGTCGCTGCGCCGGAGCCTGCGGCGGTTCGAGATCCGGGTCGACACGGCCTTCGACGAGGTCATCGACGCCTGCGCCGACCCCCGCCGGCCCCACGGGTGGATCACGCCCGAGGTCCGGGCCGCCTACCGCCGCCTCCACCGCCTGGGCTGGGCGCACTCGGTCGAGGCGTGGACGGTGCCCGGGGAGGGCGACGGCCGGGACGGCGACCACGGCGAGCCGGTCCTCGCCGGGGGGCTCTACGGCGTGGCCATCGGCGGGCTGTTCGCCGGCGAGTCGATGTTCCACCGGCGGACCGACGCCTCGAAGGTGGCCCTCGTCGGCCTCGTCGAGCTGCTCCGGGAGGGCGGCGTCGAGGGACGGGTCCTCGACGTGCAGTGGTGCACGCCGCACCTCGCGTCGCTGGGCGCGGTCGAGGTCCCCCGCGCCACCTACCTGGAGATGGTCGCCCGGGCCGTCGAGCTGGACCCGCCGCCGGCCTTCGCCGGGTGACGGCCGGCACCCCGCCCCGGACCGGCCGCCGGTGGTCCGCTCGGTTGTGACCCGCGGGTAGGTCGGGGGACGATGGGGGCATGACCGAGGTGAGACTGCCCGAGCCCGATCGCCCCTGGCTGATGCGGACCTACTCGGGCCACTCGACCGCCAAGGCGAGCAACGAGCTCTACCGCCGCAACCTGGCGAAGGGGCAGACCGGCCTGTCGATCGCCTTCGACCTGCCGACCCAGACCGGCTACGACCCCGACCACCCGCTGGCCCGGGGCGAGGTCGGCAAGGTCGGCGTCCCGGTGGCCCACCTCGGCCACATGCAGGAGCTGCTCGACGGCATCCCGCCGGCCGAGATGAACACCTCGATGACGATCAACGCCACCGCCGCGTGGCTGCTCGGCCTCTACGTGGCCAACGCCGAGCTGCAGGGCGTCCCCTCGGAGAAGCTGCGGGGCACCACCCAGAACGACATCGTCAAGGAGTACCTGTCCCGCGGCACCTACATCTTCCCGCCGCAGCCCTCCCGCCGGCTGATCGTCGACATGGTGGCGTTCTGCGCCGAGCGGATCCCCAAGTGGAACCCGATCAACGTCTGCTCGTACCACCTGCAGGAGGCGGGCGCGACGCCGGTGCAGGAGATCGCCTACAGCCTGGCGACCGCCATCGGCGTGCTCGACGCGGTGCGGGAGTCGGGGCAGGTCGACCCCGACCGGTTCCCGCAGGTGTTCGGCTCGATCAGCTTCTTCGTCAACTCGGGCATCCGGTTCGTCGAGGAGACCTGCAAGATGCGGGCCTTCACCCGGATGTGGGAGCGGATCGGCCGCGAGCGCTACGGCGTCACCGACCCCAAGGCCCTGCGCTTCCGCTACGGCGTGCAGGTCAACAGCCTGGGGCTGACCGAGGCCCAGCCCGAGAACAACGTGCAGCGCATCGTGCTGGAGATGCTCGGGGTGACGCTCAGCCGCGACGCCCGGGCCCGGTCGATCCAGCTGCCGGCCTGGAACGAGGCGCTCGGCCTGCCCCGCCCGTGGGACCAGCAGTGGGCGCTGCGGATGCAGCAGGTGCTCGCCTACGAGACCGACCTGCTCGAGTACCCCGACCTGTTCGAGGGCTCCCGCGTCGTCGAGGGCCTGACCGCCGAGCTGGTCGACGCCGCCACCGCCGAGCTCGAGGACGTCCTGGCCATGGGCGGCGCCTTCGAGGCCATCGACGAGCTGAAGGGCCGGCTGGTGCGCAGCCACGCCGAGCGGGTCCGGCGCATCGAGCACGGCGAGATCACCGTCGTCGGGCTCAACCGGTTCACCGAGACCGAGCCGTCGCCCCTCACCGCCTCGGCCGGCGAGGGCGGCCACATCCTCAAGGTCGACCCGGCGGTGGAGGCCGAGATGATCGCGGACGTCCGGCGGTGGCGCGAGCAGCGCGACGACGACGCCGTCAAGCGGTCGCTCGACGAGCTGCGCCGGGTCGCCGAGACCGGCGAGAACATCATGCCGGCGACCATCGCCCTGGCCCACGCCGGCGGCACGACCGGCGAGTGGGCCGGCGTGCTGCGGGAGGTGTTCGGCGAGTACCGGGCCCCCACCGGCGTGGCCGCGGCCGTCGGGGCCGGCGGCGGCTCCGAGGGGCTGCGCCGGGTCGCCGAGCGGGTGCGGTCGCTGCCCGGCGGGCCGCCCCGCCTGCTCGTCGCCAAGCCGGGCCTGGACGGCCACTCCAACGGCGCCGAGCAGATCGCCGTCGCTGCCCGGGACGCCGGCCTCGAGGTCATCTACCAGGGCATCCGGCTGGCGCCCGAGCAGATCGCGGCGGTGGCCGTCGAGGAGGACGTCGACGTCATCGGCCTGTCGATCCTGTCGGGGTCCCACCTCGACCTCGTCCCGACCGTCGTGCGCCTCGTGCGGGAGCAGGGGGTCCAGGCACCGGTCGTGGCCGGCGGGATCATCCCCGAGGAGGACCGCCGGGCGCTGACCGAGGCCGGCGTGGCGGCCGTCTACACGCCGAAGGACTTCGAGCTGGCCCGGATCATGGACGAGATCGTCGACCTGGCCGTCGCCCACCGGGGCGGCTGAGCGCCGGCCGGACCCGACCCGACGGCGCCGGACGGCACCCGGGGCGCGACGGTCGCCGTCCGGCGCCCGCCGGGCTGCGACGATGGCGCCGTGCGCTTCCAGGCCGAGCACCGGTTCGCCGCCCCCGCCGACGCCGTGCGGGCGCTGCTCGTCGACCCCGCGTTCCACCGGGAGCTCGAGCTGCCCGACGTCGCCCTGCTGGAGGCCGAGGCCGTCGACGGCGGGGGGCCGGCGGTCCTCCGGCTCCGCTACGAGTTCGTCGGGAGCCTCGACCCGCTGGCTCGCCGCCTCCTCGGCCGGCACCGGCTGACCTGGACCCAGCACCTCGAGCTCGACCCGGGGACCGGCGAGGGCAGCCTGCGCTTCGCGGCCGACGCCGACCCCCGCCGCCTCCACGGGCGGGCCGACCTGGCGGTCCTCCCCGACGACGGCGGCTCGGTGCGGCGGATCGACGGCGAGCTCGTCGTCGCCGTGCCGGTGGTCGGCGGGTCGGCCGAGCGGCGCATCCTGCCCGGCCTGCTCCGCCGCCTCGACATCGAGGCCCGCGCAGCCGACCGGCGCCTCGCCGGCGGGTGACCGGGTCACGGGAGTGCCCCCGGCCCGGACGGGGTAGACGACACCCGGACGGCGCCCGCCGTCCGGGAGGAGGGTCGACCGTGAAGCCGCTGCGCTGGGTGTCCGGTGGCCTCCTGTGGCTGGTGGCGGGGGTGCTCGCGGCGGTCGGGTTCCTGCTCTCGATCACGATCGTCCTGCTGCCGCTCGGCATCCCCCTGCTGATGGTGGCGCGCCGGCTCTACTCGCTCGCCGCCCACCTC